>CAMLEO010000392.1 GCA_946478975.1 uncultured Steroidobacter sp.
GACGTAAGCAAATCCAGCGGGCAGCTCGGCGGCGAGCGTATCGACAGTGACCGCATTGACGTTGGACGAAGGATTCGCGACCGAGAGCGTGAAGTTCACAGTGCCGCCGGCCGCGACGTTGCCCGGCGCCGCCGCGAGAGAAATCGTCGGCGCCACGCCGCACACGTTGATCGCGGTGCCGACGAGCGCAACCTGGTTGCCGGTCACCGAAGGATTGCCGTACCAATCTTCGCCGTTCGACGGCGACTGCCCCGGCGAATGCGTCGGGAACACCGCCTGCTGGCCCGTCTGCCACGTGCCCGCGATATAGATCTTGTTGTCGGTGTCGCCGGAAAGATAAGAGAACGTGCGGTGATCGACACCCGTTGAAGTCATGCCGTCGTCGAGCTTGGTCGCATCGTCCACGGCCTGCACGCCGATCAGATATTTGCCTTTCGGCAGCGATGCCGGCGCCCAATCGGCGCTCCAGGTATTCAACGATTGCGACTGCAGCGTCGCAGCTGGCGTGATGCGCGTCCACTGGCTGCCAACGTCGCCCGCCGTCGCGTCACCGTCGCCGTCGCGATCGTGCCAGTAGTAGAACTCCACCGACTTGATGGATGTTGTCACCACGCCATTGTTCAACGCCAGCGCGTCCTGCACCTTCGCCGTGAGCTTGTATGTGCCGGGGCAGGTGTTCGGCGGCTCCGCCGTCACCTTGGAAACAATCGGCTGTTGATACGACTCGGTCTTGTTGAACGACAGATAATCGCCGAAAGGCGCCGGCGTCGACGCATTCGCAGCCCAGCTGCGATTGATGGCGCAGTCCTTCTGGAACGGATTGTTCAAGCTGTTGGCGGTACAGAACAGCATCGCAATCGGCGTATCGCGCGTGATCTTCGGACCGCCGACGCCGCTCGCATCCAGCATCGCGACCGGAATCTGGTAGTCGATGAAATATTCGGTACAGGGCGAGGTCGAGACCTTTTTTGCGCGCGTGGTGCCGTAGTCCCACGACGTTTCGTTGGCGCCGTTCGGCCACGTCTCGGTCGGCGACAGCATGCTCTGGAAATTCAGGATGCGATCGCTGGGGCCGATCAGCGCGGTCGGGTTGTGCCCGAGCAGGTGCACTTTCGGATCGTTGATGTAATCCAGCGATTGCGACGGCGTCTCGCCCCAGATGCCGGCGAGCAGGTCGATCGGCTCGCTCGGCGAGCCCGACGAGCCGTTCAAATGGGCGGCCAGGCTGCGATAGCCGCTGCCGTCCACGTCGAACAGCACCGTCCACAGCGCCGAGCTCCAGGGATTGCTGGAGCTGTACGTGCCGGCGCTCGGGCCGGTTGCATACGTGTTGGCCGGCTGCTCGACGCGCCAGCGAAACATCAGCACGTCCTTGGCTGGATCGAACGTGTCCTTGTGCAGGTAGTAATAGATGCTCGGCAGGCTCTTGTCCGTGCACGAGGAAGAAACGTTGACGTAGTTCTGCGGGGCCGTGCCGCCGTTCGAAGGGTCCTGGGTGCGGGGATCGGTCAGGCTTCTGCTGAAGCGCGTGTACGGTTTCCAGTCGCCGCACGATTCGCCGCAGTTCTGCGGATTGGCGGGCTCGGCCGGCCACGACACCGGCTGATAGTGGACCGCGGGGCCGTTGCCGTTCTGCCAGAGCGGCGGGAACGGATGACCGATGACCACTGCCGCGACGGCGAGCAGGGACAGGACGATCCACCCACGAGGACGACGTGCGCTCAATCGATTCTCCGTTATTGGTTCCCTTCGTACGCCGGCCGCATCTTCGGGGTGGCCCAGCGGCGGCCATAGCTCCGCGCCACTGATGGCGCCGACAGACATTCCCTGAGCACGAACGAGTTGTGACGAGTCTCTAAAACGACGAAGATCCGAGCTCCGTACTGGCCGCAGGGCTTTTTCCAAGAGCACGTATGAAAGGCATCGTTTCTTTTGGCAGCGGGTTGTTACTCGCGTGGATGGCGACGGCACAGGCGGCCCCGAGCCCTGCCCCGCTGAAGCTCTGGCGCCTGGACTGCGGCGAAATCCAGGTCGACGACTTGAACGAGTACTCCGATACCTTTGCTTACCCGGGCCAGTCCAAGCGCTTTGCGGTGAGCTGCTACCTGATTCAGCACGGCGCCAGTTACATGCTGTGGGATACCGGCCTGTCGCCCGACGATCTCGGGCGGCCGTTGCAGGGCCCGAATGCGACCGGTGAGACGATCGCGACGTTGTTACCGGAACAGCTGGCGCAGCTGCACGTCGATCCGAAACAGATCGAGGTGATCGGCATCAGCCACTATCATTACGATCACACCGGCCAGGCGAAGCTGTTTCCGCAGGCGCGGCTGCTGATCGGCAAAGGCGATGCTCAAGTACTGCGCACACCCGACAGTCCACGCGCCAGGCCGCTGGCTCATTGGATCAACGGCGACGGCAAGGTCGAAGAGATCAGCGGCGACAAGGATGTGTTCGGCGATCAAAGCGTGGTCATGCTCGACTTGCCCGGCCATACGCCGGGGCATCACGGGCTGCTGGTGAAACTCGCTCGCACGGGATACGTCGTGCTCTCGGGCGACGCCGCGCACTTTCGCGAGAACTATGTGAATAACGGCGTGCCCACGTTCAATGTCGACCGCGCCCAGACGCTCGCGTCGCTGGACCGTTTCAAGGCCATCGAAAAGAATCTGCACGCCGTGGTCGTGATTCAGCACGATCAGCGCGATTTAACGAAGCTGCCCACCTTTCCGGCATTTGCGGAGTAATCCATCATCATGACGAGATTCAGAATCCTGCTGCTGACGACGCTCGCCTGCTTGATGAGCGTGGCGGCCCACGCCGAGCAGTTCAGCGTCGCGGTTTTCAGCAAGACGGCGGGGTGGCATCACGAGTCCATCCTCGAAGGCGTCACCGCCGTGCGCCAGCTCGGCAAGCAGCACAACTTCGAAGTGTTCTGGAGCGAGGATCCGAAGCGGATCTTCACCGACGAGGCGATTGCCAGATATAAAGTCGTGATGTTCCTGCTCACCACCGGCGACGTGCTCAATGACGAGCAGCAGGCAGTGTTCGAGCGCTTCATCCAACACGGCGGCGGCTACGTCGGCGTGCACAGCGCATCGGACACGGAGTATCAATGGCCCTGGTACAACAAGATGCTGGGGCATATGTTTCGAACTCATCCGGTAATCCAGACCGCGATGGTGAAGGTCGAAAACAGCAACTTCCCCGGCATGGAGCGCTTTCCGCCGCGCTTTCTCACCACCGAGGAATGGTACGAGTTCGACGCCTCGCGCTCGCCGGGATTGCACTATTTGTTATCGGTGGACGAGTCGACGTATGAGCCGAGCGCGCAGCGTCGCAAGGAAATGGCGAGCGTGCCGTTGCATCCGATCGCCTGGTATCAGGAGTACGACGGCGGCCGCGCGTTCTACACCGCGCTCGGCCACCTGCCGGCCACCTACTCCGACCAGCAGTTTCTGCAGCACTTGTTCGGCGGAATTTATTGGGCTGCGACCGGCAAGGGAATCAAGCAGCCTTAATCAAAACAGCCGCACGATCGCGAGCACGACCAGGATCGGGATCGCGATCATCAACGCGACACATGCGGCCAGCAGCAGGGAGAAGCCGATGACGAACCATCGGCTGCTGCGCCGACTGCCGATGGGGTCGAGCTGATATCGCGCCAGCAAAGCGAGATTGCGCATGTTCGCTTTGAACGCGGCGTCGAACAGGTCGCCGGCGAACGGGATCGAGCCGATCACGGTTTCGATCATGATGTTGGTGATCATGCGCAGTAACACGCTGCGCGGCGCGCCCAGCGCACGCGCTTCGTTGACGATATAAGCGGAGAGCAACGCGCCAATCGCGTCGCCGATGCCGGGCACCAGCCCGATCAATGCGTCGATGCCGATGCGATAGCCGCCGGGCAATGGAATGGAATTGTCGAGCAGCCACGCGAGCGTGCGCAGCCGCTGAATGCGCTCGGCGGAATTTGAGCTGGCCGCAGGAATATAAGTAGCGGTTTTCAAGCGATGCGCCTCGCGGTCGTCAAGTGCCGCTTCCAAGTAACGCGTCCTGGTTGGACAGGTTCCTGCCGCGTTAGTTGCCGGCACTGGCCGGGAAATTCCAGGCGTTCGTCACGGCCGGCCCGGTGACGTAGGCGTCGAACAAAGTCCCGTGCACCACGCTATCGCCCGCGAACTGCCGACGCAGACCGCTCAAATCGATGTGGCCGCGAGCTGTTTCCAATGTATCTCCGCGAGCGCGAGCGTCATCCACGCGTTGTGAAATCGCGGTCATCAAGGTCGCGATCCGGTCGAGATGCGTGTAGTCGCGCAGCACCGGGCCGTGACCTGGAACGATGACTTTCGCATTGAGATCGCGGACGCGCTTCAGCGTGCTGCTCCACTCGCGAACTCGCGACTGCTCGGCGCCAACCAGCGGCACCGGCCAGCCGATCATGTCGCCGACAAACACGACATCGGCGACGTGCACGACCAGGTCGCCCGTCGTATGCGCGCTACCAAGCGCCAGCACATCGATCGAGCAGCCGGGATCGCGAATCTCGAGCTTGTCGCTCACGGGAACATCCGCGAGCACGGGAGTGAAATCGTCCGGTACGCTCAGATAGCCTTCGGCCAGGCGAATATCGCTCGCGAGGCTCGCGCGCTGCTCGTCCGTCAGCGGTTTGCCCGTGCCGCTCTTGCCGGATTCCAGCGTCTTGCGCAAGGCGGCGACTGCATCGGGCAACGCGTGATGAAACTTGTCGCGGTTCTTTTTGCCGTCGGCGGGCAGGTAGACCAGCGATTCCTCGTGGGCGATGAACTTCACGTTCGGGAACGCCTCGCGATACACCTGGTTGCCGACGATGTGATCGTCGTGCCAGTGGGTGTTGATCACGTAGCGCACCGGCTTTTTGGAATGTTTGCGGATTGCCGCGAGTACGCGACGCGTGGTCGCTTCGTTCGATTGCGCATCGATGACGACCAGCTGGTCGCGGCATTCAATGACGCCGGAGTTGGACTCGACAGCAAAGCCCGGTGGATCGTTGCGCACGATCGCCTCCACGCCGTCGCTCAGTCGCCGGATGGAAAATTCCTCGGCCGCGGCTGCGGCACCCGACGCTGCGAGCAGCGAACCAGCAACCAATGCAACCGCATATCTGGACATCGCTGCGACCTCGTTACGCGCCGCGTTCAAGTATCACGCGGCGCGCGGGCGAGGCCAAGTCCGGACAGCCTCAGCTGTTGACCAGCGCTGTGTAGCGACGCTGC
>CAMLEO010000393.1 GCA_946478975.1 uncultured Steroidobacter sp.
TGAGCAGCGACACGCATCGACCGTCCGGCGTGTAGCTGTGGCAGATGCCCATGCCCGTGGTCGAGCCCATGCCTTTGCCCGGCGCAGCGCTGCGCTTCGGCGCGCCGCTGCTGGCGCACGACGCGTCGTATTTCGCAGCGTCCGAGAGGATTGCGAGCTTGGTCTCCAGGTCCATGTCTGGCTGTATATACAGCCTTCGGCGCGCAGGCAAGCGGGCCTGCATGGAACGCAGGAAAACCTGTCGCATCCAGACTAGTATTCGCTTCGTTTTACCGACGCGGGAGTGTTGCGATGAGCATCCAGCTGGGTTCGATCGGTCAGATTTCGCGCTCCGTCCGCGACATCACGCAAGCGGAGCATTGGTACGGCACCGTGCTCGGCCTGCCGCACCTGTTCACCTTCGGCACCCTCGCATTCTTCGATTGCGGCGGCGTTCGGCTGTTTCTCAGCCAGCAGGAGCAACCCGCCGCTGGCGAGTCCATCCTCTATTTCCGTGTCACCGACATCAACCGAGCCCACGAGGACCTGAAGTCCCGCGGCGTCGAGTTCACTGACGCTCCCCACATGATCCATCGCCACGCCGACGGCACCGAAGAGTGGATGGCGTTCTTCAAAGATCCGGAAGGACGGCCGCTGGCCATCATGGCGCAGGTGAGGGCGACGGCTTGAGCCGCCTCTGTGCTACTTCTTGCGGCGTCGTTTGGGAGATTTGGGAGAAGGAATTCGAATTTCGTCATGCGCGATCATCCGACGGATCTCAATCAGTTCCTGCCGAATGGGCGCGGCCCACTTTTGCAGGATCGCAGGAATGTCACGTCCTTGTCGAAGGACAGCAACGATCGCGATGAATCCAGACGCGAGGGGTTCATACACGATGTAGTGCTCACGAATGGGGTAGAGCAGCAGCGCGGTACCACCGGCCAGTTCATGCCGATCGCGCAATGACGCGTGATGTTCTGCAATGAACTGGGCCCCTTCGTGCAGATCTTCAAAGTAACGTTGGGTCAACTCCTTGCCCCAACGAGCACGCGACCAGGCTCGTGCCTCGCGTAAATCGGCTGCTGCGCGGGTGGTCAGAACATAACCTTTCCGGCGCACTCCGCCTCAGTCCTCTTCGTTGAAGTCCAGGATCGACTTTTCGGAAAACCGCCCCTTTCGCAGGTCGCCGAGACCTTCGAGGATGTTCAGAGCGACGGCCCGATCTTGCATGTCCTGCCGAATCAAATGGCGGATGTACTCGCTGGGCGTGGCGTACACATCCTTGTCGCTCGCGCGTTCATCTACATACTTACGCAGCGCATCGGTCAGCTGCACATTGAGGGTGCTGCTCAAGACGTTGCCTCCTTCGAAAAATCCGCTGGCGGTAGTAGGCCAGACTGGCAATAGATGTCAATAGTTGCCAGAGGTGGCAGTCGTTAGCGCTCGAACTTCGTCGACAGCACGATGGAGGAGGTGGTGCGTTCGACGCCGTCGAGGGCGCCGAGGGCGTCGATGAGCGCGTCCATGTCGGTGATGGAGTCGGTAACGGCGAGGGCCATCATGTCGAACGCACCGCTCACCGCCTGCAGCACTCGGACCTGGGACATTTTGCGGACGGCGGTTTCGACGCGGGCGGCGTGTTTGGGTTTGACGGTGATCATGATGTAGGCATGCACCGCGCCTCGTTCCTGAGTTTCGGACAGGCGAACGGAATAGCCGACGATGATCCTGGCGCGCTCCAGGCGCTCGATGCGACTTTGCACGGTCGTGCGCGACAGGCCGAGGCTGCGAGCCAGGGCTGCGGTCGATTCACGGGCATTCTCCCGCAGCAGTGCGAGGAGTTGCTGGTCGATGGCATCGAGGGCCTGGGGGCGGTGTTTCATTCAATAGCCAGAGTGCCGAGGAGGTTCGGCGAAACGCCGAAACATTGCCGGCCCGTCGGCGCTTTGGCAATACCGGTCGGTGGCCGGCTTTTCGACAATGCGGGCCATGAAGCACATCGTGGTCGCAGGCGCCGGCAAGATCGGCGTCACCATTGCCGATATGCTCGCCGCCAGCGGCGACTATCGCGTCACTCTCGCTGACAAAGTCGTGCGCCGCTCGGAGGGGCTGCATCCGGCGATCACGCCGGCTGAGGTGGATGTCACCGATCCGAAGAGCCTCGCCAAGGTGCTCAACGGCAGCTTCGCCGTGCTCAGCGCGGTGCCGTTCAATCTGACTGCTGACATCGCCGTCGCGGCCAAGGACGCCGGCACGCACTACCTGGATCTCACCGAAGACGTTGCCACGACCCGTCGTGTGAAGCGCCTCGCCGAAGGCGCGCAGACGGCGTTCATTCCTCAGTGCGGCCTGGCCCCAGGCTTCATCACCATCGCGGCGTATGACTTGATCCGCCGCTTCGACACGCTTCATGACGTGCGCATGCGCGTCGGCGCGCTGCCGAAGTTTCCGTCCAACGCGCTCAACTACAATCTCACCTGGAGCACCGAAGGGCTCATCAACGAGTACTGCGAGCCCTGCGAAGCCATCGTCAACGGCGAGCGCCGCGAAGTTCCGCCGATGGAAGAGCTGGAAGAGTTTGCGCTCGACGGCGTGACCTACGAAGCATTCAACACCTCCGGCGGCCTGGGCTCGTTGTGCGAAACCTTGAACGGCAAGGTGCGCAACTTGAACTACCGCACGATCCGTTATCCCGGCCACGCGGCAATCATGAAGGCGCTGTTGAACGACCTGCGCCTGCGCGACCGTCGCGATGTGCTGAAGGACATCCTGGAGAACGCGCTGCCCGCGACCCTGCAGGATGTGGTGATCGTATTCGTGACCGTCAGCGGCAGGCGCAACGGCCAGCTGGTGCAGGACACGTATGCAAACAAAATCTACAGCGCCGAGATCAACGGCGTCATGCGCAGTGCGATCCAGCTGACCACCGCCGCCGGCATCACCGGCGTACTCGACCTGCTGGCCCACGGCCAGATCGCCACCCGGGGCTTCATTCGTCAGGAAGACGTGGATCTGAACACCTTCCTCGCGAATCGTTTCGGCCGCATTTACGCCGTCCGCTGAGGATTCTTCATGACACAGATCAATGTCGCGGCCGACGTGGCCGCAACGCTCTCGCGCCTGGGTGTTTCCGCCGATCTTTATAACAACGGCACGCTGCTGGCGCGCTCGCCGGTGAGCGGCGAGATCGTCGGCCAGTTGCGTGAATGCTCGGCGCGTGAAGCGAGCGAGCAGATCGAAAAGGCCCATCAGGCGTTTCTCGCCTGGCGTACGGTGCCGGCGCCGAAGCGCGGCGAGCTGATTCGTTTGTTTGGTAACGAGCTGCGCGAGGCGCGTGAAGATCTCGGCCGCCTCGTGACCTTGGAAGCCGGCAAGATCCTGTCCGAAGGGCAGGGAGAAGTGCAGGAGATGATCGACATTTGCGATTACGCAGTCGGTCTGTCGCGCCAGCTGTGTGGGCTGACGATCGCCTCCGAGCGTCCCGATCATCGCTTGATGGAGAACTGGCATCCGCTCGGCGTCGTCGGCGTGATTTCGGCGTTCAACTTCCCGGTCGCGGTGTGGTCGTGGAACGCGGCGCTGGCGCTCGTGTGCGGCAACTCCGTTGTCTGGAAGCCGTCGGAGAAGACGCCGCTCACCGCCGTCGCCGTGCAAACATTGTTTGAGCGGGCTGCTGCCAAGTTCGGCGGCGTGCCGGAAGGTCTGTCCACGCTGCTCATCGGCGGTCGCGCCGTGGGTGAAGCGCTGGTGGATCACCCGCGAGTGCCGCTGGTTTCGGCGACCGGTTCGACGCGCATGGGTCGCATGGTGGCGCCTCGATTGGCTGCACGCTTCGCGCGCTCGATTCTCGAACTTGGCGGCAACAACGCAGCGATTGTTTCTTCGACGGCGGACATGGATCTCGCGTTGCGCGGGATCGCGTTCGGCGCGATGGGAACGGCCGGTCAGCGTTGCACGTCGCTGCGTCGTTTGTTCGTGCACTCGTCGGTGTATAACGATTGCGTCGCGCGGCTGAAGAAGATCTACGACTCGGTGGCGATCGGCGATCCGCGTGGCCAGGGCGTGCTGATCGGTCCGCTGGTCGACAAGGCATCGTATGAAGCCATGCAGGATGCGCTTCAACAGGCCACTGCGATTGGCGGCAAAGTTCATGGCGGCACGCGTGTTGCTCCCGAACTGGGCGACGATGCGTACTACGTGCGTCCGGCGCTGGTCGAAGTCGCGTCCCAGGATGATGTGGTGCGTCGGGAAACGTTCGCACCGATTCTGTACGTGATGAAGTATGAGCAGCTCGCCGATGCGATCCGCCTCAACAACGATGTGCCGCAGGGCTTGTCGTCGTGCATCTTCACCAACGATCTGCGTGAAGCCGAACATTTCATTTCGGCAGTCGGCTCCGACTGCGGCATCGCCAACGTCAACATCGGCCCGTCCGGTGCCGAGATCGGCGGCGCGTTCGGCGGCGAAAAAGAAACGGGCGGCGGCCGCGAAGCCGGCTCGGATTGCTGGAAGGGCTACATGCGCCGTGCGACCAACACGATCAACTACGGCTCGCGCCTGCCGCTGGCGCAGGGCGTGAAGTTCGATATCTAGCAACGACAGTTCAACGGGCGCTGCGAGCTAGTCGCAGCGCCATTAGAACCACGGTTCCGCTAATCATGACGGCTAGCGCGACGTAACCTGCATTCTGCGATCGGGCATACACGATGCTCGAATAGAGCAGGTACGCGCAGGTCGCGATGAAGATCAGCGGCAGCACCGGATAGAAAGGCACGCGGAAGGGACGGAGAGCTTGCGGATCGCGGCGGCGTAGCACGAGCAGTGCGAGGCCGCTCAGCATGAAAAAGAACCAGAACACCGGCGCGGTGAATTCGACCATGGTGGAGAAGCCATCTTTCTCCAACGCGCCGAAGACGATCAGCGCCAGTGCAATCGCTGTCTGAACGATGAAGCCGATGACCGGCGCGCTACGTCTTCCTTCCCAACTGCTCATGAATCGAAGCGGCGGCCAGTCGCGCGCGACGGAATAGTTGCTGCGGGCACCGACGATCATCGTCGAGTTCATCGACGTCAGCGATGCAATTGCAACGATCACACCGAGCACCTGTCCGCCGACAGGGCCGAGCGCCTGCTCGATCACATCCACGCCGACCGCTTTGCTCGCTTTGAGCTGTTCGAAGCCGAGGCCATGCAATACACCGCCCACGAATACCAGGTAC
>CAMLEO010000394.1 GCA_946478975.1 uncultured Steroidobacter sp.
GCATACAGTCCGCGCGATAGCGCGGACAAGGGCGGTGCGCGGCGCCGGGGAGAGATACCCCACCCACCTCGGCGACGCGAGCCACCAACGCCGTCCGAACTCCGAACTCTTATCTCTTAAGCCAGCCCAAACCTAACCGCAGTAGCATCCAACGCGCGACGCACCTTCTCCGTCAACTCATCGACCTGCGCGCGACTCAAAACAAGCGGAGGGCTGAGCACCATCGACTGATATACCGCCCGCATGATCAACCCGAGATTCAACGCCGTATCCCGGCAGAAATTCGCCGCATCATCCTGCGCAGTAAAAATCTCGCGCGTGCGCTTGTCCTTCACCAACTGCAACGACGCAATCAATCCGACGCCGCGCAGCTCACCCACGATGGGATGCGAGTCCGCCAACTGCTGCAAACATCTCCGGAAGTACGGCGCAATTTCTTCGCGCACCCTCTCGACGATCCCTTCACGCAGCAGCAGCTGAATATTCGCAATCGCCACCGCGCACGCGACCGGGTGACCGGAATAGGTATAACCGTGCGCAAGCGCCCCGCCGTCATGGATGGTCTGCCAGATGCGATCGTGAATCGCGACGCCGGCGATCGGCAGATAACCGGAGGACAGCCCCTTCGCCATCGGCATCAAATCCGGATCGATGCCATACGTCTGCGACCCGAACCACTGCCCCGTGCGTCCGAACCCGCAGATCACCTCGTCAGCAACCAACAGCACGTCGTACTTGCGACAGATGCGCTGAATCTCCGCCCAATACGTCGGCGGCGGGTCGTACACGCCGCCGGCGCCCTGCACCGGCTCGCCGATGAACGCAGCAACATTCTCAGAGCCCAGCTGCAGAATCTTCTCTTCGAGCAGGCGCGCCGACTGCAAGCCATATTCCTCAAGCGATAACCCGCCAGACTGTGTATAGAAGTGCGGATGAGCAATGTGCTCAAACTCCGGCAGCAGCTCGCCGTCGAGCGCATGCATGTGAGGCATGCCGCCGAGGCTCACTGCCGCCAGCGTGCTGCCGTGATATCCCAACGTGCGCGCGATGAAGGTTCGCTTCTTCGGCTTGCCCTTCACGCGCCAGTAATGCCGCGCCAGGCGAATGACAGTGTCGTTCGCCTCCGACCCCGAGTTGGTATAGAAGAAATGTTTCAGCCCCGGCGGCGTCACCTCCGCCAGCACGCGGCCGAGCTCGATCTGCGACGGCGTCGACGTCTGGAAGAAACTGTTGTAGTACGGCAGCGTTTGCAGCTGCCGGTTCGCCGCCTCGATGAGCTCCCGGCGCCCGTAGCCGACGTTGACGCACCACAGGCCCGCCATGCCGTCGAGGATCTTGTTGCCGTCGCTGTCCCATACGTACACGCCTTCGGCACGCGTAATGACCCGCACGCCCTTGCCGGCGAGCGCCTTCTGATCCGTGAACGGATGGACGTGATGAGCCACGTCCATCGTGCGATATTCCTGGGTGGTTCGCAACGTCTGCGCCATTACCTTCTCCATCACTTGAACTGGTAGGCGACCTTCACACCGATCTCACGCGGCCGGGTGCGATTCGCGTTGTTCCACGCGTGATACGGATCGATCCACTTGTTCTCATTGGTGAGATTGGTGCCGAACAGCTCGACGTTCGCCTGCCCGATCGTCATCCCCAAGCGCGCCGCCAGCAACGAGATATCGTCCGAATACTGCGGCGTGTTCTCGATCGGGAAGCTGCTCAGGTCGATGTAACTCACTTTGTCGCGATAGCTGTAATCGAGCCGGAAGTATCCAGGCAGCGCCGCGCTCCAGTCGAAGTCATAAACGCCGCCGAACGTGTAGCTGAACTCGGGCACGTAATCGATCGGATCGCCCGGCAGGTTGGTGGCGTTGAGCGCCTTGATCTCGGTGATTTCGCTGTCCAGGTAATACGTCGCCGTCGTATTCAGCGTGAGCTGACGCAGCGGATGCCACGTCAAGCCCGCTTCGACGCCGTTCACCTTCGCTTTGCCGATGTTGCTCACCAGCTGATCGGTCGCGCCGGTCGCCGAGTTGAACACGAGACTCCGACGCAGCATGTCTTTGTAGTCGCTGTGGAACGCAGCGACTTCGTACGAGAGGACCCCGCCCGCAATCACGCCCTTGCTGCCGAGCTCGTAGCTGATCAATGTTTCCGGCTCGAAGTTCGGCAGATCGCCGCGATTGAAACCGCCGCTGCGGAAGCCGCTGCCGACGCTGGCGTAGATCATGACGTCGTCGTTCACCTTGAACGATCCATACACGCGCGGATCGAGCGAGTCGAACGAATCGCTCTCGCTGATGAAGCCGTCGGTCGTGCTCTGATCGTCTTTGAAGTAACGCAGGCCCGCGCCCACTTCCCAGCGCTCCGCGAAGCGCAGCGAGGCGTCGCCGAACACGGCGTACGACTCATAGTCGTTGCTTTCGAGAAATTGCAGGTTCGAGAACAACGCGCCGGCGAACAGTGTGTCGTACACCGAGGTGACCGTCTTGCCGAGCTCACGATAGAAGCCGCCGACCGTGTAGTTGAACGCGCTCTTGCCGCTGGAGGTCAGGCGAATCTCCTGCGTGAACTGGTGCGCCGTCGTGCGACGAGCGTCGGTGCCTTCCAGCAGGCCGCCGTAGATCGTCTGGGGGCCGCCGATGTACGAGAACGGATAGCGATGGTCGTGATCGATGTAGGTGCTGGAGCTGAGCAGCTCGCCGAAGCCCAGATCGTATTTCACATCCAGGTTGTACAAGTCATATTCGAACTTCTTCGGCACCAGGCGGCGCGCGCGATCGACGCCGACCGTCACAGTGCGATCCGGCTCTTCGTAACCGAGGCCGAGCTCGCTTTCGTTGCGATGGACGACCGCCATTGCCTGAACCGTCAGCACGTCGGTCGGCTTCCACAGCGCTTTCGTGCGCACGACGCGCAGGTCCTGATTGTTGCCGTCCTTGATGCCGGCTTCGGGCTGATCCTGCCAGCCGCCGCCGTTTTCGGCGTGCGCCACGATGCGAATGCCGAACTTGTCCGCGACGATGGGCGCATTCAACACGCCGGTGAGCACTTCGTGCGAGTCGCCGCCGCTGATGAACGACTCCTGCGCTTCGAGCGAGCCGCCGAACGAGGCGAGATCCGGCGACTTGGTGATGTAACGAATCGCGCCGGCGACCGTGCCCTGGCCGAACAACGTGCCCTGCGGACCTTTCAGCACTTCGACGCGCTCCAGATCGATGGGCCGCGAGTCGAGCTGATCGAGGCCGGTGAGCGACAGCGGCGCTTCGTCCAGATACACGCCGACCAGCGCGTCGGTGCCGTACTGATTGCTCAAGCCGCGCATGAAAATCTGATAACTGCCCGGGCCGTCCTCGCGCAACGCCATGCCGGGCACCGCGAACGCGATGTCCTGAATGTTGGCCAGGCCCTTTTGCTGAATCTCATCGCCGGTCATCGCGGTGATCGAGACCGGCACTTCGACCAGGCGCTGCTCGCGCTTCTGCGCGGTCACGATCACTTCTTCGACGGTCAGTTCCTGGGCCCCGCAGGTGACCGTAGTGGTTGCGCCGGCGACTGCCAGCGCAGTGATGTATCTGAAACGGTTCGACATGATGCCTCCCAAACTATGATCCCCGGGTGAGTGCCTTATGTGTGTTGTATTTGCCGCTGCCGGTTACTGCAGCGCTGCGACCGCGCTGTTGAAAAAGTCGTTGTCCGGAATCGCCTCGGCGCCCTTCGGTTTCGAACGGGCGCTCAACACCACCGCGACCACCTGCTGTCGCGGATTCATATAGATGTATTGACCGAAAATGCCACGAGCGCTGAATGCGCCGTCGCCGAATGAGCCGTCGGGCGCGGGCACCGGCCACCACATATAGCCGTAGTCCACGCGATTGCCGCCCACCTGCCGGGGCCGCGTCGCCTCTTCGATCCAGCCTTCCGGCAGCACTTGCTCGCTGCCGGTCACGCCGCCGTGGAGCATGAACAAGCCGAGCCGGGCGTAGTCGCGCAACGTTGCATTGATGCCGCTGCCGGCCACTTCCAGTCCGCCCGGCGACTCCAGCCACCAGGTGGCATCGCTTTGCATGCCGACCTTGGACCAGATTTTCTGCGACAGATAATCCGCGCACCAGCTGCCAACCGCTGCACGCACCAACGCACCGACGACGTGAGTTTCGCCGGTGCTGTAATTCCAAACGGAGCCCGGGGTTGCGACGCGCGGCTGGCCGGCCAGATATTTCATGATCGCCCCCGGCTGCTGCGCGATCTGCAGTTCCAGCATCTGTCGGCGCTCCGAGGTCGCCAGCGTGTGCGTGTCGTCCCACCGCACGCCGGAGGTCATCTGCAACAGGTGACGAATCGACACGCCGTCGTAACTCGTACCTCGCAACTCGGGAAGGTAGCGAGTCAGTTGTTCATCGACGCTGCCGATGAATTTATCTTTGATGGCTGCACCGACGAGTGTCGTGCTCACCGACTTCGCCATCGACATGGAGATCCAGCGCGTGCTCGCATCGATGCCCAGATCGTAGTGCTCGAACGCGATGCGCCCGCGCTTCAAGAGCATCAAGCCGGCGACACGGTTGCGAGAGAGATAGTCGGCGAGATCGAACTCGATTCCCTTCGAGCGCACCACCAGGTCTTGCAGTTGAATGTCCGCTCGCGGCAGCTCCTGAACGGTGCTGCCCCGATGAATCGTCCGCGTGGCAAAGCCCCACTGGGTCTCGCGAAACAGCCGCAGCTGGGCACCTGGCAGCAGCTTGCCCGCATACGCATCGCGGGCTTCGGAGACTCCGTTCGGCGTGTCGCCCGCACGTCGGCTGCGCTTTTCAGCGTCGCGATGCAAGGTGGGATTCCTGAGTTATACAGCTACGGTGTCGCTGTTATATCCCCCACGTGCGCTCCGCACAGTTGCCAATGCGGATGGCGTCGGTGTGTTGTTGTCACCATGTTTCGTTGTGGCTTCCGCCGTTGTCGGAGGCGGAGGCGTTGGTGGCTGGCGGAGGCTGGTGGGTCCTATATTCCTCCGGCGCCGCGCACCGCCCTTGTCTGCGCTGACGCGCAGACTGTATGCGTTACGTCCATGTAGCTGCTGCTGGGCCCAGCATCCCTGCTGGAGCCAAGCCGCCGGATGAACATAGG
>CAMLEO010000395.1 GCA_946478975.1 uncultured Steroidobacter sp.
TTCCTCTGGTACCGCTTTGTACTGGTGGAGGTAACGGTAACTTCAACGGAGCGGTGCGGCAGTTCGTCGGGACCCGAGCAGGCGGGCAGACGAACCCCTAAGCTTGAGGCGGTGGGCTACCTACGCGGCGCGGTCGGACTTTGCGCAGCGCTGGTCGATCGGCAGGTTTTGCGACTTCGAAGTCGCCGGGGCGATGGCCGTTCTCGATCCAGGTCGTGTAATACGCCTGCTTACGCTCAATGAGGCGCAGCGCCGCCCGCAGTCCATCGATCAGCGCGGACGTGCGAGCGTGATGCGCTTCGAGCAGCTCCAGGCGTTGGCGAAGTGTCTTCTTCCCCTGCGACACCAGACTTGCGTAACGACGCATCTCGCGCACCGACATCCCCGCGAAGCGCAGTCGGTCGAGAAACAGCAGCCAGCCGATGTGTTGCTCGCTGTAAACGCGACGGCCGCCGGCGTCGCGAGTGACGCCGGGCATGAGGCCTTGCTGCTCGTACCAGCGAATCGTGTGCACGCTGCGGCCCGTCTCGCGAGCGAGACGGCCGATGTGAAAGCGCGCGCTCACGCCCAAGAGGGACGCTCCAGCGCGGCGGTCACCAGTTCAGTGTCGAAGTACTCGGTCAGCTCGACCATCTTGTCGTCCCGCATCCGAATGACGAAGCAGTAGGTGTTGTTATAAGGCTTGCCGGTTTTCGTGACCACGTTACCGCGGGTTTCGACGACCACATAGTCGCCGTCGGCGAGAATGCGGCTCGGCGTGCTCTTGTACTGAGTGGCCCACTGCTCGCGCAGGCTCTTCAGCAAACGTTGCTGCACGTCGGCCTTGCCGGCGTAGGTGCCGGACCACGCGGTGCTGCCGATCATGCGCCAGGTGAAATCGTCGGCCATCGCTTCGCCGAAGGGGCGAGTCTCGCCGCGAGACATCGCTTCGAAGATGGCAGTGATCGTGGCTCGGTTGCGTTCGGTAATGCTCAGCATCGGTCGCTCCTGAAGTGTGGGCGACCGGATTTTTACGCCCTAGAGTGCGCTCTAGGTCAAGTCGACGCTACCGCGGGTCAGGCTGCTTGAGCCGCCCGCAGCGTCTTCTCCATGCGCTTCAACGCTTCTTCGAGCGTCTGCATGCTGCAGGCGAAAGACAATCGCATGTGATTGGGCGCACCGAAACCGCTGCCGGGAACGACGGCGACGCCGC
The DNA here is from genome assembly GCA_946478975.1 of uncultured Steroidobacter sp. Next base: position 1,193 of record CAMLEO010000395.1, read on the forward strand.
CGTGAATCAGCAAGTGCTCGGCGAAGGCGTTGTCGTCCTGCACGCCGACCATCTGCATCGCTTTTTCCACGTGCGCAAACGCGTAGAACGTGCCGGCGCCTTCGAGGCAGGTGACGCCGGGCAGCTTGTTCAGGCCGGCGACGACGAAATCGTGCCGTTGTTTGAAATGCTTGTTCATCTCGCGCACGGCGCTTTGATCGCCGTTCAGCGCCGTGACCGCCGCCTTCTGCGCGATCGACGAAGGATTCGACGTGCTCTGGCTTTGAATTGTCGACATGGCCGTGATGAGTTCAAGCGGCCCGCCGCAGTAACCGATGCGCCAGCCGGTCATCGCATATGCCTTCGATACGCCGTTCACCGTGACGACGCGGTCGTACAGCTCGGGGCACACACTCGCGAGGCTGCGGAACGGATCCTTGGCCCAATAGATGTGCTCATACATATCGTCGGTGCAGACGACCACTTGCGGATGTTTGATTAACACCTCGCCCAGCGCTCGCAACTCTGCGGCCGTATATGCGGCGCCGGTCGGATTGCTCGGGCTGTTGAGAATGAACAGGCGAGTCTTCGGCGTGATCGCCGCGGCCAACTGTGCCGGCGTGACTTTGTATCCCTGCTCGGGGCCAGCGTAGACCGTCACCGGCACACCGTCCGCCAGCAGCACCATGTCCGGATACGACACCCAGTACGGCGCCGGAATCACCACTTCATCGCCCGCATCGATGATGGCGAGAATCAGATTGAAGATGGTCTGCTTGGCGCCGGTGGAGACGAGGATCTGATTGCGCTTGTAGTCGAGGCCGTTCTCGCGTTTGAACTTCGCGATGATCGCGTCCTTCAGCTCCGCGGTGCCTTCGACCGGCGTATAGCGCGTGATGCCTTTGCGGATCGCTTCGACACCGGCGTCGGCGATGTGCGTCGGCGTGTCGAAATCGGGCTCGCCGACGCCCAGGCCGATGATGTCCTTGCCTTCAGCTTTCAGCTGCGCGACGCGGCCCGTGAGCGCGACGGTGGGCGAGGGCTTGACGCGCTGGACGCGCTTGGAAACTGGTAAGCTCATAAGCGAATGGCAAATCCCTGACAAGGTTCGGGACGTTTTCGTGCGATTGTAGTGGCAATCGCCCGCCCCTGGAAATCGAAGCAGCGCACCCCATGTCTGTCCACCCGAAATCACTCGTCACCATGACAGACAAGCCAGTCCAGACGCCGTTCAAGATCCAGGGCGATTTCCAGCCCGCGGGCGATCAGCCGACCGCAATCGCCAAGCTGGTCGAAGGCATCGAGGCGGGGCTGGCGCACCAGACGCTGCTCGGCGTCACCGGCTCCGGCAAGACGTTCACGATTGCGAACGTGATCGAGAAGATCCAGCGCCCGACGCTGGTGCTCGCTCACAATAAAACGCTGGCGGCGCAGCTGTACGGCGAGTTCAAGGAATTCTTCCCCGACAACGCGGTGGAGTATTTCGTCTCTTATTACGACTACTACCAGCCCGAAGCGTATGTGCCTTCCTCGGATACGTACATCGAGAAGGATTCCTCGATCAACGAGCACATCGAGCAGATGCGCCTGTCCGCGACCAAGGCGATCCTGGAGCGTCGCGATGCCATCATCGTCGCCACCGTCTCGGCGATTTACGGCCTCGGCGCGCCGGAAACGTATCTGTCGATGGTGCTGCACCTGTCTCGCGGCGAGCACATCGATCAGCGCGCGATTCTGCGGCGTCTCACGGACATGCAGTACAAGCGGAACGAGCTCGATCTCACGCAAGGTACGTATCGCGTGCGCGGCGACGTGATCGACATCTTCCCGGCGGAAAACGAGCGCGAAGCACTGCGCGTCGAATTGTTCGACGACGAGATCGATTCGCTGCTGCTGTTCGATCCGCTCACCGGCGAGATCAGACGCAAGATCCCGCGTTACACCGTGTTCCCGGGCACGCACTACGTCACCCCGCGCGATCGGCTGGTCGCGGCGGTCGATCAGATTCGCGATGAATTGCACGGCCGGCTGATCGAGCTGAAGAACGCCGGCAAACTGCTCGAAGCGCAGCGGCTCGAACAGCGCACGCGCTTCGACATCGAGATGATTCGAGAAGTCGGCTACTGCAACGGCATCGAAAACTACTCGCGATTCCTGTCGGGCCGCGAGCCTAGTGAACCACCTCCCTGTTTGTTCGACTACTTACCGCAGGACGCTTTGCTCATAATTGACGAGAGTCATCAAACGATTCCGCAACTCGGTGCAATGTACAAAGGCGATCGGTCTCGTAAAGAGACACTGGTCGAGTATGGGTTCCGATTGCCATCAGCACTCGATAACCGTCCGCTTCGCTTTGAGGAGTGGGAAAAAATCTCGCCACAGATGGTTTTTGTTTCAGCGACGCCGGGGCGTTATGAGATGGAGCATTCAGGCGGCGAAGTCGTGGAGCAGCTGGTGCGTCCCACGGGCCTCGTCGATCCGGAGGTCGAGATCCGGCCGGTGCGCACGCAGGTCGACGATGTGCTGTCGGAGATCAAGCTGCGCGTCGCTCAAGACGAGCGCGTGCTGATCACGACGCTCACCAAGCGCATGGCTGAAGATCTCACCGAGTATCTCGATGAGCACGGCGTGAAGGTGCGTTACCTGCACTCGGACATCGACACAGTCGAGCGCATGGAGATCATTCGCGATCTGCGCTTGGGCAAGTTCGATGTGATCGTCGGCATCAACCTGTTGCGTGAAGGTCTGGACATGCCCGAGGTGTCGCTGGTCGCGATCCTCGATGCGGACAAGGAAGGCTTCCTGCGCTCGGAGAACTCGCTGATCCAAACCATCGGCCGTGCCGCGCGCCATCTGAACGGCAAGGCGATCCTGTACGCCGATCAGATCACTGGCTCGATGCGCAAGGCGCTGGACGAAACCAATCGTCGCCGCGTCAAGCAGCTGGAGTTCAACGCTGCCAACGGCATCACGCCGCGCGGTGTGAAGAAGGCGGTGATGGACATCCTCGAAGGCGCGTATTCAGAGGCGAATCGCGGCCCCGTGAAGAAGGTCGCGGAGGCGACGCCGGATTATTCGACGCTGACGCCGGACCAGGTGATTCGCCGCATCAAGAAGCTGGAGCAGGAGATGCTCAAGCACGCGCGCAATCTGGAGTTCGAAGAAGCGGCTAAACTACGCGACCAGATCACCCAGCTGCGCAACGTCAGCCTGGGATTGCCGTCCACCAAAGCCGGGTAGGGACAATACCTTACGAGGATTCTTGTAACTGGGCCGCGAGGTCGTTATCCTTGCCGGCCTTTTTTCGGCGCGCATAGCTCAGCGGTAGAGCACCACCTTGACATGGTGGGGGTCACAGGTTCGATCCCTGTTGCGCGCACCACCTTACGACTGCTCTGTCATGCCCGTAATCACCCTGCCGGACGGCAGCCAGCGAACATATTCGGAGCCCGTTTCGGTCGAGAAAATCGCCGCCGATATCGGTCCCGGGCTGGCTAAAGCGGCGCTGGCGGGCAAGGTCGACGGCAAGCTCGTCGACACCTCCCACGTCATCGACAAAGACGCGCACCTGGCGATCGTCACCGATCGCGATGCCGATGGCCTGGAGGTCATTCGCCATTCCACTGCGCACTTGCTGGCGCAGGCGGTCAAGCAGTTGTTCCCGGAAGCGCAGGTCACGATCGGCCCGGTGATCGAAGACGGCTTCTATTACGATTTCGCGTACAAGCGTCCGTTCACGACCGAAGACCTGGCCGCGATCGAAGCTCGCATGCACGAGCTGTCGAAGGCGGATCAGAAAGTCACACGCCGCGTGCTCGATCGCGACGACGCAGTGAAGTTCTTCCGCGATCTTGGCGAGATCTATAAAGCCGAGATCATCGCGAGCATCCCGTCGAACGAGCCGATCAGCTTGTACGGTCA
>CAMLEO010000396.1 GCA_946478975.1 uncultured Steroidobacter sp.
CTTGAATTCCACCTGCTTGGGTTCGAAATCCGCGCGCACGAATCCCTGCACCTGCATGCGCTCCTGCAACTGTCGAACCGTTCGCACGAAGACCACCTGCCGCACCGGTTCCTTCACTGCGCCGGTCAGGGGATCGAACCAGCCGCCGACGATGCCGCGATATTCGTTTTCAATCGATCGAAACTCGTCTGCACCGTGGACCTTGAAGCCCGCTTTGGTCAGTGCCGCTGCGAGCTGCATATCCAGGCTGTTCGCGATCGCCTCGGCGCCCTCGATGTCTGGCGCGACCTGGCTCGGCAGCACTGCGACGACAGGCACCTTGTCAAGGAGCTCTGCGGCAGGCACGTGAAATTGAGCGTGCGCCAACGGCACGAACAGGGCGAGCGCCCAAAGCGGCAGCAATCGGGACCAAGCGCACATTTATCTATAAATTCCCTGTTCGTGGCGGCAATGTTTATGTCACAACGTTCCGTTGCCGCAGCTACTAACATGCAATGCTGCAGTGTCGGTGGAGAAAATGATGAGATCGAGATCAAGATTGAGATTGTTTGCTGGCCTGCTGTATCTATTGCTCGTGCAAGCTGCCTCGGCGGGCGTGCACGAGCCGAAGCTGCTGGAGCGCACGCCAGTGGAATATCCGCCCTCGGCAAGGCGTCTCGGTCATGAGGGCACGGTTACTGTCTCGGTGGAGGTGCTCGCCGACGGCGCAGTCGGAGCCGCCAGCGTGATTACGTCATCTGGATCGCCGCTGCTGGACGAGGCAGGTCTGCGAGCGGTGCGCGAGTGGCGTTTCGAACCTGGGACCGGCGAGGACGGCAAGCCTGTGGCCGCCAAGACATCCGTGCAGGTCGAATTCAAGCTCACCGAGGGTGGGCCCGACACTGCCTATACGCCGACCACCGAAGCGGGACGGCTCGGGGAGATCTGGCTCGCGTATCGCAACTATCGGAGCTTCGGTCAGGAGTTTGTGAGCAAATGCGCAGCGCTTGGTGTGGACACGAAAGCGGCGGTCGCTGCCAATCGGAAATCGAACACTGAGGCCGAAGCCCAGTTTGCCAGGCTGGAGCAGCGGCTCAGAAGCGCGCTCGCGGCCCAGGGTGCCGATCCGGATCGCCAGCTCAACGATGTCGGCCAGCAGATCGATACGGCTGCCAAATTGCGAGTGGCGGAGGTCATCGCCAAGGGCGGCGGTCCAGAAGACCCACAGCTCAATTGCAAAGGGTTCCTCGAATTCTGGGGCAGCCTCGAGGGCAGCTTCCGTTTCACGGACTATTACGAACGTTTGATGGCGCTCTGACAACAAAAAAGGGCGGTGTCCTGCGACACCGCCCCTTTGAGCATCGAGCTCCCGAGCGAGGCTCAGGCGCGAGCCGCAGCCTTGGCCTTGTTCACTTCTTCGATCACGGCTTCCGCGACCTGGCGCGGCACCGGCTCGTAGTGCGAGAACTCCATCGTGTACGACGCACGACCGGAGGTCATGCCGCGCAGATGGCCGATGTAACCAAACATTTCCGACAGCGGCACGGCCGACACGACGGCGATGTTGGTGCCGCGCTCCAGCTGTTCCTGGATCATGCCGCGGCGGCGGTTGATGTCGCCGATCACGTCACCCAGGTAGTCGGCCGGAGTCACCGTCTCGACCTTCATCACGGGTTCGAGCAGCACCGGAGCGGCTTTCGGAATCGCTTCGCGGAAGCAGGCCTTGGCGGCGATTTCGAACGTCAGCGCGTTCGAGTCGACGTCGTGGTAGCTGCCGTCCGTGAGGCGGGCGCGGAAGTCCACGGTGGGGAAGTGGGCGAGCACGCCGTCTTCCATCTGCATGCGCAGACCTTTTTCCACCGACGGCACGTATTCACGCGGCACCGAGCCACCGACGGTTTCGTCGACGAACTCGAAGCCCGCGCCGCGTTCGAGCGGCTCGAACGTGATCCACACTTCGGCGAACTGACCCGAGCCGCCGGTTTGTTTCTTGTGGATGTACTGGTAGGAGATCGGCTTGGTGATCGCCTCCCGGTACGCCACCTGCGGCTGGCCCATGATGCCTTCGACGTTGAATTCCGTGCGCATGCGGTCGAGCGTCACTTCGAGGTGCAGTTCGCCCATGCCGCGCAGAATCGTCTGGCCCGTTTCGCGATCCGTTTCCAGGTGCAGCGAAGGATCGGCGCGGACCATCTTGCCGAGGGCCGCGTTGAACTTCTCCTGCTCGGCCTTGTTCTTGGCCTTCACCGACACGCTGATGACGGGGTCCGGGAAGCGCATGCGCTCCAGGATCACCGGCGCGTTGGAGTCGCACAGCGTATCGCCGGTTTCGGTTTCGGCGAGCGAGACCAGCGCGATGATGTCGCCGGCGCGCGCTTCTTCGATCGGGTTCGCTTCCTTAGCAAACATTTCCACCATGCGGCCGATCTTCTCGCGCTTGCCGCGAGTCGAGTTCATCACCGACGCGCCCTTGGCGAGCACGCCCGAGTACACACGCACGAAGGTGAGCGCGCCGTACGCGTCGTTGATCACCTTGAACGCGAGGCCGGAGAACGGCTCGTCGTCCGAGCTCTTGCGCTCGCCGTTCGGGTTGCCGTCGGCGTCCACCGTCTTGATGGCTTCGACGTCGGTCGGTGCCGGCAGATAGTCGACGACTGCGTCGAGCACCTGCTGCACGCCCTTGTTCTTGTACGAAGAGCCGCACAGCACCGCGTTGAACGCGGAGGTGATCGTGCCCTTGCGCAGGCACTTGCGCAGCACTTCCGCCGAAGGCGCGTGGCCGTCGGTCAGGTACTTTTCCATCGCCTCGTCGTCCATCTCCAGGCAGGTATCGACCAGCTCGGTACGGTACTTCTCGATGTCGGCGAGGATCTTGCGATCGCTCGGCACGTGGATGCCCAGCTCGTCGGCGATGTTCGGAGTGATGTCGAGCACTTTCCACTCGGCGTCCTTATCGTCCGAATCCCATACCAGCGCCTTCATCTCGACCAGGTCGATCATGCCCTTGAAGTTATCTTCCGAGCCGATCGGCAGTTGGATCGGCAGCGGGCGCGCGCCGAGGCGCTTCTTGATCATGTCCACGCAGCGCAGGAAGTTCGCGCCGCTGCGGTCCATCTTGTTGACGTAGCAAATACGCGGCACGCCGTAGTTGTCGGCGAGACGCCAGTTCGTTTCAGACTGCGGCTCCACGCCGGCGACGCCGTCGAACACGACGACCGCGCCGTCCAGCACGCGCAGCGAACGATTCACTTCGATGGTGAAGTCGACGTGACCCGGAGTGTCGATCAGGTTGATCTTCTTTTTGCGCCAGAACGCCGACACGGCGGCGGACTGAATGGTGATGCCGCGCTTCTGTTCCTGCTCGAGATAGTCGGTGGTCGTCGACGTCTTCAGATCTTTCGTATCGTGAATGTCGATGATCGTGTGCTTGCGGCCGGTGTAGTACAGGATGCGTTCGGTGGTTGTCGTTTTACCGGCGTCGACGTGAGCGATGATGCCGATGTTGCGGACATCGGCAAGAGCAGTGGTACGGGGCATTGCGAAGGTTCCGTTACAGATTCAATACAGGGGTTTGGGGTCCGGTGGGCGGCGCGGATTCTACTGGAATTTGGCTCCAGCGCCGTTACCGGGCCGGCCGTAACCCATCGAAGGGGCGGCATTGTAGCCGAACTTGTTGTATAGGAAAGAAAAATTAGCCGAAATGCCGGTAATTCGAGCACCTGCCGTTCAGGGCTCGCCGCACATCCGCCTCGGGGGCCGCGCGCCGGGCCGGCAAAAGCTGCCCGGAACGCGCATAAACCCCGGAATTTACAGGGGTTGGCCTAGACCTGGACTTCGGCCTCGTAAACGATCACGGCGTCGCCGACGATGCGTACCGACTGGGCAACTTTGCCCGAGGATTCGATTTCCACCTCGACCATGCCGGGGCGTCGCATCCACATGCCCTGGCGGCCCTGGAAAACCAGCCGGCCGTCCTTGGGCGGCAGCAGTCCGTGATTCACCAGGTAGACGCCGAGCATGCCGTGGGCGTTGCCGCTGACGGGGTAATCGCGGAAGCCCAGCGCCGGCACGAACATTCGCGACTCGGTACCGGGCGTGCCATTGTTATCGGTGATCGCGAACACGAAATAACCTTCGGCGCCGACGTGCGAGGTGAGCCGCGCCAGCTCTTCGAAGTTAGGTTTGATGGAGCCGAGCAGCTCGTTGGAGCTCAGGCCCACCAGCAGCCGCGAGCCGCCCTTGGTGAGCACTTGTAACGGACAGTCCACGTGCAGGCTCGGGCTGGAGATGCCGAGCGCGTTCAGCACCTGGCGACGATGATGTTCGGGAATCACCGGGCCGAGCGAGGGCGGGCTTTGTGTGATTGCCACGCGCAGGTCGCCGTCCACTTCGGTGACTTCGATTTCCACCACGCCGGCGCCCGTGCGTTGCCGCAGCTTGCCGGTGGGCTTGCCATCTTTCTTCGCTCGCACGTATTGCGCGGCAATCGTCGCATGACCGACGAACGGCACTTCGTGGCGCGGGGTGAAGAATTTCACCTGCATGTCGTGATCGCCCGCTTCGGCTTCCAGCACGAACGCCGTTTCGCCGTTCACTTCGGTGGCGATCATTTGCATCTGTTCGGCCGACAGATCATCGGCGTCCAGCACCACGATCGCCGGATTCCCCGAGTAGCGCTGGCGGGTGAACGCATCGACATGAAACAGCCGGCAACGACGGTTGGGCATGGGTCCAGCCTTGGCACATGGAATGATTGGCCGCACTTATAGCGCCAGATGTGACTGGTGTACAATCGCGCCTGCCTAAGGGGTGGCCCGCGGGGGCCTGAGATGCCGAATGGCAAACCCGTTGAACCTGATCCGGTTAGTACCGGCGTAGGGAGCAGGTGATGGTCTCGTTGCGTCACATCGGCGCGTGCATTTCCCAGCTGCTTTTGCGCTCGTGCCCGGATCTTCTCGTTGTGAGGATCTGGCGATGTCCCGTTGTTCTAAATTACTGCTGACGGCCGGGCTGCTGGCCGCGCTGCCGGCGTTTGGCGCCGCCGATGTACTGGTTGAAATCGTCGTCAGCGCGACGCTGAAGCAACAATCGCTGCTCGAT
>CAMLEO010000397.1 GCA_946478975.1 uncultured Steroidobacter sp.
GCTGCCGGATGGACATAGGACCACCGACGCCTCCGCCGACGCGTTGATTAGGTTTGCTACCGATGCATCGCGTGGTTGTTAGCTTGTCGGCTTTTGTTTCCTTGCAAAACTTCTTCTGGACAGTCGTATGTACAAAGCACCTTTAAAGGAACTGCGCTTCGCCATCCATCAGTTGATCGGCGACGACAAACTGATGGGCTTGCCGGGCCTGCCCGACTACTCTGCTGAGTTCGCGGATGCGGTGTTGGAAGAAGCGGGGCGGTTCGCGGAGAACGAGCTCGATCCCATCAATCGCATTGGCGATCGCACCGGCGCGAAGTGGACCGCCGAAGGCGTAAAGATGCCGGCGGAGTTCAAAGCCGCGTACGCGAAGTTCGTTGAGGGCGGCTGGACCCAGCTGCGCGCGGCGCAGGAGTTCGGCGGCCAAGGTGCGCCCATCATGTTGGGCACGGCAGTTGAAGAGCTGTGGGCATCGTCGAATCTCGCCTTCAAGCTCTGCCCGATGCTCACGCAGGGAGCGGTGGAAGCGATCGATCGCGTCGGCACGCCGGAACAAAAAGAAAAGTATCTGCCGAAGATGATCAGCGGCGAGTGGACCGGCACCATGAATCTCACCGAGCCTCAGGCCGGCTCCGATCTCGCTGCGATCCGCACGCGCGCGGTGCGTGAAGGAGATCACTACCGTTTGCACGGCCAGAAGATCTTCATCACCTACGGCGATCACGACTACACCTCGAACATCATTCACATGGTGCTCGGTCGCGTCGAAGGCGCGCCCGCCGGAGTGAAAGGCATCTCGTTGTTCATCGTGCCGAAGTTCCTGGTGAACGATGACGGCAGTCTCGGTGCTCGCAACGATGTGCGCTGTGTCTCCATCGAGCACAAGCTGGGCATTCACGGCAGCCCGACGTGCGTGCTGTCGTATGGCGATGAGCAAGGCGCGGTCGCGTATTTGCTCGGCGAAGAGAATCGCGGCCTCGAATATATGTTCATCATGATGAACGCCGCGCGCCTCGCCGTCGGTCTCGAAGGTTATGCATTGGCCGAGCGTGCTTATCAGCAAGCGCTGGAGTACGCGCGCACGCGTGTGCAGGGCAAGCCGAAAGTCGGCAAGGCGCCGGAAGGCAAGACGATTGCGTACCACCCGGATGTGAAGCGCATGCTGCTGACCATGAAAGGTTATGCCGATGCGGCTCGTGCCATCGGGCTCTACGCAGCGATGCACTTGGATCTGGGCAAGCATCTGCCGGATGGGCCGGAGAAAGCGAAGGCGCACGCGCGTGGCGATCTGCTGATCCCGATCGTCAAAGGCTGGTCGACCGAGTTGGGTGTGCTCACGACTTCGCTGGGAGTGCAGGTCCATGGCGGCATGGGCTTCATCGAAGAAACCGGCGCGGCACAGCTGCTGCGCGATTCGCGCATCGCGCCGATCTATGAAGGCACGACCGGCATTCAGGCCAACGATCTGGTTGGTAGAAAAGTCGGTCGCGACAATGGCGCGACGATGTTTGCATTGATCGCGGACATGCAGGCGGAGTTGGAAAAGCTGTCGAGCTCGGATGCCGGCGTTGCGGCGAGCAGGGCGGCGGCGCTCGAAGGCATCGCTGCGTTGAAGGACGCGACAGCAGCTTTGCTGAAAGATCCCGAAGCGGCGTCGGCGGTGTGCGTGTCGTATCTGATGCTCGGCGGCGTCGCGATCGGTGGATGGTTGATGGCGAAGGCGCATGATCTCGCGGTTCGTCAGTCGTCGAGCGATCCGGAGTTCTTCGCCGCCAAACAGCAGATCGCGCGTTTCTATGCGTCGAACCTGCTGCCGGAAGCGCAGATGCTGGCGCGAGTGGTGAAATCCGGTGCGTCCGCTATCCTGGAGGCGGATCCCGCCAGGCTCTGACCGGTACCGCTTACGCTCGATTTTGCCGCCCGGGTACATGGATGTACCCCGCCGCCGCAGGTGGCGAGCGAGCGGCAAAAGTCGCGCCTTTTGTCGCTCGCACGAGGGTCGTGGCAGGATGCCCGATCCCGAGTTTTAAAAGAGCGCTGCGGAGCGACGATGAGTCATTCAGGTTCTGTAGACGTGCTGGTCATCAGCGGCGCCGATGTGCGCCGCTTGCTGTCGATGGCCGATTGCATTCCCTTGATCGAAGGCGCGATGCGCACCGTCTCGCGGGGTGGTGCGCAGCTGCCGTTGCGCACCGGCATATCGTTGGGCGCGCCGAACAAGCTGTCGGTCATGCCGGGTTGTCTCGACGAGCCTGCCAGCATGGGTGCGAAAGTCATCGCGGTGTATCCGGGCAATGCCAAGCGCGGCTTGTCATCTCACATGGGTGTGGTCGTGTTGTTCGATGTGCGGGAAGGCGTTCCGCTCGCGATGATCGATGCCGCTTCGATCACCGGCCTGCGCACTGCCGCTGCCACGGCGGTCGCGACGCGAGCATTGTCACCTGACGATGCGTGCGATCTCGCGATCATCGGTGCTGGCGAACAGGCTGCTGCACATCTGCACGCGATCAGTTTGGTGCGCAAGCTGCGCACGGTTCGGATCTGGGGGCGATCACGCGATAAAGCTCGGACATTCGCTGAGCGCGAGGCCAACACCGTCGAGACCCGCATCGATGTGTGCGAAACGATTCGAGAGACGCTGGTCGGCGCGGACATTGTTTGTACGACAACCAGTTCAACTGAGCCCATCGTGCAGGGCGCATGGATCGCGCGTGGTGCGCATGTGAATCTCGTCGGCGCCAGCGTCGCGTCGGCGCGCGAAGTGGACGATGCGCTGGTCAAGCAGAGCAGCTTCTTCGTCGACTACCGCCAGTCGGCGCTGGCACAGGCGGGGGAGTTGTTGGGCGCGATGGGAGCGGGCGCGGCGAATCACATTCGCGGCGAGATCGGCGAGGTGCTCAATGGCACCGTCGCCGGCCGCACCGACGAGTTCGAGATCACCGTCTACAAATCGCTCGGCATCGCGGCCCAGGATCTGGCCACGGCGCATGAAGTCTATCGTCGCGCCAAAGCCGCTGGCGCCGGGGTCCTCGCCCAGCTCTAACGGTCAAGTCGCCTTCGCTCGTACCGAAACGGCGGCTGCTTTCGATAAGAATCAGCGAGCGCCGCGTGCTTCGATGGCGATTGCGAGCGAATGCAGGTCGTTGATCACCGTGAGTTTGTCCTGCTCGATCAGCCAGCGACGATTCAGCTCGTGCACTTCGTTCTCGGGATCGAAGCGGTTGAGATAAACGATCGTCGGAATGCTGCCGATCGCAGCCAGCGTCAACCGCACGGCGTTGATGGTGCCGAGATCCGCGTCCGCGACCAGCAATATTTGATCGACGTGCAAGCGTTCGATCAGCTGCATGCTGTCGCCATCGCAGGCAATCGGCGAGCGCGCGCCGCCCGCCGTTTCGATCAAACCGATATCAATGCCCGGCGGCCAGTGAATTTCGTTGATGAGCTCCTGCATCCGCACCGGGCCGCGGCCCAGCGCATTGGCCGCGATGGGCGGCGCCAGAGCGAGCGGATACCAACGATGCGCCGGACATATATCGGTGATTTCTTCGCCGCTCGCGCCTGCAAGCCTCGCTGCATCGGTGTTGATGTCGTCCGGTGCATACGACTGCACCGGCTTGCGAGCGGCGACACGAGTGCCGCGCAGCTTCAACGTTGCGAGCAGTTGCGAGGCGACCCACGTCTTGCCGACGTCGGTGTTCGTGCCCAACACGCCGATCAATCGCGCCGGCCGATATGAATTCGCGCTCATGCGTGGTTGGCCGCCTGTGTGCGCACAGTGGCAATTTCGTCGAGCGCGTCACGCAAACGCTGCACCGAGAACTCGGTGTGGGCGGCGGACAAAGCGACGCGTAAACGCGACGTTCCCTTCGGTACCGTAGGCGGTCGAATGGCGGGCACGTGAATTCCTCTTTCCTTGAGTTGTGCTGCCGCGTCCAACGCGGCCGAGTCCTCGCCGAGAATGATCGGCACGATCGCCGATGAATGATTGGGCTGCAACATATCGATCAACAATCTCAGCCGTGCGCGCAGCCGTTCGCCTTCATCGCTTTCACAGATTCGCAACGCCGCCAGCGCCGCGGCGGTATCGGCAGGCGACAGACCGGTCGTGAATATAAACGTGCGGGCGCGATTGATCAGCAACTCGATCAAACGATTCGATCCCGCGACGCAGCCGCCCAACGCGCCTAGCGTCTTCGAAAGCGTGCCGACGTGCAACACCTGAAGCTCATTTATACATTCTAACTTCGGGCCGAGCACCGCGTGCGCTTCATCCAATACTAACAATGCGCCGTGCTCGACACACAACTGTGCAAGCGCTTGCAGCGGTGCACAGTCGCCGTCCATGGAAAACACCGATTCGCTGATGACGATTTTCCGCCCGGCGGTCTGGCGCAGCAGCTGCTGCAAATGGTCCAGATCGAGATGGCGGTATACGATCGTGCGCGCTTTCGCCAGGCGGCAGCCGTCGATGATGGAGGCATGATTGAGCTCGTCGCTGAATAGCGTCACATCGGCGGCACCTAACGTCGCGATCACGCCGATGTTGGCGGCGTAACCGGATGAGAACACCAGCGCACTTTCGGTGCGTTTCCATTCAGCGATCGCTCGTTCCAATTCGCAATGCAGGCTGCGCGTGCCGACGACCAGGCGCGACGCCATGGCACCAGTGCCGAATCGTTCGACGGCGGAGATCGCCGCCGCGCGCACGGCGGGATGCGCAGCCAGTCCCAGATAATCATTAGACGCAAACGATACGACGCGTTTGCCACGTACGACGCCATCGGGGCCGTCGCCATCGAACGGGACCGGCTCACGGAAGCGATTGAGCGCGCGCAGCCCATCGAGCTGCTCGCTGGCCCAGGCGTTCCAGTCGGTCATGTCGTTTCCTCCAGGCTTTCCGCCAGCGTCGCCACGATGCGGTCG
>CAMLEO010000398.1 GCA_946478975.1 uncultured Steroidobacter sp.
GGCAGATCGAGCGGGTGTGGGAGCGGTTCGCAAAGGGAGAAGGTGATTCGGGCCGATGAAGTTCGCGATCTGCAACGAATTGTTCGAGGGGTGGGAGTGGGACAGGGTCTGCGACTTCGTGCGCGGGCTCGGAATATTCGATCTCGAAACGAAGCACGTGCAGTGGCTACCGATGGCCGGGCGCTTTGCGCTCGACGGTATCGATGGTCTCTATCGCGTGGGCAATCGGCTGATGGCCGTGCAGAACGGTGCGAGCCCTCCGCGCGTCGTGATGTTTGCAACGGACGCCGCAGCCACGAAGATGGTCGCTGAGAGCGTGATTGAACGCGCTACCGCGACGTTGGGCGTTCCAACGCACGGCGTGATCGTGGGCGACGCCTTCTACTACATCGCCAACTCAGGCTGGGATGCGCTGGAGTCGGGCGCAAAGAGGACCTCAGCGCTGGTGATGAAGTGGAAGCTGCCGCACACCTAGGCTCAGGCCGAGGAATCAAGGAATCGATCGCAATTGAGTCAGCAACCGATCGAGATCCGCCTCAGTCACATCCACACGAGTCTTGACGAACGCGCGCAGCGCAGCCACTCGATGCTCGAAGTCGGAACTTCCAACCATCCAGGAGGCGATCAATGCCTTGAGGCAGGACTGCCGACCGAAGCTCACGATGTGGTCGGCCAGGTTTTTCGGCATGAGTGGGTGGGCCGTGGCGGCGAACGAAAAGCGCGACGGATCGTTCATGACGGCATCGAGGCCGCGCAGATCGCGCGCGAGATCGAGCACGGGCATCGCCAAGCGTTCCACCAAGGCCGGTAGCTCGCCAATCTGCTGTGCGCTCGTCGTCGGGAAGGCATCCGCACGATCGCGCTGGAAGATCGCAGGGCTGAAGAAAAATGTCTCTGGCCGGCGGATGTCTTCTCCGAACACCTGGGTGAAGATCGCCTCGACCGATTCACAGCGCACACCGGCGCTGACGAAACATTTGAAGTACTCGGAGTCCGCGTCCGCATCGCTCACGGTGAAAATCAGACGCTGCCAGCCATCTTCGATCGGGCGGGACAACGTACCCAGGTGGCTGTCCGCGAAGGACAAGGTGGCAGAGCGAAGCATCGGCCCGGCCTCCACGTCGCCCGGAACAAAACCGAGCGATTTGAAATACCTCGTGAAGCCTTCGAGCAGGGCCCCACAGGCTGCGACGCGCTTCGCGAGCCTCTGCTCGTAATATTCGAAATCCTCGTCGTGGCGCTGCTTCTGAGCCGGCGTCACGGTCCGGCCGCCCGGCAGAAGCACCGCCTGCCTGGCCTCGTCGTAGGCCGCCAGTCCAAGGGCCTGCGCGTGCTTGATCACGGCACGCATGGCTGGCATAGCGTCGCCGGCGGGAAGACGCGGCTCCCAGATCGCAGCGATGCATTCCCTCGCTTCATCTCGCATGCGTTCGACGCCCCACTGCCCCGCAAATGCCGGATCGGCGAGCAGGGTGTCCGCCAACGCCAGGAACTTCGGATGCGGCTTTTCCCGCAGCGTTCGAAGTTGCTCGACGACCTGAAGCGCATCGTCGAGATCTTTCGGTCGCGCGATGGCGGGATCCCAAACCAGGATGGGCATGGACGGCGCTCGTTAAGACGGGAGATGGAGTTTGCCACGGGTACCCCGGGCGGCGCGGGTCAAGCGATCATGACTGCATGCAGTCGCATCCCGCGAAGGCGCGTCAAGGCAACAAGCCTGGATGTTTCTTGCTGCGGAGTTCAGAGATGGCATCCGCGCTGGATTTCCAGGCTTCGCCAGGGATGCGCGTGATCAGCTGCGTCCAGACACGGTTGAACGCGTTGATAGCATGCACATCATTGAATTCGATGCCGGCCGGCAGCAGCGGTGCGATGTCTTCAGTCAAGCTACGCGTGAGCTTTTGTAACATTCGCTGTTCGGCCATGGCACGGGTGATCGGATGACCTTCGAGCGCCAGATAATGTTCGAAGCAAGCGATGAGCGAATCCGCATCGAGCGCAAGCTGCTCCAGCCCATGGTGCAGATCAAACAAGTCTCGGCCTTTGTTTCGCTGGAGCAGCGCACGGAGCTTGGTGCCGAACAGTTCATCGGGCGTGAAAGATGTGATCTCCGCTTTGCCCTGGTACCAGTCGTTTTCTACGGTGAACGGATACGGCACCGTGCCGTTCCGATTCACGTGCTCTCGTGTGTTCATCTCGACTTTGAGCTTCAACGCCGATTGGGGGTCGATCTCCGGCGCGAACTTGAACACGAGGTGCATCGAGTGCCCCGCCTGAGTCCGATTGCACTTTCCCAACCAGGACAAGGCATCCCGGATAGCGTCAACGGTGGTGCCAATGGGCTCGGCACGCGTTTGCACGAGATCGATATCCTCGGAATAGCGCAGCGGTTGTTTGAAAAGCAGCTTATGAATTGCGGTGCCACCCCGGAACGCAATCCTGTCGCGCAAGTCTGCTGAATTGAAGAGATCGCACAATGCTCGGCAAATAATCAGGTCCTGCTCCACTTGCCGTAGATCGGGCCATGGAGCCTTTGCAGTCCATGCCTGAATGCAGGCGCGAGGAATCAAGCGTCAATCTCCACTGGCTCATTGATCAGGAGCTTCCACCGGGAGTTCTTTTCTGCATCCCCTGCCAGCGACGCAACGAGCGGCTTGTTTGCTGGATTCAACGGCGTGGCCGTCTTCGCTTTCTTCGCGAACGGTTCAAGTGCGCTGGCCTGTCGCTCGTGGCCAGCGTGGTCGAGCAGGAAACCCAGGCGTCGCACTGATGAGTTTTCGTACTCCGCTGCAATGCCTGCGAGCTTGGCCGAATCCGCCTTGGCACCGATGTCTTTCGCGATCTGGGCAACGGTGCTGATGCCGCCGGCCTTATGAAAATATCGAGCACAATCGAGCAGCGTCAGTTCCACACCGGCCACTTTGGCGAAACCTTCTTCGCTCTGGATCCGATCGAGGGCGTCAGGCCGATTGACGTGCGAGAAGGCGTCGGGAGTTTGATAGACGAACTGAAGACGGTGACGGCCCAATTCAAAATCCCGCAACTGCTTCGGTACGACCAGGTGGAAGACCATTGCAGCCTGGTGCGAGGATCCATGAAACGCAGCAGCGCGTAACAACGAGATGCGATAGTCGATCCGCTGATGTTTCATCAGCGGATCGATCCACCGCACAGGGTCGGGCGCCCCCATGATCTTGTCTTCGGGACGAAGAATGAGAAAGAAACCGTGGCGAGGATTGGCCAAGCGGCTCTTGTTGATCAGCCTCGTCGCAGCAGCGGCGAAATTGCGCGCTGGAATGCTGAGCGCCTCGATCGCCTCGTCCCGCGAGAAGTAACTCCGCCCCTGAGCAAGGCGCTCATCGAGAAACAGCTCTAACGATGGCATTCCCAGATCATACGCAAAAATCTACGCAAGACAACGATTTTTGCATATGAGTTGGGCTCATTCCCACTCGATCGTCGCCGGCGGCTTGCCCGAGATGTCGTATGTCACGCGCGAGATCCCGTTCACTTCGTTACAAATCCGCCGGGCGACCAGGTCCAGGAATTCATACGGCAGCCGCGACCAGCGAGCCGTCATGAAATCGATTGTTTCCACCGCGCGGAGGGCGATGACGTAGTCGTAGCGACGGCCGTCGCCCATGACGGCGACCGAGCGCACCGGCAGGAACACTGCAAACGCCTGGCTGGTGCGATCGTAAAGATCGTGTTTGCGCAGCTCGTCGAGGAAGATCGCGTCGGCCTGGCGCAGCAGGTCGGCGTATTGTTTGGTGACTTCGCCGAGGATGCGCACGCCCAGGCCCGGGCCGGGGAACGGATGGCGATAGACCATCTCGCGAGGCAGGCCGAGCTCGACGCCGAGCTTGCGCACTTCGTCTTTGAACAGCTCGCGCAGCGGTTCGAGCAGTTTGAGATTCATCTTCTCGGGCAGGCCGCCGACGTTGTGATGGCTCTTGATCACGTGCGCCTTGCCGGTGCGCGCGCCGGCTGACTCGATCACATCAGGATAAATCGTGCCCTGGGCGAGCCAGCGAATGCCTTGCAGCTTCGCCGCTTCTTCTTCGAACACCTCGACAAACAAACGGCCGATGATCTTGCGCTTGCGCTCCGGATCGACCTCGCCCTTCAGCGCCGTGAGGAAACGTTCTTCCGCATCGACACGGATGACGCGCACGCCCATGTGCCGGGCGAATGTTTCCATGACCTGGTCGCCTTCACCCTGCCGCAGCAGGCCGTGATCGACGAACACGCAGGTCAGCTGATCGCCGATCGCACGATGAAGCAGCGCACCGACGACGGAAGAATCGACACCGCCCGACAAGCCGAGCAGCACGCTGTCGCGGCCCACTTGCTCACGAACACGAGCGATCGAATCGCTGATGATGTTGCCGGGGCTCCAGCGCGCCTCGCAGCCGCAGATCTCGCGAACGAAACGTTCGAGAATCTTTTCGCCCTGGAGCGTGTGAGTCACTTCGGGATGGAACTGCACCGCATAGTAATGACGGCTCTCGTCCGCCATTGCCGCGAGCGGCACTGAATTCGTGAAGCCCACCGCGACGAAACCCTGCGGCAGTTGATCGACCTTATCGCCGTGGCTCATCCACACATCGAGCAACGCGCGGCCCTGCTCGTCGCGATGATCGAACAAACCATCGAACAGTTTGCACGGCGTGGAGAGCGTGACCTGCGCGTAACCGAACTCGCGATGCGTACCGGCGGTGACGCGGCCGCCGAGCTGCTGCGCCATCGTTTGCATGCCGTAGCAGATGCCGAGCACCGGCACGCCGAGCTGGAACACCGATTGCGGCGCCGTCGGCCCTTTCGCATCGGTGACCGATTCCGGGCCGCCGGAAAGGATGATTCCCTTGGCGCCGAAGTAGCGAAAATCGGCATCAGTGATGTACAAAGGCAGGATCTCGAAGTACA
>CAMLEO010000399.1 GCA_946478975.1 uncultured Steroidobacter sp.
CACGGACCCGGCGCGGGGCGCAGCTCGTTAAGCTCAGTGAGCTGCGCCGGCGATTCTCGGCAAATAGATTTTGACGGTCGTGCCGACGCCCACTTCGCTCTCGACCTTCACGCGGCCGCCGGCGCGCGACACGATTTGATCCACGATCACCAGCCCGAGGCCGGTGCCGCGTTCGCCTTTGGTGGTGAAGAAAGGTTTGAACGCATTCATGCGCGTTGCTTCGTCCATGCCGTGGCCGGTGTCACGAACGTAGATGGCGACATACGTGGCGCTCTCGTCATCCTCATCGCCGATCGCCGCGTCCTGATAGTCGATATCGACGCTGCCACCGGACGGCATCGCATCCCGCGCATTCAGCACCAGGTTGAGAATCATGCGTTCGAACTGCGAAGCATCCATGAAGATGCGACTCACCGGCCCGGCGCCGCGAATGCGCAGGCGAATGCCGTTACCTAGCAGCATACGAAACATCGGGCTGCACTTGGACATCGCCGCGCCGACATCGAGCACGCGTGGAGATACGGGATCGTCCTTGCCGAAACTCATGATCTCCTGCGTGAGCGTCTGCCCGCGTTCGAGCGCTTCGATCACACGTTGCGCATAGTGATCCGCCTGTGACGGCAGGTTCGGCACGCGCCGGATCAATTCGCCGAAGCCGAGCGCGATGCCGACGATGCCGCGGAAGTCATGGGCGATGCCGGCGGCCATGCGGCCGATCGCTTCCATGCGATGCAATTCCATCAAGTGCCTTTGATAAGTCTCCAGCGCCGTTTCGACGTGGCGATGTTCATATTCCGCGTACACGCGTGCGATGGTATCGGCGACGCTGGCGGCAAAGCTGGATTCAGCTTCGTTCCAGGTGCGCGGCGCGCCGACGTGTTCGTGACAAACGACACCGGCAACTTTGCCGGCCACATAGATGGGCGCATCGAGCATCGAAGTGATGCCGAGCGGCTCCAGGTAAGACGGCCGCAGCTCGTCGGTGATCTGCGAGCCGAACGCGTCGCCGGCCACGATGGTGCGCAGCTCATGCAACGCTTGAAAATAGTTGGGAAAGTCCTGGGCCCGCAGCACCGCGCCTTGAAACACCTGGTGGCTGGAATATTGCAACAGGTAACGGCAACGTAATACGCGGCCCTCGTCGCCGAGAATCCACACGCCGACGCGATCGACGTTCAATGTGCGAGCGGTGATCTCCGCCAGCTCCAGCCACAAATCGCGCAGGCGCGAATCCGGGCTTGCATGCAACTTTGCGAGTTGCATGCGCGCCGCTGCGAAAGTCGCGGTGGCCCCGCTGTCCTCTGCGTGCTCTTGTCCTGCACCCATGCTGCCTCGCTTTGCGCCGGCCGGGCGAAAGCCCTTGGACTGTACGCCCGCCGGATCCGACATCCAATACGTTCCAACTCGGTAGGGTAGAATTTGAAACTTCGTGCCCCCCGACGGAGTTGGACCGGATGGAAAAGACGATTGAAAAACTGCTGTTCGCGAGCCGCTGGATTCTTGCGCCTGTCTACCTCGGCATGTCGCTCGCGCTGGTCGCTCTCGGCATCAAGTTCTTCATGGAGCTCTACCACCTGCTTCACGATGTCGTGAACATGGGCGAGTCCGACCTGGTACTGATGCTGCTCGCCCTGGTCGACATGGTGCTGGTCGGCAGCCTGGTCGTCATGGTGATGTTCTCGGGCTACGAGAACTTCGTGTCCGCGCTGGACGTGGACACCGGCGGCGAGAAACTGAGCTGGCTCGGCAAGCTGGACGCCAACTCGCTCAAGCTCAAGGTGGCGTCCTCCATCGTCGCGATCTCATCGATTCACCTGTTGCGCGCGTTCATGCAAGCGCCGCAGACCAATCCCGCCACCGGCCTGCCGGTGCCAGGCTGGGAAGACAAGTTGATGTGGCTGGTCATCATCCATCTCACCTTCGTCGTGTCCGCCGTCATGATGGGCGTGCTCGACCGGATCACGGCCAAGGCGCACGGCCATGACGAACACAAAGGAGAGGCGTGAGCTACTTCGCCGTGTGCTGTTCCGGCTGCGCGCCTTCCGGGAAGAACTGCAGCGATACTGAGTTCAAGCAATAACGCTGGTGGGTCGGCGGCGGGCCGTCCGGGAACACGTGCCCGAGGTGGCCGTCGCAGCGGCGGCAGCGGATTTCGGTCCGGATCATGCCGTGGCTGTTGTCGCGCAGTTCGGTGATGTGCTCGGGATCGAACGGTTGATAAAAGCTCGGCCAGCCGGTGCCGGACTCGAACTTCGCATCGGCCTTGAACAGCGGCAGCCCGCACAGCCGGCAGGCGTACATACCCGACGCCTTGTTGTTCAACAACGTGCCGCAGAACGGCCGTTCGGTGCCGTGATTCAGGATCACGTAGCGCTCCTCGGCGGACAGCGGCGCGGCGAGCCGCTCGCGTTCCGGCTGACTCAGCGGACGCAGATCGTAGCCACTGGCGGAGGTCGGGGCCGAAGCGGGGCGCGTGGGCATGGAGGGGTCCTCGGGGTGGGTCGCCATTACATTGCGACCTGCCGGTCCAAATCAAGGGAACGCTCTAGCGCGCACGGGGTTTAAGCCGAATGCATGCTTTATCATCCTTCCCCATGAGTACCGACCCGTTCACCACCGGCACCTCGCCGGTGCCGATTCCCAACAGTTACTGGGTGCGCCCCGGTCAGCTGCTGGCGGGCGAGTACCCGGGCTCGATGTCGCGGGCCGAAGCGATGGAACGGGTGCAGAAGCTGCTCAACGCCGGCGTCACCAGCTTCGTCGATTTGACCGAGGACGGCGAAATGCCGGCGTACGACAGCCTGCTGCGCGAGTTGACCGAGCAGCACGTGCGCTATCGCCGCTTCGGCATCCTCGATCATGGCCTGCCGGACTCGCCGGCGCACATGGTCAAGATCCTGGATTTCATCGACAGCGAGCTGGCCGCCGGACAATGCGTTTACGTGCATTGCCGGGCCGGCATCGGCCGCACCGGCACGACCATTGGATGTCACTTGATTCGCAGCGGCCTCGCGAGCGACGCCGCGCTCGATCGTTTGCAGACCTTGTGGCAGCAATGCGGCCGCTCGCGCCGCTGGCCGACGATTCCCGAGACCGACGAGCAGGTGGAGTTCGTGCGCTTGTGGCACGAGTCGCTGCCGCAGCCGGCCGGCAACGTCGATCTGCTGTCGCGGTTCGAAGCTGCCCTGCTGGGGCTCGCGATCGGCGACGCCGTCGGCAGCATGGTTGCAAACAGCAATTTCGACGCTGCGACACTGGTGGAGATTTCTCGCGAGCCCGGCCTGTTGAAGACGGGCGCGAGCACGGCGCTGACCCGAGCGCTGGCGGAAAGCCTGCTCGCCAAGGGCGGCAACGATTCGGACGATCAGATGGAACGCTATCTCGCCTGGACGCAAAGTGTCGGCAACATCGGTGTGCCGGCCGAAGTGCGGCGCTCGCTCGCGGGCTGGCAGTGGTCGCGCAAGAAACTCGCGGGCACGCACGATCCTGCCAATCTCGATCCGCATTCGCTGCCTCGAACGCTGGTCGTTGCGATGTATCTTCGCGATGACGCTCAGGCTGCGATCGACGCCGCGGTCGAAGCCTCGCGAACAACTCAACAATCGCCGGTCGTGTTGGATCTGTGCCGCTTGTGGGCGGCGCTGTTCGTCGACGCATTCGCCGGCGTCGATAAACAAACGTTGCTGCGTTTCGACGGTCCGGCCATGCAGCTGGTGCGTCGTCGGCAGCTCAAGCCGCCGGTGAAGGAGCTGATCGATCATCGCGGGCAGCGCGTCTGCCCCGACGCTCATGACGGTGTGTCCGTGACGTGCGTGGCGTTGAATGCCTTTGCGGCGGGAAAATCGTTGCACGATGGTTTGATTCGAGTGGTCACATCGTCGCGAGCGGCGCCGTCGGCGGCTGCATTGTGTGGGGCGCTGTGCGGCGCTCATCACGACATCGACGCCATCGCGCCCGAGTGGGCCCGGCAGTTACCCGAAGAAGCCGCGCTTCGTTCCCTCGCCCGACATCTATTGAACTGACCGATGGCGAGCCGGAAAAAGCGTGAGCCTGCGTGGACGCGGCTGTCCGACGAAGAGCTGTTGCAAAAGAGATTTTGTGACCTGCGCCTGACGCTGCGCCATTCGGTCATCGATCATCACATCCACGCGATCCGCGCCGATCTGCAACGTCGCGGCATTCGCTTCAAGCCACACATCTGGTTGTCGGAGGAATGGTTCTCGCCCGATGGCGTGCCCGGCATCGCGATTGCGTTCTACATGGCGCATCCGCGGCTGATGCGTTTGGAACGGCGGATGATGGATGAAGTCGAGGGCGGCAACGCCAACTGGCTGACGCGCATCATGCGTCACGAGTTCGCACACGCGCTGGACAACGCTTATCGCCTGCGTCGGCGCAAGGAATGGCGAGAAACGTTCGGCAATCCTTCGCAGCCCTATCCCGAGGTCTACAGCCCGCGCCCGGCGAGTCGCGACTTTGTATTACACCTGGGCCACTGGTATGCGCAGAGTCATCCGACCGAAGACTGGGCCGAGACCTTCGCCGTCTGGATGCAGCCGAAGGCCCGCTGGCGGCGCGAGTATCAAGGCTGGCCGGCGCTGAACAAGCTGGAATATGTCGATCGTTTGATGGGGGAGTTGGCGGGCCAGCCGCCGCCGGTCATGAATCGTGAGCTCATCGAACCGGTCAGCGAGAATGAAACAACGCTTGCCGAGCACTACCGGCGCAAGCGCGCCCGTTACGATTTCGATACACCCGATGCTTATGACTTGCGGCTCAAGCGTGTCTTCGGCAAACATCGCAAGGGCCGGCGGCGCATGCGGGCGAGCACGTTCGTACGCCAGAGCCGGCCGGAGTTGGAACGTTGGCTGATGCGACGCTCGCGGTTGTACCCTTATCTCGTGCATCATGTGCTGCGTGCGG
>CAMLEO010000400.1 GCA_946478975.1 uncultured Steroidobacter sp.
ACAACCGCGAGACGCTGGAAGTGCGCTACAAGGGCAAGAACATCAGCGAAGTGCTGGAGATGACGGTCGAGGACGCGCTGGAATTCTTCCGCCACGCGCCGGTGATCGCGCCGAAGCTGCAAACGTTGATGGACGTGGGGCTTTCATACATTCGCCTCGGCCAGAACGCGACCACGCTGTCGGGCGGCGAAGCCCAGCGCGTCAAACTCGCCAAGGAGCTCTCGAAGCGCTCGACCGGGCGCACGCTGTACATCCTCGACGAGCCCACGACCGGCCTGCACTTCTTCGACATCGAACAGCTGCTCGGCGTATTGCATCGCCTGCGCGATGAGGGCAACACCATCGTCGTGATCGAGCACAACCTCGATGTGATCAAGACCGCCGACTGGATCGTCGACCTCGGCCCGGAAGGCGGTGGCGGCGGCGGAACGATCGTCGCGACCGGCACGCCCGAGCAGATCGCTCAGGTCAAGAACTCATACACCGGGAAATATTTGAAGCCGATCCTGGAAAAGAAGCCGCAGCCGACGCGGAAGCGGGCTTAGGAATCGATCGAACTAGCGGCGCGCTACTCAGCGAGCGCGCTGACGATTGGCGGACGAGAACATCTGGTGCACTTCTCCGTGCACCACGCGCTCCTGGAATTTGCCGCCGGTGTATTCGTTGAGGATGCTGCGCCAGAAACTCACCGCGGTCTTGTTATAGGCGAACTCGGTGATCTCCCACGAGCCTGCGAAGCGATTGAAGATCAGCTGAGCAGCACTGCGGCCGATCCCCAAGCGGCGCGATTTGAGCGCGACGAAGAATTCGGCCATGCGGAAATCGATCTGATCGCGGCGGTTGCGCGGCGGACGGCTGACGAGCGCAAACCCTACCGGGTGCTCGTTGCTGAGAATAATGAGCGGATAGGAGCTGTCGTCGGCGAACCAGCGCGCCATGAGTTCGGCCTGGATCTCCCGGCTGGCGGGGAACACGCCGGTGTTCATGCTCATCTGCGACAGATCTTCCAGGTACTCGGGGTATTGAGTCTGGATCCATTGACGGTCGCGCGGAGAGTTCAATACATCGCGAATGCTGACGGGCACTTCGGCTATTGGCGAATCCCTTGCCACCTCCGACGTAAACTGCGCCGGCCAACGTTACCGGGCGCGGGAATTTGAGTCCTTAACAAACTACTGCGAAGTCGAGCCGAGCAATATAAGTGATCGCCTTAAGAGCACCGGGCGGCGAACCGCCCGGCGCTCGATGACCCAATTACTGAGCCGGAGGAGGCGTGGTCTCGCCAGCCGGAGGCGTGGCAGTCGCCGAGTCCGCCGGAGGAGCAGCCTGGTCGGCCGGAGGAGCAGCCTGGTCAGCCGGAGGAGCAGCTTCCGTGGACGCCGGAGGAGCAGCTTCGGTGGCGGTAGGAGCTTCGGCGGCCGGAGCTTCTTCCTTCTTGGCGCAGGCAGCGAGCGACAGCGACAGGGCCAGAGCGGCGAGGATCATCTTCGTGTTCATGTGAACAATCACCCCAATGTGATGTAGGTTGATAGACGCAACAGCAATCGAGCAGCACTCGCCACTCAACGATGCGGCGCGCGCAGTCTAAGATGTTTCACTTACGTTTGAAACAGTCGATCACCATGAAACAATTCGAGTCGCCGAGGGAAGACAGATCCGCAAATGCTGTAAAAAACAGCCTCGCACGCGCGCTCGCGGCGATGTCATTGATCTGTATCGCGCTGACTGCATGCAGCTCGACGCCGCAGCGAGTCGTTGACGAAATAGTGACATCGTGGCGCGAGCATCGGCCGCTGCCCAACATTGACGAAACATTGACAACCGCTTCCGCGTATCGCGTGCAAACGCGCAGCGTGCGCACTCGACTGCAAGGCGCGAGCCCCTCTGGTTTCAAAGCTGGACTCACCTCGCCTGCCGCGCAGGCTCGCTTCAACACCAAGCAGCCGGTTGCAGGTGTGTTATTCAGAGAGGGTGAGCGCAAATCGGCGGATACGTTGCGCTTGAGCGAGCTGCACGGGTTGTATATCGAAGTCGAGCTCGCGATGCGCATCGGCACGACGATCGATAAACCGCTCGCCGATACGCCCGCACTGCGCGAACACATCGATGGCATCGCGCCCGCGCTCGAACTGCCGAACATCGATTACGTCAAGCCGCAAGCGATCGACATCGTCGACTTGATCGCCACCGATGTGTCTGCGGCAAATTACATCCTCGGCGATTTCGTCTCGCCACAGCAGCGCGATCCAAACACCGTCGCTGTGCGACTCGCGTGCAACGATCAGGACGTGATGAGCGGCCAATCGCGCGATGCGCTCGGCGATCAGTGGCAGGCCGCACTGTTTCTGGTGAACACCATGATCGAGCAGGGGTGGAAGTTCGAGCCTGGGCAGATCCTGCTCACTGGCGCACTCGGCCGTGCAATTCCTGCAGCGGTCGGGCGTTGTGTCGCGAGCTATCACGCCGCCGATCAGCCGTGGGGCACATTGACGGTGAACGTGGTGCAGTGATCTCGAATCAACCCCGATCTCGAATAAACTAGCGTCATGAGCACTTCATACGCCGCCCATCTCGCCCATCACCGTCGCCATACCGACGACGCCCTCGCAGCCGCCGGCTTCGAAAGCCTCGCCATCTATGCCGGCGGACTGCACGTGCAGTTCCTGGACGACCAGCCCTACCCGTTCAAGCCCAATCCGCACTTCAAGCTGTGGACGCCGCTGCAGGAAGCAGTGGATTGCTGGATCGTGTATCGGCCGTCGCAGCCGCTGAAGCTGGTGTTCCTGCAGCCGCTCGACTACTGGTACAAGCCGCCGGAAACACCGCGCGATTTTTGGACGTCGCACTTCGAGATCGAAATCATTCGGGAAGCGGACGAGGCCAAAGCCCACCTCACCGGCCTGCCTCGCTGCGCGTTCGTCGGTGAGTGGCAGGAGCGATTTGCCGATTGGGGCTTTGCGGCTCGCAATCCCGAAGCGCTCATGCATCGCCTGCATTACGTGCGTGCGGCGAAGACTGAATATGAGTTGGAGTGCATGCGCAAGGCTTCGCAAATGGCCGCTCGCGCGCATCGTGCTGCCGAAGCGGCGTTTCGAGCCGGCGGGTCGGAGTATGAGTGCCAGATGGCGTATGTGCGTGCGTCGGGGCAGACGGAGAATGAGCTGCCCTATCCAAACATCGTCGCGCTCAATCAAAACTCTGCGGTTCTGCATTATCAAAATTTGGAGCGAGTGGCGCCAACGCCGGTGCATTCGTTTCTCATCGACGCCGGCGCGCAGTTCAACGGCTACGCTGCGGATGTGACGCGCACTTACTCTGCGCGAGACGATGACTTCGCAATGATGATCGTCGCGATGGACAAGCAGCAGTTACAAATGTGCGCGCAAGTTCGCGCCGGTGTCGACTATGCACACATTCATCTCGATGCGCACAAGCGCATCGGCAAGGTGCTGCGAGATTTCGACATCATCACGGTGTCGGGGGATGAAGCCGCTGCGAGCGGCCTGACGAGCGTGTTCTTCCCTCACGGCATTGGGCATCTGCTTGGGTTGCAGGTGCATGACATCGCTGGCTTCAGCGTCACTCCCGATGGCAAACAAAAGGCGCGCCCGACCGGGCATCCCTACTTGCGTTTGACCCGCACGCTCGAACCTGGGTTTGTGGTGACGATCGAGCCGGGGCTGTATTTCATCGATGCGCTGTTGAATCAAGCGCGCATGAATGCGCACGGCGCGCAGATCAATTGGAAGCGCGTGGAGCAGTTCAAGCCGTACGGCGGCGTTCGTATTGAAGATAACGTTGCGTGCACGGCCGGGGATCCGGAGAACCTCACGCGATCGGCGTTTGCCGCAGTCAAATAATAGTTATCCTATCCTAGATTGCCACTCGGCCTCGAAGTTTTCCTTCCAGGAATTGAGCAGGTTGTAGAACTCTTCGGCATCCAGAAAAATCTCGGACAATGATGCAGCCACGCTGATGTCGTCGCGATTTTTAAAGCCGATCAGCCTGACCTGCTTCCCCTGATCGAAGTGCAGCACGTGGCTGCCATCGTCGAAGGCTTCATCTCCGTCGGGGGCCCAAACTATTTCGCGCTCCGCCATGAGATCGGTCAGCTCATCGGCGCTCATGCCGAAGAAGCGTTCGTGGGATTCCGTTTCTTCAAAGCTGGCGCGCAAATAAGCGCTCGCAATCTTGTCCGCCGACTCTGCAGCACCGAACGGTGCCACGTGCGAGCCTCGTCGAACGAGTCGCCTGACGACCGAATCGAAGGAACACGCGAGCAGCGTCGCCTCCGACGAGCGGACCCCGTACGTTTTTCCACCGAGATGGATCAAGAAATATCCCAGGCCGAGCTGACCCCGGTCGGCGTAGACGTGCGTCAGACCGGATTCGATCGCGAAGGCGGACGGATTACCCACTAGCACGATGAGGCGCGGTGAGGCTCCGTCTCACCGCGCAAGCTGCGTCTGGAACTCACGATCTCAGCGCTGCTGCTGCTTCAACAAATCACGAATCTCTTCCAGCAAAATTTCCTGCCGAGGCGGAGCAGCAGGCGGCTTGGCTTCTTCAGTCCGACGCAGGCGATTGATCAATTTCACCAGCATGAAAATCGCCAGCGCCACGATCAGGAAATCGAACGTCGCCTGCAGGAACACTCCGTAGCGAATGGTGACGGGCTCGGCGCCGTCGTGGATCGCGGGTAACGTCACTGCGAGCTTGGTGAAATCGACGCCGCCGATGAGATAGCCGAGCGGCGGGGTCACCACGTCGCTGACCAGCGAGCTCACGATCTTGCCGAACGCGGCGCCGATGATGATACCGACGGCCATGTCGACGACGTTGCCCTTGACGGCGAATTCCCGGAACTCTTTGAC
>CAMLEO010000401.1 GCA_946478975.1 uncultured Steroidobacter sp.
CTGCGTTTGCGCACCTGGGACGAGGCCGACGAGTCGTCGTTCTACGACATCATGCGTCGCATGGGTGCGGCCGCGCGCGAGATGTTGCTGAGCGCTGCCGCCGAACGACTCGATGTGCCGGCGTCCTCGCTCTCTACACGAGACGGAGTGATCCATCACACGGCCACGCGTCGAACCGTCTCGTTTGGCGAGGTCGCAGCGGCGGCAGGCGCGCTCAAAGTTCCGGAAAAACCAGCCCTTCGCGAGGATGTTCCGTTTCCCGGCCGCCCGGTCGCACGTTGGGATATCCCGTCGAAGGTTGATGGCAGCGCCGTCTTCGGCATCGATGTGAATGTGCCGGACATGCTGCTCGCTGCCGTTCGCTGCGCGCCGCGCTTTGGCGCACGCCTGGCGCGATATGATGAAACATCGCTTCGATCCCAGCCCGGCGTCGTGGCCGTCGTCGAAGTTCCTCACGGTCTCGCGGTCGTCGCGAAGACGTACTGGCAGGCACGACGTGCGCTCGATGCCGCTCATCTGGAATGGACTGATGAAGGCAGCACGCTCACCGGCTCCCAGTCGTTGCCGCCGATGTATCGAGAGAAGCTCGCTTCCGGGCCGTTCTTTACGCACAAGACTGCAGGCAACGTCGAGGAAGGTCTCGTTCGCGCGTCCAAACGAGTTGAGGCTATGTACGAAACGCCGTTTCAAGCGCACGCGACCATGGAGCCGATGAACTGCACGGCACACGTCACAGCGGAACGGTGCGAAATCTGGGCGCCGACGCAAGGCGTGGAGATGTCGCATAACGTCGCGATGCGCATCACTGGTTTGCCGGCTGAACGCATCACCATTCATCGCACCCTGATCGGCGGCGGGTTTGGCCGACGTCTGCACGCTGACTTTCTAAAGCAGACGCTGCTGATCGCAATGGCCGTGAAGCGCCCGGTCAAGCTGATCTGGTCACGCGAAGAAGATATGACGCATGACTTGTATCGGCCCGCAGGGCTTCACCAAGTGACCGGTGCGGTGGATGCGTCCGGCGCGATCACGTCGATTGCGCATCGAGTGGTCTCGCCATCTCACATGCTTTACATCGTGCCGCGCGTGTATTTCCCGCAGCTGCAGGATTGGACCGAACCGGCGGCGCTGCCCGAGGCGAACGACACGATGGCCGTCGAAGGTCTGCTCGAAGTGCCTTATGAGATTCCGAATCAGCGCATCGAGCAGCACCGGCTGGAACTCGACGTGCCGGTGTCCGTGTGGCGCACGACCGGACACGGGCCGAACAACTTCGCACTCGAAAGTTTCATCGACGAGCTGGCGGTGGCAGCGAAGGCGGATCCGCTGGAGTTTCGGCTCGCTGCGGCCAAAGGCAATGCTCGCGCTCGCGCGGTGCTGGAGTCGTTGCGCGAGAAGTCGGGATGGGGCACATCGTTGCCGGCGGGCCGCGCTCGCGGAGTTGCGCTCGCGCATGCATTCGGCGGTGTGATTGCGATGGTCGCGGACGTGTCGGTCGCAAGCTCACTCGTGAAAGTTCATCGCGTCGTCGCGGTGGCGGACTGCGGTCGTACGCTTGATCCGGGCATTGCGACGTCCAATATTCTTGGCGGCATCGTGTGGGGCCTGTCCGGGATGAAAACATCCATCGCGTTCGACTCGGGGCGAGCAGTGCAGACCAACTTCACCAGCTTTCAGCCGTTGACGTTGCGTGAGACGCCGCCGTGTGAAGTGCACTTCATCGAGAGCGGAGCAAAGCTCGGCGGCACGGGCGAGCTCGGGCCGGTGCCTGTGCATGCTGCTGTTTGTAACGCCATCTTCACCGCGACCGGCAAGCGCATTCGTTCGCTGCCGCTCTCCAACTCCGATCTATCCTTTGCGTGAGCACGTCCATGATCTCGTTCATCATCAACGGCCGACGCGTGAACACCGATGCGGATGGCGATACGCCGCTGCTGTGGGTGATTCGCGAACAGCTTGGTCTCACTGGCACCAAGTACGGTTGTGGAGTCGCTGCGTGCGGAGCGTGCACCGTGCATTTCGACGGTCAGCCGTTGCGGTCGTGTACGTTGCCGGTGAGCGCTGTGGCGGGTCATCGCATCACGACCATCGAAGGCTTATCGAGCGATCGCTCGCATGCGCTCCAAAAGGCATGGATCGCTCATCAAGTCCCGCAATGTGGCTACTGCCAGAGCGGGATGATCATGGCGGCGGCTGCGCTGCTTGCGGAGAAGCCGCACCCGACGGATGCGGATATCGACGCCGCGATTACAAACATCTGCCGATGTGGCACGTACCAGCGCATCCGAGAAGCAGTACACGCTGCGGCGGGTGACGATGCGTGACAAGCGACGTGCCGCGGCGCTGGTCGTTGCGGTTGCGATGGGAGGGGCGGCGCTGTGTGCGCGAGCCGACCAAGCGGCTGATGCAGATTCGTTTCGTTTGACCTGGGCCGGTGAGTATCGCTTCAAGGTCGAAAGTCTCGATGCGCCGAACTTCGGCGTCCGCGCGAACGACGAGGCGTTCACGGCCGTCGGACATCGGCGGCTCGGTGCGAACGTTTGTTCAGCTCTCTGCTGCTGCGGATTCCGGTCGCAAGCCGGCGGAGCGCTCGTTCGATCGCAGCCAGCCGGATGTCGCGCAGGCGTTCGTCGATTTGTCACTTCCACGCGATACGACGTTGCGTGTCGGGCGACAGGTGTTGGATGCGGCAGGTAATCGACTGATCTCGACGCGCGAGGCTGCGAATTTGCGGCTCGCCTTCGACATGGCCCGTGCCGACACTCGCGTCGGGCGCACGAGTTTCACGGCGTTCTATGGCAGGCCGGTGCTCAACGACCGTGATGCGTTCGACGATCGTCGCAATCCCAACGAGAAGTTCATGGGGGCGTGGCTGCTGAGGCCGCTCGGTCCGAGGAACGACGATCCCGTCCTCAATGTGTTCTTTCTATCGCGTGACCGCGCGCGTGCGGTATATCAAGAAGGCATCGCGAGCGATCACCGCCGAACGGCTGGGGCGCGACTGAGCAGAACGAGCGCTTCCGTCGACTATGCTTTTCAACTCTCCGGGCAGTACGGCTCCTTCGGCTCCGATGATATTCGTGCATTCGGCGTCGCGGGCGATGTGGGCTGGCGGCTCGATGCACATTCGGCACCGCGCGTCGGAGTCAGCTTCGGATATGCGAGCGCCGACGATCGGCGCGACGATCGGCTCGGCACCTTCGATGTCATCTATCCCAACCTCGGCTATTTCACCGACGCACCGGTGTTCTACCCTGGCAACACCGCGGACATTCAGCCGAATGTCACATTCAATCTCCATCCGTCGCTGCGGCTTCGCGTGGGCTGCGATGTGGTCACGCGGATTTCGAAGAACGACGCCGTCTACGGCCCACCCGGTGTGCCGCTGATCGCCGGCAACGGTTCAGGATCCTCATTCGTTGCGGCCTTGAGTTCCGTCCGCGCGGACTGGACGCCGGAAAAGCACACATCCGTGACGTTCTCATTCGTTCATGGCAGCACGGGCAGTTTGATCCAGCAGGCGGGCGGCGAGGATTTCAATTATGGCGCGGTGGTGACCAGCGTTCGGTTCTAAACGCTCGTTACGAAGCGGGGACCTGCGTCGTTGCGTGGGCTCGCTGCTTCTGCTTGACTGGATCGATGCCCTTCATTCTCTTTCAGCGACGCAATGTCGACCGGCTGCTGGCGTTGATTCTGTTGTGGAACGTCGTCGCCGGTGTGTTCGTCACGCTCGGTGCGCCGTGGCTCGCGGATATCGCGGGAACGACTGGGCTGCGGCCATCAAATGTTTTGCCGATGGGAGCGGGTTGGCTGGCCATCGGAGTGCCGACGCACTTTGCGGGCGTCTGGCTGTCCGCGCTGGGTGTGTATGCGCTCCAGCGGATGCGCCGTCAGCTGCGCTGGCATCCAGTCGCCGTCTTCTTCTACGCATCGCAGGTAGTTGCAATCACGTCACCTTGGCATTTCGACGCGCGCGTCGGATTGTTTGCTATGAGTTCGTTTGAGTCTGGCGCGATTGCAGTCAATTGGATTGCGATTGTTCTGTTGCTCACGCACTTGTGGTGTACGGGCTGGGGTTCGAAAGTGGCTTGGCTGCCAAGTGTGGCGCTCAGGCTGTCTCGTGATTTCTGGGGCGCGCCGCCGCTGTCACGAGCGGCACTGTCTCGCCGCTTTGCCAGCGTGGCCACGATAGCGGCGTTAGTGTTTCTGCCGCTGGTGCCGGCCGATTTGATTCATCCAAGTCGGCTGCTGTTGCTGCCCATCACGTTCATCGCCGCGTACGCGATGGCTCATGCGTGGTCAGGTCACGATCGCGAGCCGCGCTTCTCGGCCGGGCGCGGGGTTGCAGCTAGCTTGCTCACGTATGTGTACCTGGCCATGACGGCGGATTTTTTGAGCCGCGGGTTCTTTGGTGGGCGCGAGCCGGTGTTTCGGCTATTCATCATCGCGTGGATTTATCTGCAGCCCTGGATGCTTGCATTGCCCGTGACCGGCGCACTCACAGGAGAATGGCTGGGGAAGATGGCGCGGGTATCTGGTCAAGGGAATCGGAAGCGCATCACTTGGGGAATGTGTGTGACGCTGGCGATTCCGCTCCTGGCCTTGGCTGCGTTCATGAGTTTCGACGCGCAGTTGTTATAACACTCGACGCGTCGCGGAATATTTCGCAGAATAGGGCCAGGGAGGCGGCGGCTGCCACGGCCGGCACGCAAATAACATAAGTACAGCGGCGACGTGTGCGCAGATCCCAGCGCGTGCGTTAAGGATAGTTGCATGCGTGTATTACGCCTCATCGGTGTGCTCATCGCGTTCATCTGTATGGCTGCCTGCGGAGGCGGTGGTGGAGGTGGCGGC
>CAMLEO010000402.1 GCA_946478975.1 uncultured Steroidobacter sp.
TCTTCGGCTTCATGCTGGGGACAACTGCGAACGCCATGGCGGTGATGCGGACGCTGGTCGAGAGCTTCTGTCCCGCGCCCCGAGCCATCCTGGAGGCGCCGCTGGTCGTCGCGTTCTTTCTCGATTTCGCCAACGCGCTGGTCATCACCGCGTTCTTGAACCTGCTCCAATAATCCCGGCAAAGAGCTCGGCAGCGAGTGTTCCTTTGGAAGCGAGGCGTCGCAATCGGTGCGACCGAGGGAACCCACGGACGGGTTGCAGCTTTGCTCAAAACGAGGTTGCAACGGTTCAGGAGGCACGGATGTATATTGTTCTCGGTGGCACCGGTCACGTGGGCTCCGCGCTGGTCGAGACGCTCTTGTCTCGGGGTCAGCAAGTCGCGCTCGTGGCGCGCGACCGAGCCAAAGCAAGTGCGCTCGAAGCACGCGGGGCTCGCGTTCTGGTTGCAGACATTCGCGATGTGGATGCGTTGAGGCAGGCTTATCGGCAGGGCGAGCGGCTCTATATGCTCAATCCGCCGGCCGCTCCGGAGACCGATACGCAAGCGTGCGAGCGCGAGACCGTCGCGTGCATGTTACGGGCGCTGGAAGGATCGGGAATCAAGAAGGTGGTGGCGCATTCGACCATGGGTGCGCGTCCCGGCGAGCTGATGGGCGATCTCAATGTTCTCTATGAAATGGAGCAGGGGCTGAAGCGCACCGGCATTGCCACCAGCGTGCTGCGCGCCGCTTATTACATGAGCAATTGGGACAGCTCGTTTGGCATGGCCAGGGATAAAGGCGTGCTCAAAACATTCTTTCCCGCCGACCTGAGGTTCCGCATGGTTGCGCCTCACGATCTAGGCGTCGCCGCCGCGGATCTAATGATGGCGCCGATCGAGAGCAGCCAGTGCATTTACGTCGAAGGGCCGGCTCATTACTCGTCGGCGGATGTCGCTGCCGCGTTTGCCGCCGTGCTTGGTCGGGCTGTGAAAGTGCAAACGATTCCAGAGCGCGACTGGGTCGATACATTCAAGGGCTTCGGTTTCTCGGAGCGCGCCGCAGTTTCGTACGCCAACATGACCCGCACGCTGTTTGAGAAGGACGTGCCGCCGTTCGGCGAGACCGTGCATGGCAAGACGACCTTGGAGGCATACGTGCAGCAACGATGGCCGGCTCGAACATGACGCTCGGACATTGCAAAGTGCATTCGACACGCGAGCGGCGGAAATCCCCCATCTGAGTTGCAATAGTTGCCGCGGAGCGCGCGGGAAGGTAGGGTGGCTGCGACGGATCGCACGGCAATGACGCCAACCTCAGAGTCGCCCACCGAAACTTTCATCAAGCTCTTCGCCGAGAGTCGGCTGGCGCTGCTTCGATATATCCGGCGCTTCGTGCGTTCCAGCGAAACGGCGAAGGAGATCGTCCAGGAAGCCTTTCTGCGGACCTACCGGGATCGAGATTCCATCGTTACGCCGCGGGCCTTTCTTTTTTCCACGGCGCGCAACCTGGCAGCAAACGAAGTCCGGCATCGACGGACGGTGGAGCGCGACGCGCTGAGCGGCGATGAGTCGGGCGTCGATGCTGAATATGAGTCGCTGGAATCGGGGCTGCTGCGAGACGAGCGCAACCGGCTCATAGAGCAGGCCATCCATCGGCTGCCGCCGCAATGTCGTGCAGCCTTTACGCTGCGCGTATTTCACGAGTGCTCGTACAGGGAGGTCGCGGACCGCCTGGGAATTTCGGTGAAGACGGTCGAAAAGCACATCTCGCGCGGCATCCGCGAAACGAACCAATATCTGAAGAGCCAATACAGCGCCACGAGGCGGAACCATGGGTGAGGTTCATCGGCTGCCGAATCCGGAGGACACCGAGCGCGAGGCAGGCGACTGGTTCGCTCGCATGAACGCGGACGATGTGACGGCCGACGATCGCGAGCGATTCGAGGCCTGGCTGCGCTCTCATCCGCACAACGCAAAGGCCTACGCAGAGCTGGTGGCGACCTGGGGTGAGCTGGTCCGCTCCGCGCCGCTGGTTCGGGCCGTGCATTTCGGTCAAGTGATGAACGCCGCCGCCGCTCCAACCAAGCGTGCGTCACGCTGGCTGGTCGGCGCCGTCGCTGCAACGATTGCAGCGATCGCCGTCAGCGTGTCCTGGCATGCTTACAAACAACAGGAGCAGACGCGCTTTCAAACCGCGATCGGCGAGCAGGTCGCGGTGATGCTGCCTGACGGATCGTCGTTCAACCTGAATACCAACAGTCGGGTCGACGTCGACTACAGCGAACACAGCCGCGTGATTCATCTCGAACGCGGCGAAGCGTATTTCAACGTCGCTCACGATGTGCAGCGGCCGTTCTGGGTGCACGCCGGCGATCGCTGGGTGCGTGCGGTCGGCACTGCATTCAATGTTTATCTGCGACCGGCCGGTGTGCAGGTCACGGTGAGCGAAGGCACCATCAAGATGGTCGATGCGGCGGAAGACGAGTCGCCGCCGTCGGATATTTCCTATGGCGCATCGGCAGCAGCTGTAACTGCCGGTGAGCAGGCCGACGCGCAGGGCAGCGCCGATGTGATTCGTGCGCTGAATGCAGCGGAGCTGAACCGTTCGCTGGCGTGGCGACGAAAGAGCCTGTATTTCCAGGACGAGCCGCTGGGCAACGTCGTCGACGAGCTGCGGCGCTATACGCCGTTGAAGATCGAAGTGGTCGACGATTCGCTGCGTCACTTGCCGGTCGGCGGCACCTTTCAAACCAGCCCCGAAGGAGCGGAAGCTCTGCTGAAGATGCTGCAGGATGGATTCGGTGCCCGGGTTCGCCGCGTCGGCGGCGATCGGGTCTATATCGAAGCACCCGCCGAATAGAGTGGGGGGATCGGGCAACTCGCGGGTCGTACTAACAGGCACCGTGAGAATCACAAAGATCTTCAGATCCAGGGAGGGGGCATGAGAACACGCAGTCGATTGGTCCGGTTGGCGATCCTGCAGGCATTGGCCTGCACCTCGGGGCTGCTGCTGTCGACGCCAGGCAGGGCGCATGCCGATCCGGCACATTTCGATATCAGCCCGCAGCCGCTGCCGGATGCGCTCAGGAATTTCGCGGCACAGGCGAAGATGCAGCTGCTCTATCGCTACGATGTCGTCAGGAATGCAACGGCCAATGCGGTCACCGGCCAGATCGAGAAGCACGCTGCGCTCGAACAGATGTTACAAGGCACCGGGCTGGAGGTGGTCTACAGCGGCGAAAACACCGCGACCATTCGCCCCGTTTCTTCCGGGAAAAAGCGCGCCGACGGCGCGAGCAGCGATACGACCAGCGTACCGATTCCAATCTCATCCGCGGCGCCGGTCAGGTATTCGTCGGGCTACATCCGCCTGGCTCAGGCAGAAACCAGCGCGCCGCCTGCGCAACCCGCGACCAATGAAACGATCCAGACCGTGGTCGTGACCGGCCTGCGCCAGTCGCTGGAAAACTCGATGACGATCAAGCGCAATTCGTTGGGGATCGTCGACGCCATTTCGCCCGAAGACATCGGCAAGCTGCCGGACACCAACCTCGCGGAGTCTTTGCAACGAATCACCGGCGTTTCGATCGACCGTTCCGGCGGTGAAGGCGCGTTTGTCACAGTGCGCGGCTTCGGACCTGAGTTCAACACCGTCCTGCTCAACGGCCGGCAGATTGCCACGCCGACCGATCCGGCGCAGGCGAGCGGCCGGGCCTTTTCGTTCGACACGCTCGCTTCGGAGCTCATCTCGGGCGTCGAAGTTTTCAAATCGTCGGTGGCGTACCTGCAGTCCGGCGGCGTCGGCTCTGCGATCAACATCAAGACGGCGCGGCCGTTCGATTACCAGGGCTTCAAGTTCTCCGCTTCGGGAGATGTGAATTACGAAGACAATTCCGATGAGACTTCGCCGGATGCGGCGTTTCTGGTCACCGATACATTCATGGACGGACGCCTGGGCGTGCTCGCGTCCGGCAGCTATCAACGGCGCAAGGATCGACTGAACCAGGCGCAGACCGACGGCTGGATCGTCAACGGCGGCACGCCGTCGTCGCAGATCAACGGCGGCGCCGGTGTGCGGGCGACCGGATCGAACCCGCAAGCCAACCTGTTCGTCCCGCAGAACTTCGATACCAAAGTCACATTCGAAGATCGCAAACGCGTGGGCGGCACGTTGGTGCTGCAATTCAAGGCCACGGACGATCTGACGATCACCGCGGACACGCTCTATTCGCGCTTCACCAATACGACTGACGCGCGTTCGTTTGGCCATTGGTTCACGCCGTCGAACCTGAGCAACGTCATCACCGACGACAATGGCACAGCGATCGACCTGACGCAGGGCGTCGGCATGGCCAGCGACTTCCACGACAAGAAGTTCGACAAGAAGACGCGTCTGAATGCGACCGGCCTCAATGCCGAATGGAAGCTCGGCGATCGCATGACGCTGAACCTGGACGGCAGCTACTCGCAGGCCAAGGAAGATCCCAATGGCGGCGCCGAGAGCGAGCTGGCGCTGCTCGGTTACACCGGGCAAACGATTCGCTATCTGTCCGATGGTTCAGTCCTGCCGTACACCACCGGCTTCGTGCTTCCGACCAGCGGTCCGAATGCCGGCGTCGCCGGCGGCACGACGCCGATGTTCCAGCACGTGATGCTTTATCGCGGCTATGGCGTCGAAGACAAAGTGACTCAGCTGCGTGCCGACCTGGAAGTGGAGGGCGAGGATGCGCACCAGGGCCTGACCAGCTTGCGTCTGGGCGGCTTGTTCTCTCGCGACGAGAAAGATACGGCGCTCTATTCGAACGACGGCGGCACCGGCTGCCAGACGTGCGGTTATAACAATCCGGCGC
>CAMLEO010000403.1 GCA_946478975.1 uncultured Steroidobacter sp.
GAGCGGCCAGCCCGGGTCGCGTCGCGTCATCCGCGATCTGCAGCACCGGATCGTCGGAAAGCTCCGGCTGCGCATAACGCAAGCTCACAGCCCGCTCGGCCAGATTCGAAAGCACATCGAGCGCTGCGAGCGCGGACGCCGACGATTGCAGCTCCGCGAGCCTGGCGATCAGCAGATCGAGCAGCTCATCGTAAAGCTGTTTCTCCCGTGCCAATGCACGATCGCGCGCGCCGAGCACTTTGTCTTCGAACTCCTTCAGCTCCGGCGTGATGTAACGTTCGGCGTTCTTCACCGTCTGGCGACGGTGGTAATCGGTGGGCACCTTGTCGGCGAGGCTGCGATTGATCTCGATGTAATAACCTTGCACCCGGTTGTAACCAAGCCGCAGGTTCGCGATGCCGCTGCGTTCGCGTTCGCGCGCTTCGAGCTCGACCAGGTATTGATCGCTGTGCTCGCTGATCTTTTTCAGTTCATCGAGCTCGGCGTCGTAGCCGGTCGCGATCACGCCGCCTTCGCGCAGGATCGGCGGAGGCAGCTCGATGATGGCGCGCGTGAGCACATCATGAATATCGGGATGCGTGCCGGCCTGCGAAGCCAGCTCGCGAAGCAACGGTGACTCGGTGCCGGTGAGCAGCTGTTGCAGATCCGGCAGACGGCCGAGCGCATCGCGCAGCTGTGCCAAATCCCGCGGGCGCGCGCTCTTCAGCGCGACGCGAGCCAGGCCTCGCTCGATATCTCCAACGTGCGTCAGCAGATCATGCAAAGGCCCATACAACGCGCGGTCGATCAACGTCGAAATCGCCTGCAGGCGCAATTCAACAGCGCCGCGGTCGCGCAGCGGACGATTCAACCAGCGGCGCAACTCGCGTCCACCCATCGCAGTCGCCGTTTGATCCAAGACCGCAGCGACCGTGCACTCGGGTCGGTCCGTCAAGCTCATATCGAGCTCGAGATTGCGGCGAGTCGCGGCATCCAACAGCACTGCATCAGTTCGCTCTTCGGTGCGCAGGCCGCGCAAGTGAGGCAGCGAAGCTTTCTGCGTGTCGCGAACGTATTGGAGCAAACTGCCCGCGGCGCGAATCGCGAGGGAATATTCAGCGCAACCGAAGCCGGACAGGTCGCGCGTGGCAAATTGTTCGCACAGCAGCCGCATGCATGAATCGAGATCGAAATGCCACATCGGCCGCTCGCGCACGAACGTCGTGATGTTCGCGGGCGCGGTCGATTCGGGCACCAGCAACTCCGCCGGCCGCAGCCGCTCGATCTCAGCGGCGAGCGCTTCTTCACCCGCAGCTTCCATCACGCTGAATCGGCCGCTGGACAATTCCAGCCAGGCGATGCCGAAGCGCTGATTTTCCCGATACAGCGCCGCAAGCAACGTGTCGCGCCGAGCGTCGAGAAATGCCTCGTCAGTCACCGTGCCGGGCGTGACGACGCGCACGACCTGGCGCTCGACCGGCCCTTTGGACTTCGCGGGGTCGCCGATCTGTTCACAAATGGCAACCGACTCGCCGCGCCGGACCAGCCGCGCGAGATAGCTCTCGACGCTGTGGAATGGCACACCGGCCATGGGTATGGGCTGCCCGGCCGATTGCCCACGCGCTGTCAGGGTGATATCCAGCAGGCGCGCGGCACGTTTCGCGTCGTCGAAGAACAGCTCATAAAAGTCGCCCATCCGGTAGAACAGCAACTCGTTCGGGTACTGCGCCTTCAGGCGCAGGTACTGCTGCATGGACGGGGTGTGGGTTTCCAGGGCGGCGGACATCGCGAGGGAACTGTCTCTCATGCAAAGGGTTCGTAAGAAGGACGCGATTGTGCTTGTCGAATCAGGGATTGCACAGCTTGACGTTGATCCCCTGGGAACTTAAAGCATGCGTGCCATGACAACCGACGATGAGCTGCTGCGGCTGGCGACCCTGGCGGGCGCCGATCTGCTGGACGCCGAAAAGCGCCTGGTGACGGCCGAGTCTTGCACCGGTGGCTGGGTGGCCAAGTTGTTGACGGATATCGCCGGCAGCTCGGGCTGGTACGACGGCGGCGTCGTCGTCTACAGCAACGCGCTCAAGCAATCGATCCTCGGCGTGCGGCCGTCGACGCTGGCCTCGCACGGCGCG
This sequence comes from uncultured Steroidobacter sp., assembly GCA_946478975.1. The sequence goes on from CAMLEO010000403.1 coordinate 2,115, forward strand.
GTGAGCGAGGCGACTGCGCGAGAGATGGCGATTGGCGCGCTGGAAACGCTCGGCGGACACATTGCTTTGGCAGTCACCGGGATTGCCGGGCCCGCGGGCGCGCAGCCGGGCAAGCCGGTCGGCACCGTGTGGTTCGCGTGGGCGTGGCGAGAGGGTGGCGAGATCGAAACGCGCGTCGCGCTCGAGACGTTCAGCGGCGATCGTGAAGCGATTCGGCGACAGTCGGTTGCACGCTCACTGCGCGAGCTCACGCAGCTTCAGCGGAAGGTGTGAATGTCGAGCGGACGGCGGCTGTTCTTCGCCCTCTGGCCGACGGATGAATTTCGCAGCGCCCTCGTGTCGGCCACACAGCAACTCGCGCGCGACAGCGGCGGGCGAGTGATTCCGCCGGAAAACTTACACGTCACCCTGTTGTTTCTCGGGCAAGTTCCCAACGCGCGCTTCGACACTGTTCAGCAAGCAGCAGATGCGTGCGCGCACGCGTCAGCATTCGAATTGAGCTTCGATCGCGCCGAAGTCTGGGGACGTGCGAACCTGCTTTGTCTCACGACCTCGACAACGCCGCCGGAGGCAGCGGCGCTTGCGGAAAAGTTGCGCCATTCGTTGCGGGATGAAGTTGCGGACTTTAATAAATCGTCAGGAATGGGCGAGCACGAATTCCGTCCGCACATCACGCTCGCGCGCGATCTGCCGCGGCGTCGGCGTGCCGAGCCGGCGCAGCCGTTGCTCATGAAAGTGAACGATTTCGTGCTGGTCGAATCGCGGCCCGGGGCGGGCGGCTCGCAATATTCGGTGCTCCGGCGCTGGCCCTTGGTATCCTAACCGCCGGCCGCTCCGCCTATCACAAATCCAGCAGTGGCGGAGTGCGAATAACTGTGCAAATATACAGATATTCGCCAGGCTCGTTGGTCTCGTTTGTAAAATACTGGACGCCTCGCCGCCGTCCACCAGTGAAGGGCTTACCCGATGGAAGAAAATCGCAAGAAGGCGCTCGTCGCCGCGCTCGGACAGATCGAAAAGCAGTTCGGCAAAGGCTCGGTCATGCGCCTGGGCGATGCCAGCGCCACTTACGATGTCGAAGCCATCTCGACCGGTTCGCTCGGCCTGGATATCGCGCTCGGCGTCGGCGGTTTGCCCAAAGGCCGTGTCATCGAGATCTACGGTCCGGAATCTTCCGGTAAAACCACGCTGACGTTGCAAGTGATCGCGGAAGCGCAGCGTGCCGGCGGCACAGCCGCGTTCGTCGACGCGGAACACGCGTTGGATCCGGTGTACGCCGCCAAGCTCGGCGTGAACGTGCAGGAGCTGCTGGTTTCGCAGCCGGACACAGGCGAGCAGGCACTCGAAATCACAGACATGCTGGTTCGCTCCAGCGCCGTCGACGTGATCGTCGTCGACTCGGTCGCGGCGCTGACGCCGAAGGCGGAAATCGAAGGCGAGATGGGCGACGCGCACGTCGGTCTGCAAGCGCGATTGATGTCGCAGGCACTGCGCAAGCTCACCGGCAACATCAAGCGCTCCAACACCATCGTCATCTTCATCAACCAGATCCGCATGAAGATCGGCGTGATGTTCGGCAACCCCGAAACCACCACCGGCGGTAACGCGCTCAAGTTCTACGCGTCCGTGCGCCTGGACATCCGCCGCATCGGCGCGATCAAGAACGGCGAGGAAGTGGTCGGCAATCAAACGCGCGTCAAAGTGGTCAAGAACAAAGTCGCGCCGCCGTTCCGCGAGGCCGAGTTCGAAATCATGTACGGCCAGGGCATTTCGCGCATGGGCGAGGTGATCGACATCGGCGTGCTGCACCGCATCGTCGAGAAGTCCGGCGCCTGGTACGCCTACGGCGGCGAGAAGATCGGCCAGGGCAAGGACAACACGCGCGAGTTCCTGCGCGAGAACCCGGCCACGGCGCAGGAGATCGAGCAGAAGATCCGCGAGGCCGTCGGCATCGCCGGCGGCATGCCGGAATCCCACGAGGCGGCCGAGGCGGACTGAGCGCCGGGCAGGCACCGTGGCCGTGCGCACGCCGCCCACGCTCAAGGGCAGGGCGCTTCGCCTCCTCGCGCGGCGCGAGCACTCGCGCGAGGAGCTCCAGCGCAAGCTCGCACCGCACGCCGCGGAGGGCGAGGATATCGAAGCCCTCCTCGACGATCTCGTGAAGCGTGGCTGGCTCTCGGACGTGCGCTTCGCGGAGCAGTCGATTCGCGCCAAGGCGCGGCGCTTCGGGCCGCTCAAGCTCGCGCAGCACCTTCGCGCGAAGGGCGTGGACGAGGAGACCATCGCGCGCGGCTTCCGGGCCGCGGCGGCGGATGGCGTCTCGAGCATGGAATCGATCTGGCAGAGCCGCTTCCACGCGGCGCCCGTGGACGAGCGCGAGCGCGCGCGCCAGGTGCGCTTCCTGCAGGGGCGCGGCTTCGCGCTCGACGACGTGCTCCATTTCCTGCGAACCGTTTCCCATCGGGAGGGCCGGCGATGATCCTCGGGCTGAGAACCGTCCTCTATCCCGCGCCGGATCTCGCGGCCGGCAAGGCGTGGTACGCGCGGGTGCTCGGCGTGGAGCCTTATTTCGACCAGCCCTTCTATGTCGGCTTCACGGTCGGCGGGGTCGCGCTGGGGTTGCTGCCCGACGCGAAGCCCGGCGATGCGGGAGCGCAGGCGCTCTGGGGCGTCACCGACATCGCGGCGGAGTTCGA
>CAMLEO010000404.1 GCA_946478975.1 uncultured Steroidobacter sp.
TTGGTCATCGAGATCACCAAGTCCGCCGAGGATGCGGTGCCGGTCGCCATCGTCCCGTTCGGCTGGGAATCCACCGGCGCCGCGCCTTTCGACGTTGCTGAAGTGGTGGCGGCGGACCTGCGACGCAGCGGCCGGTTCGCGCCGCTGGATCGCAAGGACATGATCGACCGCCCGACCCAGGGCGACCAGATCCGCTTTCAGGACTGGCGGTATCTCAAGACCGATTTCATCGCGGTCGGCAAGCTGACGCCGGATGGCCAGGGCTTTGCCGCGCAGTTCGAGCTTTATAACGTGCTCACCGGCCAGCGACTCGCCGGGCAGCGCCTCACCGCGAACGCGAATTCCATGCGTGCGCTCGCGCACCGCGTTTCGGACATCATCTTCGAACAGTTGACGGGTGTGCGAGGCGCGTTCTCGACCCGCGTTGCGTTCGTCAGCGCGGAAGGCACGCCGCCGAAGCAACGTTACAAACTGATCGTGTCCGACTACGACGGCGAGAATCAGCAGACGATCACAACCTCCGACGAACCGATCATGTCGCCGGCGTGGTCGCCGGATGCTCAGAGCCTCGCGTACGTGTCGTTCGAGAGCAAAGCATCGGCTATTTACGTGCAAACATTGCGCACCGGTGAACGCAAACGCGTGTCCGCCCGCGCCGGCATCAACGGCGCACCGGCCTGGTCGCCGGATGGCAAGACCCTGGCGCTCACGTTGTCGCGCAAGGATGGCGATGTCGACGTCTATACATTGGATCTCAACAGCCAGGTGTTGACGCGCATGACGTTCGATCCGGGCATCGATACCGAGCCGAGCTGGTCGTCCGACGGCAAGAAGTTGTATTTCAATTCCGACCGCGCCGGCGGCCCGCAGATTTATGAGATCGACGTGTCCAATCCGAATCGGGCCACGCGAGTCAGCTTCGAAGGCAGCTACAACGCCCGGCCGCGCGTTTCTCCGGACGGCAAGCAGCTCGCTGTCGTACACCTCGATCGCGGCAATTACCGTATTGCCGTGATCGACCTGGCATCGAAGGGATTGCAGGTGCTGTCCGAAGGGCGCCAGGATGAAAGCCCGAGCTACGCGCCCAACGGCGCCGTGCTCATTTATGCCACGCAGGAAAAAGGCAAGGGCGTGCTGGCGACGGTCTCGACCGACGGGCGCACAGCGGAGCGGTTCACCAACACCGTGGGCGAAGTGCGTGAGCCGGTCTGGGCACCGTTCGCGCGTTGAGCTGGAAAATGCGCGTTTACGGGCCAAAAAGTCCGGTAAAGCGCCGTGAGCGGACCGAAGTTGTGGCAGAATTCGCGGCAGTTTTTGTCTGTGAACGGCGACTGACGGATTTTTCAGCGGCTCCGGGGGTCGTAAGAATTAATTCTGAGGAGAAGGGTCGATGCGTGTAACGCAGCTAATGCTGATCGCGGCGAGTGGCCTGTTGCTGGCGGGCTGTCCGAAGAAGCCAAATACGCTTCCGGACGCACAGCCCCAGGAAGAGGTGGGTGGAACGACCACTGGAGGCGCATCGAGCGGCAGCGTGAGCGGCACGGGTCTGACGGGCGACGCGGCCGCGCTGGAAGCAGCGAAGAGCGCCGGCGTCATCGTCTATTTCGATTACGACCGTGCGGAGATCAAGCCGGAGTACGTGCCCATCGTGGCGGCGCATGCCAAATATCTGAATGGCAATCCGCAGCGTAAGGTGCGCCTGGAAGGTCACTCCGACGAGCGTGGCTCGCGTGAGTACAACATCGGCCTCGGCGAGCGTCGTGCTCAAGCCGTGCGTCGCGCGCTGATGCTCCAGGGTGTCACGGAAAATCAGATCACCACTGTGAGCTATGGCGAAGAGCGTCCGGCCGTGCAGGGCAGCGACGAAACCGCCTATGCCAAGAACCGCCGCGTCGAATTGGTCTACGGTCGATGACACACGTTATGAAGTCGTCTTTGCAGGCTGCGCTGGTCATCGCCGGCATCGCCACGCTGTCGGGCTGTGCCACGACGCCACCGGAAGCGGACCCGGTCGTGCAGAAGCTCAATGAGCTCGACAGCCGGCTGTTGCGCATCGAGCGCGTGCTCGCCAACCAGAGCCTGCTCGATTTGTCACAACGGATCGAAGCGGCGCAGGCGGAAACACGCGTGCTGCGCGGGCAGATCGACGAGCTGCAGCACCAGGTGAATCAGAGCCAGACGCAGCAGCGCGAGATGTATGGCGACATCGATCGTCGTCTGTCGGCGCTGGAAGGTGGCAGCCCGGGCAGTGGTGCAGCCGCTGCCGGCGCTGCGCCTCCTGCGGGCGGTCTGCCGGTCCCGCAAGGCGACGATCGTGCGAACTACCAGGCCGCGTTCGATCTGCTCAAGGATGCGAAATATCCCGAAGCGATCAATGCGTTCAAACAGTACCTGAGCAGCTTCCCGAACAGCGCACTGGCTGACAACGCGCAGTACTGGCTCGGCGAAGCGCATTACGTGACCAAGCAGTATCCCGATGCGCTGCGTGACTTCCGCACCGTCGTCGAGAAATATCCGGAGTCGCGCAAGATTCCGGATGCGCTGCTGAAGATCGGTTATTGCAATTACGAGCTGAAGAACTGGGCTGAGGCGCGCTCGTCGCTGACCCAGGTCGTACAGCGTTTTGGCGATACCACGGCGGCTCGCCTCGCCAGCCAGCGGCTGGCGAAGATGGACGGCGAGAACAGGTAAATCGAGTTCGGCGACGCCGCTGTCGGGCGGCGTCGCCGGATCGGTCGCCTCGCGAGTGGTTCGATCAGTGATGTCATGAATCCCGCCGAATCCAGCACACTCGCGCGCGTCAAGCTCACCGAGATCTTTCTTTCGATCCAGGGTGAAGCGGACAGCATTGGCTGGCCGACCGTGTTCGTGCGCCTCACCGGTTGTCCGCTGCGCTGTCAGTACTGCGACACTGCGTATGCGTTTTATGGCGGCGAATGGTTTCCCATCGAACAGGTGTTGGAACGGGTCGCGTCGTTCAACACTCGCCACGTGTGCGTCACCGGCGGCGAGCCGCTCGCGCAGAAAGGATGTTTCCCGCTGTTGCAGCGGCTTTGCGATGCAGGTTATCGCGTGTCGCTGGAGACCAGCGGCGCGATCGATGTGAGCAATGTCGATTCGCGCGTGGTGCGCGTCGTCGATGTGAAGACTCCTGGCAGCGCCGAGCTCGCGCGCAATCGCTATGAAAACCTGGATGTGCTGCGTCCGGAAGAACAAGTGAAGTTTGTTCTCTGCAGCCGCGGGGATTTCGAGTGGGCTCGCGATTTCGTTCGTGCGCGGCGCCTGTACGAGCGCTGCATGGTGCTGTTCAGCCCGAGCTACGGCCAGGTGGAACCCAGAGACCTGGCGCAGTGGGTGCTCGATGAGCGCCTGCCGGTGCGGCTGCAGGTTCAGTTACATAAAGTGTTATGGGGCGATACGCCCGGCAAGTGATTCAACTCATGTCCGCCAACGATGCTGTCGTGCTGCTTTCCGGCGGCCTGGATTCCGCCACCGTGCTGGCTATTGCTCGCGAGCAGGGCCTGCGATGTCACGCGCTCAGCGTCGATTATGGACAGCGACATCGTGCCGAGCTCACTGCAGCCGCTCGCGTTGCCAAGGCGCTCGGCGCGCACGAGCATCGCACGCTGCGCATCGATCTCGGCGGCATCGGCGGCTCGGCGCTGACCGATGCAAACATCGCCGTGCCCGAATCGCCCCAGATCGGCATTCCGGTGACGTATGTGCCTGCACGCAACACGGTGATGTTGTCGTTTGCGCTCGGCTGGGCCGAAGTGCTGGAAGCGCCGAAGATCTTCATCGGCGTGAACGCGGTCGATTATTCAGGCTATCCCGACTGCCGCCCGGTATTCGTCGCCGCGTTCGAACGCGTCGCCAATCTCGCCACCAAAGCGGGCGTGGAGGGCACGGTTGCGTTCAAAGTCGTCGCGCCGCTGATCGACCTGACCAAGGCGCAGATCATTCAGCGCGGCATCGCGCTCGGCGTGGACTATTCGCTGACAGTCTCGTGTTACCAGGCCGATGACGACGGCCGCGCCTGCGGCAGCTGTGACGCCTGCCGGCTGCGCCGGGACGGCTTTTCGGCCGCCGGCGTGCCGGATCCAACGCGCTACTACCGCTGACGAAAGCTGCGTGAACTTGGCCTCGGCTTTCTGTATTATTCGCGCCCCGTCAGGCCGCCGCGCCTGACCGCCTCTCCTAAGTGGGTCGGTAGCTCAGTCGGTAGAGCACTGGACTTTTAATCCATTGGTCGTGGGTTCGATTCCCACCCGACCCACCATCGAATCCGGCAGCGGCAGCCGCGCGACTAGTTAGCTTGCGGCAGCACGCGACGCCGGTCCGCGCGGAACCCGGCGCATCAGCCATGCCCTTTCGGACGGCCGCCGGTCCGCACCGCCGCGTGCCGACTTGCGCCGGGCGCGCCTGCCACGCATCATCCCGGCGTCACACAGGGGGAGATGCATGCGCAAGCTCATGGTGCTGGCCGCGGGACTCGCGGGAATGGTTCTGGCCCAGGTCGCGATGCCGGCCGACGATGCGGCGGCCTGGAAGCCGTTGTTCAATGGCCGGAATCTCAACGGCTGGACGGTCCGGTACGCCTCGAAGGTGCCGGAAGGCGCGCCCGATCCGGCGAAATTCTTCAAGGTGGAAGACGGCGTCATCCACGTCTACGTCGTCGGCGATGGTGGGCTGCACGAGAGCTTCGACATGGGGAA
>CAMLEO010000405.1 GCA_946478975.1 uncultured Steroidobacter sp.
CGTGGTGTTGACGGTTGTCTATGCAGTGCCGGAGGAAGATCTCTGTCGGATCATCTCGGCGCGCGTTGCCACTGCCCACGAACGCAAAGTTTATGAGCAAAACCTCTTTTAGCCGCAAGCGCGGAGCGTCATTCCGATTTACGGATAAGGAACGCAAGCGACTGAAGGATGTGACTCACGCCAAGGCTGAAGCTCAGGCCGTGGCTGACGAGGACAATCCGCCGCTCAGCGAACGGCAGCTGCGTCGCATGGCGCTGGCGCGTGAAGTCAGGCTGATCCGAGAGAAAACCGGTTTGAGCCAGCCGCAATTTGCGGCCCGTTTTCACATCGGTCTGGCGCGTCTGCGCGATTTCGAGCAGGCCCGATCCGAGCCGGATTTCGTGGTCCGTGTGTTTCTACGAATGATCCAGGAGGATCCCGCCAAGGCGGAGCGCCTGGTCAAACTGGTGGAGCGCGAGCATCCAACCAACGCGCTTTGAGGGCGCACAAACAGCAAGCGCAAAAACAAAGGGCCCCCGCCGGTCACGGCGGGGGCCCTCTTTAGCTCACAAAGCTGCGAAGTTACAGATTGCGAATCAACGCATCGCCGAACTCGGAGCACTTCACTTCCTTCGCGCCTTCCATCAAGCGGGCGAAGTCGTAAGTGACGGTTTTCTGGCCGATGGTCTTGTCCATGGCGCTGATGATGGCGTCGGCGGCTTCGACCCAGCCCATGTAACGCAGCATCATTTCGCCGGACAGGATCACTGAGCCCGGGTTCACCTTGTCGAGGTTGGCGTACTTCGGCGCAGTGCCGTGCGTCGCTTCGAACACCGCGTGACCGGTGACGTAGTTGATGTTACCGCCCGGCGCGATGCCGATGCCGCCGACCTGCGCGGCCAGTGCATCGGACAGGTAGTCGCCATTCAAGTTCATGGTCGCGATGACATCGAACTCTTCGGGGCGCGTCAGCACCTGCTGCAAAGTGATATCGGCGATCGCATCTTTGATGATGATCTTGCCGGCCTTCTTCGCCGCATCCTGCTCTTCGTTCGCGGCCTTCTCGCCCTTGGCGGCCTTGGTGCGCTCCCACTGATCCCAGGTGTACACCTGCGCGGCGAATTCCTTCTCCGCCAGAGCGTAGGCCCAGTTACGGAACGCGCCTTCCGTGAACTTCATGATGTTGCCCTTGTGCACGATCGTCACGCTCTTGCGCTTGTTGACGATGGCGTACTCGACGGCCGAGCGGAACAAACGTTCCGTGCCTTCCTGCGACACCGGCTTGATGCCGATGCCCGAGGTCTCGGGGAAGCGGATCTTCGCGAACTGCTTCGGGAATGCAGCCTTGAACGCTTCCAGGAACTTCTTGCTGTCCGGCGTACCGGCTTCGAATTCGATGCCGGCGTAAATGTCTTCGGTGTTTTCACGGAAGATGGTCATGTCGACCTTGTCCGGCGTCTTCACCGGCGAAGGCACGCCCTTGAACCAGCGCACCGGGCGCAGGCAGACGTACAGGTCGAGCATCTGGCGCAGGGCCACGTTCAACGAACGGATGCCGCCGCCGATCGGCGTGGTCAGCGGGCCCTTGATGGAAACCAGGTAGTCGCGGCAGGCCTGCACGGTTTCATCCGGCAGCCAGGTGTTGAACATATCGTTCGACTTCTGCCCCGCGTACACCTCCATCCAATGGATCTTGCGCTTGCCGCCGTAGGCTTTTTGCACGGCTGCGTCCATGACTCGAACCGAGGCGCGCCAGATGTCCGGACCGGTGCCGTCGCCTTCGATGAAGGGCACGATCGGCTGGTCGGGAACCGTGAGCTTGCCGTTCTGGATGGTGATTTTTTGCCCCTGCGGGGGCACGTTCAGTTTGACTGGGGTCGACATCGACGAACTCCGTGGAGTCTGGTCTTTACAAGATTGGGGGCATTTTTTGGGGGGCGAATGCTATCACAGCGGCTAGCTGACCGCCGGCTCGAAGGCCAGCGTCGCCGTCACGCCGCCGCCGGCATTTTCCAGGCGAATGGCCCAGCCGTAGCGCTCGCAGATGCGCCGGACCAGGTACAGGCCCATGCCGTGGCCGCTGGGATGCGTCGTAAAGCGGGGCGGAATGTTTTCCAACTGGCCCGCCGGCAGGGCGCCGGCGTTGCTGACGACGAGCTCCCGGCCTGAGGCTCGGCACAGGATGTCGCTGCCCGTGCCGTGCTGGACGGCGTTGCGGACCAGATTGCCGAGCGTCATCGCGACCATGCTTTCCGGGGCGGCGACGCGCAGCTGCGAGCTGCCGCGAACGTCGAGCACGATGTTCTTTTCTGGTGCAACGCTGCGCTGGTCTTCGATCACGCGAGCGAGTACGGCGTACACGTCGCACGTGGTCTCGGCGGGCGCCACCGAGTGCGGCTCGCGGGACAAGGCCAGCAGAGCGTCGGTGAATTCAGTCATCTCGCGCACGGCCCGTTGAATACGTGCAATGGCTTTGTTCGCACCCGGCCGGCCGACAGTCTGTGTCTCCAGCAATTCAACGGCTCCTCGCATGACAGCGAGCGGCGTGCGTAATTCGTGACTCGCCGTCGCCGTGAACGATTGCTCACGTTCGACGAAGCCATCGAGTCGTTCCATGAAAGTATCGACCGAGCGCGCAATCGGCTCCAGCTCGTTGCCGGCGAATTGCGCCCCGATGCGCACGTGCCGTTGCCCGGGATCGATTTGCGTCAGCCGATCCGCGAGCACGGTAATCGGCTCCACCAGCCGACGTGAAATTGCCGTTGCTGCCACAGCCGCGATGATCACGACCGCGGCCACGCCGAGGCCCAGGATCAGCAGCGCAATTTTTTCCTGCGTGGCGTACGTCGTGACATCGTAAGTGATGTAGAGGCGGCCGAAGTCGCCATCGCGCACCAGCACTTCGAGCGTGTGACGACCGGACTTCACGCGATGCATTTCTCCGGGCTTCAGGCGGGCGATGTTTCGCGGCAGCTCGGCGATGTCGCTGGAGCGATAGATACTCAATCGCGCCGAACGCAGCGGCTCGGCGCCGCGATCGGCATGCATGCGTTGTTCGAAGTGCGTGAGCTCCTCGGACAGCAGATCCAAAGTGATGTTGCGTTTCAGGCGCTCGTCGGCGAGGTAGGCGAAGGCGCTCAAAATCAATCCGGCGATCGCCAGCAGCGCGATCATGGTGCCGGCGATTCGAGCGCGCAGGCTGAGCTGCGCGAGGCGCTCGCTGGCCCTACGGGCGAAGCGGTTCCGCCGAAAGTCGATAACCGGTGCCATGGACCGTGTGCAATAACTTGGTTGCGAAATTCTTGTCGATCGCCGTGCGCAACGCATGCATGTGAGCGCGCAGGAAATCGCCCTGCGGCGGTTGATCGCCCCACAGCTCGCGCTCCAGCTCCTGGCGCGTCACCACCCGATGCGAGTTTTGTAACAACACGATCAGCAGCCGGCGCGTGGTGGGATTGAGCTTGATCGGCTCGCCGCCGCGCTCGGCTTCCAGCGTGTCCAGGTCGAAACTCAGATCGCCGACGCTCAGCACGCGAGCGGCGGGTTGAACCGTGGCGCGACGGATGAGTGCCTTCAACCGCACGCTCAGCTCGGCGAGCGAGAACGGCTTGACCAGGTAATCGTCGGCGCCGGCCTCGAAGCCTTGGATCTTGTCGTCCAGCGTGTCTTTCGCCGTGAGCATCAGGACCGGCACGCGCGTGTGGCCGGCCTGCCGCAGCTGCCGGCACAGCGCCAGCCCGTCCAGGCCCGGCAGCATCAGGTCGAGCACGATGGCGTCATAACTCTGGGACACGGCCAGCTGCAGTCCTCGGTCGCCGTCCAGCACGTGCTCGACGCTGTCGCCGCTCGCCTCGAAGAACTCGGCAATGTTGGCGGCGATGTCGCGGTGATCTTCGATGAGCAGCAGGCGCATGGGGGTGGAATCGGAGCAACGGCTGAAATGCGGCTGTCATATTCTAGCGGAGCCGCCCGCGGCCGCGGAAATTACCTGGAAACGCGCTGTTTTCAGGCGCGCCATCACACAACTGTCACGCTGCCGTCAAGGCTTCGCAGCATGCGGGGTCCAAAGTACCGCTCGCCAAGGTATAGCGAGGCGAAAGTCATGGCCACCGCAGATGGAATATTCCGCAGGGTCGATGCGTACGAGTATGCCTGGTGCCTGCGTCTGAACCGCGGCTGCCAGCGGCGCCGGGTCGTTCGTGACGTGTTCAGCGCCGTCAGCAAGCTCGGCGACGGTGTCTTCTGGTACATCCTGATTCTGTTATTGCCAGTGTTCTTCGGCGCCGAGGCCATCCTGCCGTCGGTGCGCATGGCCATCGTCGGCGTCGTCGGCGTACTGCTGTACAAATATTTGAAGTCGCGGCTGGTGCGCGAGCGTCCGTATATTTCTCTCGCCGGCATCGTGCCGGGCACGCCGGCGCTGGATCGTTACAGCTTTCCGTCCGGCCACACGCTGCACGCGGTGAGCTTCACCATCCTGGCGACGGAAAGCTTCCCGCAGCTCGCCTGGCTGCTGGTGCCGTTCGCCTCGCTGGTGGCGGCGTCGCGCGTCGTGCTGGGGCTGCACTACCCGACCGACGTTGCGGCCGGCGCTGTCATCGGCTCGTCGCTCGCGTTCCTCAGCATGATTTTGTTTCCTATTGCCTAGTATTCACTTTTGGCATTGACCTCGGGCTGGCTCG
>CAMLEO010000406.1 GCA_946478975.1 uncultured Steroidobacter sp.
GCCGTGATACGTCACCGAACCGCCGTACAAGTCGGACACGATCTCGACCGGCTGGCCGATGCGCACGCGTTCCAGCTGCACCTCCTTGAAGTTGGCATCCACGTGCACCTGGTCGAGCGGCACGATCGACAACAACGGCGCACCCGCCTGCACCTGCTGGCCGATCTGCACCGAGCGACGTGCAATCACGCCCGCCACCGGCGCCCGAACGACGGTACGCTGCAGATTCACTCGGGCTTGATCGCGACGTGCGGTGGCCAGCGCCACTTCCGGATTGGTTTGTTCCGTCGCGTCCGCGATCAGCACAGCGTTCGCTTCGCGCGATCCCATCGCAGCAGCGTAGTTCGCGCGTGCCTGCGCCGATGCGGCTCGTGCCGCTGTGACGTTCGCCTGCGCTGTTTGAAATGCATTGCGCGCCTTGGTCAGCTCGTCGCCCGACACTGAACCTGTATCGGCCAATGCTTCACGACGCTGCAGGTCGATCTTGGCTCGTTCGAAATCCGCGTTGGCGGCTTCGAGTTGAGCTTGGGCTCGCTGCTGTTCCGACGCTCGCGCGTTCAATTGGGCGGCGAGGTTGGAATCCGTCGCAACGTAACCACGCACGCGGCGGATTGCTCTGCCCAGCTCCGCTTCTGCTTGCGCCAACGCGAGGCGCGCATCGGTATCGTCCAATGTGACCAACACCTCGCCGGCACGAACTCGTTGAGTGTCGGCAACGCGCACGTCGCGAACGATGCCACCGACCGCCGGGGTCACCTGCGCCACTTCGGCCGCCGTGTATGCGTTATCGGTCGAGACGAAGTTCGAGGCATAGAAATATTCGTAACAGCCGTAACCGATGGCGACGAGCTTCACCACACCTGCCAGCGCGAACAACAGTTTCTTGCGCCGTGCACGGTTGTGACTTTCCTCGGTGATCGCCGCCGCGGCGTCCAGGACTTCGGGTTGATGCGTGGTCATAAAATTCTCCCTTCGAGGTTCGGTTATAAAGTTTGATTCGAGTAGCCGCCGCCCAAGGCGCGCGTGAGCGCGATGTCCAGGGACAACGAGCGGGATTGCAGATCGCTTTGCTGACGCAGGTTCGCCAGCAGCGAATCCTCGGCGGTCAGCACGTCCAGATACGTCGCGAGTCCGCCTTCGTAGCGATTGTTTCGAATGCGCCAGGACTCGCGCGATGCTGTCACTGCATGGTCGACGCGTTCGAGTTGCGGCCCGAGCGCTTTCTGGCTGGTCGCGGCATCGGCGACTTCCTGCAGCGCTTGAATGATGGCTCGGTCGTATTCAGCGACCGCCTGTGAATACTCCGCCTCGCTCCGGCGATACTGATTGCGCAGCTGGCCGGCGTTGAAGATCGGCAGCGATATCGCGGGGCCGACGTTTCCTGTCGACGAGCCTTCGCGGGTCAGCATATCGAGCCCGAGCGACTGCGCGCCGATCAGCGCGGTGAGATTCACATTCGGATAGAACGCGGTTCGCGATTGATCGATTCGCTTCGAGGCGGCTTCAGCTCGCATGCGAGCGGCGCGAATGTCCGGCCGGCGGCCGAGCAGCTCGGTGCCGATCGATTCGGGCAACGTAAAGGCATGTGTCAGCGTCAGCGTCGGTCGCGTGATCGAGAGGCCTCGATCCGGTCCGGCGCCCACGAGCGCTGCGAGCTTGTTCCTTTGCAACGCGAGTTGTTCGTCGAGCGCGAGCAGATCAGCGGCCGCACTCTCACGGCGTGCATCGAGCTGGCGAACGCTGCCGAGTGTTTCCAGGCCGGTTTCGTGACGGCGTCGGAACAGATCCGCGGTTTTGGTTCGAACCTCCAGCGCTGCGGCGGCCGTGTCACGTGCGGCGTGGGTACGGGCCAGCTCCGCATAAGCCGAAGCCACGGCGGCTGCCAGTGTGAGTCGAGCCTGCGCGGCGTCGGCACGCATCGCGTTCGCATCCGAAGTCGCGGCGGCTAACGCTGCGCGATTGCGGCCCCAGAAGTCGAGCTGCCAGGAGAAGTTCAGCGCGGCATAGCCGACGTCGTTCCAACCTTCTGGCGTGACGGCGCGAGGGCTGAGGTAGTTATAACTTTGCTTCTGCTCCGTCGCAGAGGCGTTGGCGTTGACCTGAGGTGCGAGCGCACTTTCAGCGATCGCGGCCACGGCGTTCGCTTGTTTCAAGCGAGCCTGGGCGATCGCGAGAGTCGGCGAGCCGGCAAGCGCTTCGGCGATCAGCGAGTTCAGCTGTGGATCGTGATAAGCCGTCCACCACGACTCGTTCGGCCACTCACCTGCCGGCGCTGAGAACGACTGCTCGGTCGCAAAATCAGAGACTGGCGGCATCTGCGGTCGAGCGTCTGGGCCGGGCATGGAAACGCAGCCGGCAAGAACACTCGCGCACGCAATTGCAAGCATTCCAACAGCCGCCGGGTTGGCACGACGCCGCGCGCCGTCAAACATAGGTCGCGGCAGCCTCGCGCCAACACGCAACGACCGGCCGTCGTAATCGGTCACAGTCGGTTGCTGGCGAAAAATCGCAGTCATGACAAATCCTCCGGAGCGGTCCGATCGTGCTGCTCGACAGCTTCGATCAGCAGGGCGAGCAGTTCCTCGCCCGAGGTAAAGGGGTATTGGTGTCCCGAGGCCACGTGTTCGAGACGTCCAAGGAGCCGGCCCTGACGGGGGGAGGCGTCGCGATGCAGCTTCAGCACGTAAGCGCGCTGGTGCGGAAAGCTGCTTTGGGAGCTGAGAACCATGGAACTGCTCGTGTGGCCTTCGGGACTGAAGGCAGCGTACGAGCGACCGGCCGGGGAGTCGTCCGGAAGCGGTCGGGAAACGGTCGGGATTTAGTTTCGGAGCAGCGCCGCGGCGCGCCTGGCCATCGGCATGTCGTGTCCTTCAGGCAGCGCTGCGTAACTCTCACGCAGGGCTTGCCGCTCGTCTGGGCCGGCACTTTCGTGTTCGCAAATCGCGGTGAGCACCTTGAGCTCATAGAACGGCGAGGCTTGAGCCCGCGCCGTCACCAGGGCTTCGTCCATCAACTTGCGTGCGCTCGCCGGCTCCTTGCGAGCGGTTGCGATCCCCGCCCGACACAGCAGCAGGTTGCAGGCTTGCGCCGGCTCATCGATGCGTTGAGCGAGCGCGGCCATCTCGTCGAGCTGACGCCCGGCACCCTCCCAATCGCCGGCCAGCATGAGCGCTTCGGCGGCATAACAAAGGGTTTCGGTATTGCCGGCGAAGGCGCCGTGACGTTCGTGCGAACGATAGCCGTCGCGGATCAGGCGATATCCCTCCAGCGGCGAGCCAAGATGAGCCATTGCCCATCCTTTCAGCCAGCGGGCCGGGCCTTCACCATGCGTCAGCATGTTTTGTTCGACGACAGCACCCAACTGCTCTGCAATGGCCGCGACTTCCTGCGGCTCTTCGCGCCGGACAGCAATCATGCCTTTGATCCACAGCGCCAGCATGCGCGCGGTCGGCTGGCCAGTCGCTTCTGCTCGCGCGCATGCAAGCTCAATCTGCTCTCGCGCTTGATCGGCAAGTCCCAGATGAATCAACGGCAGCGCCCCGTTCGCCCGCACCGAGACCAGCGGGTCGACGACGAACGATGCCAGCAGCACGTGATCGGGAATGCGTCGACACGCTTCCAGGCCGCGCCGGTGATGGTCACAAGCGAGCTGATGCCGAGCCTGCACGCCGTGAATCATTCCCAGAAGATTGCTCGCAAACACAACCAGCACCGGATTTTGATAGCGCTCGGACATCGCATATACGCGCTGCGCGAGCGCGGCCGCCTGGTCGTACTCGCCACGGATGAACAGCGTCAGGCCCATGCCATTCATCAGCAGCGCACGATCGGGATTCTCCGGCAGCGCCTCGCACAGTGCGCCAGCGCGCTCGAATGCAATCCGTGCCTGTTGTGAGCCGACGCCGAACAGCACCGAGCACGCCACACCTCGCTTCGACATCAGGCGCACTTCCATATCCATGCGCTCGGGCCCTTCCTTGCACGTCTGTAACAAACGTAACCCGCGTGCCGTCAAGCTCTCGGCATCCAGCGGAGCGAAGTGACGAATCGCGATCTCCGCCGCCTCGGCGTACTGCCTGATCGCGAGCATCGGCTGATGGCCGCGTTCGTAATGAGATGCGAGCACGGCGGGCGTTGCGGTGTGCGTCGTTGGATGCTCCGTGATCGCTCGTGCAACCTGGCGGTGGTACTGCACCCGTTGCGACGGCGACAGCCGATGATAGAAAACGTGTTGATACAACGCGTGGCTGAAGGAATAACGCGAGTCGAAATCGTCGCCGGGCAGCTCGGCGATGCCTGCATGATTCAGCCAAAGCTTGCGCTGGACCAGCGCATCGCATTGCTCGATGACCCACATCGGGTCTCGACGCACGATCTGCGCCACCGCGTGGGCGCTGAATTCCATACCCCAAACGCTCGCGGCACACAACATCGCCTGCATGTCTTCAGGCAGCCGCGCGATTTGTTTCTCGACGATGCCGGTCAGGCTGTCGGGCACGGGCAGCGGCGTGTCCGTGCTGGCGCGCAACCACTCGTCGCGCTGCTGGGGCTCACCGGGCAGTTGATTGACGATGCTATCGACCACGTTCGCGACGAACAGCGGTAAACCATCGGTATGCGCGTGCAAACGGCGGATGAACACTTCGGGCAACGGTGTTCC
>CAMLEO010000407.1 GCA_946478975.1 uncultured Steroidobacter sp.
GTGATCGTGCCGAAGGATCGCGCCGCTGGATTGTCAGCGACGGTGAGAAAAGTGGCATCGGGGGCGGCAGAGGCGGTGCCGCTGATTCAAGTCACCAATCTCGCGCGCACGCTGCGTTGGTTGAAAGAACGTGAGATCTGGATCGTCGGCACCGACGATCAGGCGGAGCATTCGCTATACGGCGCGAAACTGACCGGGCCGCTCGCCATCGTACTCGGCGCAGAAGGCGCGGGTTTGCGACGGCTCACGCGCGAGAACTGCGATGCGCTGGTCAGCATCCCGATGCGAGGCATCGTGGAAAGCTTGAACGTTTCCGTCGCCGCCGGTGTGTTGCTCTACGAAGCAGTCCGCCAGCGCGGCTGATCAGGAAACCTTGGCTCGCTTGAGCGGTACATACAACCGGCTCATCGTGGCCAGCGGATCGAACTTCCCGACGTTCCGAGTGCGCATCATCTCTGCGAACTCCTGCGGGGGCACGGCGGGGCTGCAATAGAAACCTTGATATTGATCGCAACCGAGTGTGCGCAGGAATTCCAGCTGCGCCTCGGTCTCGACGCCTTCGGCGATCACCTTCAGCCGCAGGCTGTGCGCGAGTGAAATGATCGCCTCGACGATCGCGGCATCTTCGGTGTTCGCGAGCACGTCCTTGATGAAGCTGCGATCGATTTTGAGCTTGTCGAGCGGAAAGCGCCGCAGGTGATTCAGGCTCGAATAGCCGGTGCCGAAGTCGTCGATGGAAATGTGCACGCCGAGGCGGCTGAGCTGTTCGAGCACCGCGGCCGACGCGGCGGCGTTATGCATCACCGCGCTTTCGGTCAGCTCGATTTCCAGGTATTTCGGTTCCAGGTTGGCGTTTTCGAGCGCCGACTGCACGATCTGCACCAGGTTCTTTTGTTTGAACTGCTGGGCCGACATATTGATGGCGACGCGCACCGGCGGCGTGCCGTTCACCTGCCACTGGCGCGCCTGCCGGCACGCCTCGCGCAGCACCCACTCGCCGATCTGCAGGATCAGTCCGGTCTCTTCGGCGAGCGGAATGAATTCACCCGGAGGCACCAGGCCGCGCTTTGGATCGCGCCAGCGAATCAACGCTTCGGTGCTGCTGATCACGCCCGTGTTCACGTCGACTTTGGGCTGGTAGTGCAGTTCCAACTCGCCTTGCGCCAACGCCCGGCGCAGGCCGTTCTCCATTTGCAGCCGCTGCTGCGCGAACGCGTTCATCGACGGCGTGAAGAACGTGAAGACGTTGCCGCCGATTTTCTTGGAGTGATACATCGCTGCGTCGGCGTGCACGATCAGCTGATCCGGCGTCGTGCCGTCGCTCGGGTACGTGCTGATGCCAACGCTCGGCGCGGTGTGAATGTCGACCGCGAGAATATGAAACGGCTTGGTAAACGCGGCGACCACGCGCTGTGCCAGCATTTCCACCTGTGCCGAGCTTTCGATTTCATCGACGATCATCACGAACTCGTCGCCGCCCGTGCGCGCGAGCGTGTCGCTCTTGCGCAGCGTGCCGCGCAATCGATTCGCGACTTCCTTCAACAACTCATCGCCGCCGTGATGGCCGAGCGAATCGTTGATGAGCTTGAAGCGATCCAGGTCGATCATCATCACTGCAAAGCGGCCGTCGCGACGGTCGGCATAAGCGATGGCCTGCGACAGTCGATCATCCAGCAGCAAACGATTCGGCAGTTCGGTCAGCGTGTCGTGCGTGGCGAGGTGTTGCAGGCGGGCATTGGCATCCTGCAAGGCGCTCGCGTGCTGGCGCGAGCGCGACTCCATGTGCGCGTCGTACATCAGCAGAATCATCGTGATCAGCAGCAGTCCCAACGCGAAGCCGGCGATCAGCAGCGCGAGCCAGAAGCTGCTGGTCGGCGTCGCGCCGACGCAGTAGGAATCGGGCGCGAACTGGGAAGCAAACATCGCCGTGTAGTGCATGCCCGTGATCGCCGCTCCCATCACGATCGCGGCGAACGCACGTTGCAAAACGATGCGCCACGAAGCGCCGCCCCGCAGACGGAAGAACAACCACAGCGCCGCGAACGATGCGACGATCGCAATGACGATGGAGGCGATGAGCAGTCGCGGCTCGTAAGTAATGAGCGGATAGATGCGAATCGCGCCCATGCCGGAGTAGTGCATCCCGGCGATGCCCAAGCCCATCAGCACCGCGCTGCTGCCCATGCGCGCGAGGCTCACCTGTCCGCGGCTGGCGATGCTCAGCGCGAACCCGGCGACCAGGATCGCAACCAGCAGCGACCCCAAGGTTTTCAGCACGTCATAAGACAGGGGAATCGGCAGCGAGAACGCCAGCATGCCGATGAAGTGCATCGACCAGATGCCCACGCCCATGGCGAATGCGCCGCCGGCCAGCCACATGCGCACGTATTTGCGGTGCCCGGTCGCGACTCGCGAGGCCAGCGTCAGCGCCGTATAGGAAACGCAGACGGCTACCAGAAACGATAGCGTGACTAGCCAGGGGTTGTAGGTGCCGCTCACAGTGGTCGCCAGATCCGGTGTCCAGCCCTGTTAACGGCCGGAAGGGGCGCCGACTTGACGGTTTGCGGGTGCGATTTGTACGCGCCAGGGTGCTCAGGCAATCCCTGAACGGGCGGGGATTTGCGCCGTGGCGGGCGCTCCGTTACTATCCGCGGCCCTTTTAACTCCTTGCCACACCGCCTTCTCGAACCGGGTGGCATATCCACAAGGAGCAGCAATGCGACATTACGAGATCGTTTTTCTGGTGCACCCCGACCAGAGTGAGCAGGTTCCGGCGATGCTGGAACGCTACAAGAGCATGATCGCGGCCGGCAACGGCACCGTGCATCGCCTGGAGGACTGGGGCCGTCGGCAGCTGACGTTTCCGATCGCCAAGGTCCACAAAGCCCACTACGTGCTGATGAACATCGAGGTCGACGGCAAGACGCTGGCCGAGCTCACCGGCGCGTTCCGCTTCAGCGATGCAGTGCTGCGTCACCTGGTCATCAAGATGGACAAGGCCGTCACCGAGCCCTCGCCGATGGCGAAGGGCGAAGAGGAGCGCGACGAGCGCTTCGCGCGCGACGACGAAGAGGAAGGCGCTCCGGCGTCTGCCTGACGGTCCATCGGTTCACGCATTCGAGGGTTCACCATGTCACGTTTTTTCCGCCGTCGTAAGTTCTGCCGCTTTACCGCCGAAGGCATCGAGCAGATCGACTACAAGGACCTCGGCATCCTGAAGAGCTACATCACCGAGACCGGCAAGATCGTGCCGAGCCGCATCACCGGCACCAAGTCGCACTACCAGCGGCAGCTGGCGATCGCGGTGAAGCGCGCGCGCTATCTCGCGTTGCTGCCGTATACCGACCAGCACTGATTTTTTTAGGTTCGGCGCCTCGTCCCGTCCAATTCGGGGCGAGGCACATACATGCATCGTGCAATCGCTGTCTGGCTGACGGGACATCCGTGGCGCGCCGCTATCGCGAGCGCCATCGCCGGAGCGCTTTCACCGCAGATGCCGCTGCCGTTCCTGATCGTCGCCGGCGCGATCGCCGTACTGGTGGCGCTGCGTTTCGATCTTCGTTACGCGTTCGCCATGGCGCTGACCGCGGGCGCGGCGGCAAGCTGGGTCGTGCTGTCGACGGAACATCCGGGCGGCTGGCTGCCGCTGGGCATCGGCGTGTTGTTTTTCGGACCGGTGCTGGCCGGCTGGCTGTTGCGCGGGACCGGCTCGCTGAACCTGGTGTTCCAGGTCGTGATGCTGGGCCTGATGGTGGTGCTGGCAGTGGTGTATTTGTCGCTGCAGGACCCGGTCGGCATGTGGCGCGAGCAGATCGAGGCCGCGTGGGCGACTGCCGGACTGCCGGTGGAGCGTGACCGCAACTTGATCGAAGTCTGGTCGCGCACCATGTGGGGCGCTTTGGCCGCCTTGTCGCTGGCCGCGGTTTTCGGGGCCACGCTGCTCGGCCGATGGTGGCAGACCCTGCTGGATGCGCCCGGCGCATTCGGCATTGAATATCGGCGCCTGCGGCTCGGCCGCGCGCTCGGAATCGTGACGACGGTGCTGTTCATCGTCGCACTGGTGAGCGAGTCGCCGTTGATTGCATCGCTGGTCTGGGTGGCGTTCTCGGCGCTGACGTTTCAGGGCCTGGCCGCCGCTCATCGCAGCAAGGCGATCGGGCGCATGGATCGGGGCTGGCTGGTGGCAATATACGTGCTGCTGATCGTGCTCCCGGTGGGCTCGATCGTGGTATTCATGCTCGCGATCTGGGGCTTCGCCGACAACTGGCTGCGCCCGGGCGTGCGTAACGGCACCAGCGCTGTCTGAATTTTTGGTATTGAGCGGTTTGATCTGAACGGGGCAAAGTCATGGAACTCATTCTCATGCAGAAGGTTGCCAACCTCGGCAACATCGGCGATCGCGTCAAAGTGAAGCCCGGCTACGGCCGCAACTACCTGTTGCCCAAGGGCAAGGCCACGATGGCGACGCCGGAAAACATCGCCAAGTTCGAAGCCCGTCGCGCCGAGTTCGAAAAGGTCGCGAAGGACGAGCTGAGCAGCGCGCAGGCTCGTGCCGCCAAGCTCGAAGGCTTCAAGCTCACGCTCACGGCGAAGGCCGGCGGCGAGGGCAAG
>CAMLEO010000408.1 GCA_946478975.1 uncultured Steroidobacter sp.
GAAGATGGCGGCGACCCAGCCGGTGATCTTGTCGCGGATGTTTTGCAGCATGGGAAAGGTCGGGTTTGATCCCTAAACGATTGATTCCGAAGGGCTTGGCCGGAGGCCTAAGCGTTTCAAGGGCGCGCGATAGTAACAAACCCTCGCTTCGGCGTCTTCCGCCGCGCCCGGGGCGGCGGCGTGTAGCGGACCTGGCACCGTTCGCAGAAGAAGCTGCGGCGGTTGGTGACTCCCAGGTAGTCGCGCGTCAGCTTGATCTCGCAGCGGGGACAGACGCCCTTGTTGTGGACCAGCCAGTGCTTTCTCAGCACGTACGCCTTTTTCCATTCCAGGAACTGAAAGCTGTAGTTGCGGGCCTCCTCCACCAGCTGCTTCAGCTTCGCCGGCGGCAGCGCGCCGACCTTCGAGCACGGATGCACCTTGATCCGGAACAGCACCTCGTTCTTGATGATGTTGCCGACGCCGGCAAACAGGTTCTGATCCAGCAACGCGTCGCAGACCAGCGTCTCGGGCATCGCGCGAAGTTTCTTACGCGCTGCTGCCGGATCCCAGCGATCTGACATCACGTCCGCGCTCCAGTCGTAACTGTCGTCGAGGTCGCCTTCGATGTAGCGCGCGGCGCAAGCGTAAAAATTCAGCTCCTGTTTGCGCGGGAATCGCAGGCCGATGCGGATGGGCTTGTCGGGCTTCCTCTCGTTGATGCAGTACCGACCGAACATCAGCAAATGAATGCGCAGCGTGAAGCCGGTGAACTCGATCAGGAAATGCTTGCCCCAGGTGCGCAGGCTGACGATGCGCTGGCCGACCATGCGTGGCTGGTCGATCTTGGAATTGCCTTCGACGGCGACGACCCGTTTGCCATCGAATATTTGTGCCTGCTCGCGCAGGATGACTAGCGACGGACCTTCTGGCATGCGCTCCTATAATCGACCGGAGCGCTGAAGGTTCCGCCACGCGGGTAACGACAACTCACGACTTCACGATCAGCGCATCGCATGGCAAGCGCTCCAGCACTTCCTCGGCGGTGTTGCCGATGAAGGCTCGCGCCAGGCCGGTGCGAGACATCGCTCCCATCACCACGATGTCCGCATGCACTTGCGCCGCGACGTTACAAATCGAGCCGCGCACGCCGCCCACTTCGAGATGAATGTTCGCAGGCGGTAGGGAATATTTGCTCGCCAGCCGGGTGAGTACTTTGAACTTTGCCGCGTGCTCTGCTGCCAGCGCTTCCGGCGACAGGCTCGCTGTCAGCAGCGGACCAGCCACGATCGGCGCAACCACCGGCACTTTGCAAGGATAGGAATGCACCAGGTGCAGCTGGCCGGCGAGGCCCTCTGCGAACTGAGCGGCGCGATCGAGAATGCAATGATCCAGCGCCGTCGCCTCGGCCTCATGCCCGGGATCGATGGCGGCCAGCAGCTTCGGCAGGCGCGACCATTCATTCGGCTTGGTCAGCAACACCGGCGCCGACAGCCCACGGATCAGCTCCCAATCCGCATTGGAGAACACGGTGCGACGGGCGATCGTGTGATGACACGTGTCCTTCACGATCAAATCCGCGCTGGTGTGTTTTAAATGCTCGGCGACTTCCCGCAGCGGATGCAGCTCGGCACTGCAGGCGAGCCGCTCCATGCGTGCGCCGAATTTCTCTGCGAGCAACGCACCTTTGCGTGTGGCGGGAGATTGCGTGGCGCCCGCATCGGCAATGACCAGAATGTTGCGGATGGCATTCATGTCTCGACCCCATTCCCTATGCGCGGCGAATAGGAGATATCCCCGCATCCACCGCTGGTCAAGTGCCATTCTCCCCGACGGTCTGCCGGGCCTGTGGCCAGCGAAGCGCCGGCCCGCCGCAACGATTAGGAATATTTGGTTTTGGCGCCGCGGCGGGCCGGTCTCAGCTGGCTCGCGCCCGCCACTCCTGCCGCTGCTCGCTCTTGATGGAGCCGGAGATGTCGCACAGCAGCCCGGTGATCAGGTCGATGCCGTCGTCGAGCGCAAAGATGCCGGTGAGCGCACCGCGAGAGTCGACCACCGGTACGCGACGAATGCCCGCCATGCGCATCGCCTGCAGCGCTTCACTGAGTTCGTCATCTTCACTCGCCACCAGCGGCTGACGCGTCATCGCATCCTTGACCGTCACTGCATGCGGATCCACGTCTTTCGCCAGGACCTCCAGCACGATGTCACGATCGGTCAGCACCCCGATCGGTTTGCGAATGTCGTCGCCCTGCTCGTAGACGATCAGGAATCCGACGTGCTCATCGCGCATCAGGCGAGCGCCTTCGACGATGTCGGCCGCGCTGTTGATGCACACCACTCGACGCTTGCAGTGTTGTCCTACTTTCATGGCTCGATCCTCGGCGGTCGTAACACCTGGCTGCTCGACAGTGTTGTCACTTGCCGGAGTGCCAACCATGCGGGGAAGGCCCTAACGACTACGGGGTTGATGCCGCTGCGCCGGCGCTCCAATGCAGGGAAACTGCTGGGAAAGCGAGGGATACGATGCGAAGGCTGCTGGCGCTCACATTGACAATCGGGTTTGCGATGCTCGCGCAGGCCAGCGAGCCGTTGCATTGGATCAGTTCAGGCAAGCCGACTCGACAAGCGACGCTGGTGCTGCAGACGCTGGCGCATGCAGACGAAGAAGGCTTGCGCATTGCCGACTACGCATTGCCCTTCACGAATCAGGAAATGCAGATTCTCAGCGCGGGGCAAGCGGATCCCGTGTTGGCGAGTCGCTTCGATCAGGCGCTCAGTGCGGCGACTGTTCGATATGTCACTCACCTGCAGCGAGGCCGCGTCGATGCTCGTGCCGCAGGATTCAAACTACCCGACGCCGCCGCACCGATCGATGCAGCCAGGATCGTTCGTGAATTAGCGACCGCAGCCGATGTGACTTCCTCGCTTGCAGCGCTAGAGCCGCCGGCCCAGCCGTATCGGACGCTCAAGCAGGCGCTCAGCAAATATCGGGCGCTTGCAGCTCGCACGGACCTGGCTCCCCTGCCGCCGCTGGCCAAACGCAAACTCGAAGTCGGCGATGAATATGCAGGGGCGGATAGCCTGCGGACGTTGCTGACGGCGCTCGGGGACTTTGAGACGACACCGTCGAAAACGTCAGCTGGCACGCGCATCGACGCAGACCTCGCGGCGGCGATTGCACACTTCCAAGCGCGCCATGGCTTGCAACCGGACGGCGTGCTCGGCGCGAGAACCTTCACCGCTCTGGCAACCCCGCTGGACCGTCGCGTGCGACAGATCGAGCTGACGATGGAACGCTGGCGCTGGCTCTCGGCGCTGCCGCGTCCAAACATCGTCATCAACATTCCCCAGTTCATGTTGTACGCGCTGCCGAGGCCGCGCGCCGAAGACCAGCGCATCATCGAAATCCCGGTGATCGTCGGCAAGACCGCCACCGGCACGCCCATCTTCAGCGCCAACATCGAGCAAGTGATCTTTCAGCCGTACTGGGATGTGCCCACCAGCATTACGCGCAAAGAGCTGCTGCCGAAGATCCGCAAGAACACGGCATATCTGGAACAGCATCATTTCGAGATCGTGCGCGGGCAAAGCGACGATGCAACTCACGTCGAACCCACGCCCGAAGCACTCGAAGCGCTCGCGGTGGGACAGCTGCGTTTGCGCCAGAAGCCCGGGCCCGACAACGCGCTCGGCCCGGTCAAATTTGTATTGCCCAATCCGTATGAAGTGCGTCTGCACGGCACCGCCGAGCCAGAGCTGTTCGATCGCGCCCAGCGTGCTTTCAGTCACGGCTGCATCCGCGTCAGCGATCCGGCCGCACTGGCCGAGTATGTATTGAAAGATGCCGCCGGCGATTGGAATTCAGAAGCTGTCGAAGCCGCGATGTGCGGTACTCAGAATTTGCGAGTCGTGCTGAAACGGCCGGTGAGTGTCATTGTTTTTTATGCCACCGCCGCCGCGACGGTCTCACGAGGCGTGCTGTTCGTCGACGATATCTACGGCTACGACAACAAGCTGCAACGTCTGCTCGACGAGCAGGCCCGGGCTCTCAACTGAGCTTACGCCGCCTGCCGCCCCAGCGAGCGTACCTGCGCCAGGCACTCGCTGCGATCGCCAGCACTCATCGTTCCTACGCCACCGATCAGCGTCGCCCGCACACGGCGGAAGCCGACGAAGCGCAGAATGTTTCTTTGCAGGGCACGCACGCTGTGCGAGAGATAGAACCAGCGATAGACGAAGGCGGGCATGCCCATCGTGACGATGATGCGTGCACTCTTGCCGCTGTGAAATTTCACCGGCCACCGCCCGAGCTTGCGCGTGCTGAATGCGAAGCCGGGACGCAGCACTTGTTCCAGCAGCGCTTTGAGCATCGCCGGCATCGAGCCCAGCCACAGCGGATACAAAATCACCACGTGGCTGGCCCAATCGATCGCCGCCTGACATTTGCGAATGGTTTCGCACGGCTCGCCGTGCTCATAGTCGGACTGGCTGCGCAGCAAGGGAAAATCCAGATCGGCCAGTCGGATGACCTGCACCTGGTGCTCGCCGAGGGCGGCACCTTCGCGATACGCCTCCGCGAGCGCATGTATCAAACGAGCAGCAGTCGGATCGGGATGACCGT
>CAMLEO010000409.1 GCA_946478975.1 uncultured Steroidobacter sp.
GTCGATAAGGGCAAGCTTTGTAACGCAGCGGCAGGCGATTCGAGGCGCAACCCATACAATGAATATCCTTTAACGGGACGAGCTATTGCGGTTCAGGCCGTCGTTGCTCCTCCCTTGAGTATCACAATACACGGCGGTCGTCGCGCCTAGCCCTGAACCGCAATAGCTCGTCGCAGCTCATGAAATGAGTGTTAACAGGCCCTAGGTCCGGGTCCGTAAATGAAACGATTTGGGCCGCGTCAGATGTTCATAACCGATCACCGACAGCGTGCAGCCGCGGCCGGAATCCTTGACGCCGACCCACGCGAGCGCCGGGTCGAGATAGTCGCAGCGGTTCATGAACCAGGTGCCGGTCTCGACCCGATCGCCGATGCTCAGCGCCGCGTCCTGGTCGGCAGTCCAGATCGCCGCCGTCAATCCGAAGACCGTGTCGTTCATGAGCTCGATTGCCTGCTCGTCCGAGCTCACTTTCATCAGACCCGCGACCGGGCCGAAAATTTCCTCTTTCATGACTGGCATCGAATGATCGGCATTCAACAGCAGCTGGGGCGCCAGGTAGGGCGTTCCGGGCTGGCTTGCCGGGAAATGTGATTCGTCGAGGGTCGGCTTCGCGCCGGCACGCACCGACGCGTCGATTTGTTTGCGGATCGCCTCCGCTGCGGAGCTACGAATCACCGGCCCGAGCGTCGTTGCGGCATCGAGCGGATTGCCGAGCACATACTTACGTGTGAGGTCGATGAAGCCGGCGACGAAGTCGTCGTAGACGCGTTCGTGCACGTAGATGCGTTGCAGGCCGCAGCAGGATTGGCCGCTGTTGAAATAAGCGCCGTCGACGATGTTTTCGATGGCATGAGCAAGATTCGCGTCGTGACGCACGTACACCGGATCGCAGCCGCCGAGCTCCAAGCCCACGCCGATGAAACGTTCGGCCGCTGCGCGTTGAACCATGTGGCCGCCAGCGACCGAGCCCGTGAACGCCACGAAGTTCACGCGCGGATCGCGGATAACTTTCTCGGTGTCGTCGTGACTCAAGTGAAGCACCTGGAACACACCCTCCGGCAGTCCGGCCTGCTCCAGACAACTGGCGAAGCGTTCCGCACACAGCGGGGTTTGCGCCGAATGTTTCAGCACGACCGCGTTGCCTGCCATCAGCGCGGGCACAACGCTGTTCACAGCGATGAGATACGGATAATTCCAGGCCGCGACGGTCAGCACCACGCCGAGCGGCTCTCGTCGCACGAAGCGGGTGAAGTTCTCCTTCGGGCCGGCGTCGATGTCTTCGAGTGTGCGCGGTGCGATTGCGATCATGTGTCGCGCGCGCTCCAGCGTGCCGTTCACTTCGTTCGGGGTGTAACGAATCGGTCGACCCATTTGCCAGGTCAGCTCGGTCGCGATGGCCTGGCGTTGACTGGCGAAGAGGTCACAGAACGCGGCGAGAATTCTCGCGCGCTCGGCGACCGATGTTTGTTTCCAAGCCTGCTGAGCCGCGCGCGCTTGGTTCAGAGCTCGATCGATCTCGGCGGTAGTCGCGAACGGGCGTTCCACATAAACGCTGCCGTCGACGGGTGAGACAGTTCGTTGCATCAGATGATCTCGAAGTAGCGCGCCAGCTCCCAATCGGTGATGTGCTTGCGGAACTCGCGCTCTTCCCACTCGCGGGTGGCGGCAAAGTGCTCGACGAACGCGTCGCCGAAATATTCGCGCGCCATCTTGGATTGTTTCAGTCGCTGAGCCGCATCCCACAGCGTGCGCGGCAAGGCCAGGTGCTCGGGGAACTTGTGATCGTAGGCATTGCCTTCCACCAACGGCTCGGGTTCGATGCGATTCTCGATGCCCCACAAACCCGAGCCCAACGCTGCGGCAAGAATGATGTAGGGATTCGCGTCGGCCGCTGCGACTCGATATTCCACCCGTTGTGACTTCGCGCTGCCAGGAATCACGCGCAGCGCGCAGGTGCGGTTCTCGACGCCGACGGTCGCATCCGTCGGTGCCCAGAAACCGGGAATCAAACGTGTGTATGAGTTCACCGTCGGCGCGACCATCGCCAGCAACTCCGGCAGCAACTTTTGTTGGCCGCCGACGAAATGGCGCATGGTCTGGCTCATCTGGTGCGGCTGGCCGGCGTCATGAAACACGGGCTTGCCGCCGCTGTCCTTGAGCGACAGATGAATGTGTCCGCTCTGGCCGGGCCAGTCGCGCGACCACTTGGCCATGAACGTCGCCATCATGTTGTTGCGCTGGGCGAGCACTTTGACGAATGTTTTGAACAGCGCCGCCTTGTCTGCAGACGCCAGCGCACTGTCGAAGGCAATCGCCGCTTCGATCACGCCCGGCCCGGTTTCTTCGTGCAGCCCTTCGATGCCGAAATCCATCGTTTCGCAGGTGGCGAGCATCTGCCGATAGAAGTCCGCCGCAGTGGAATTACGAATCACCGAATAACCGAACCAGCCCGGCGCCATCGGTTTCAGATCGCGATAGTGCTTGGCGCGCACCGACTCCGGCGTCTCGTCGAAGAAAAACACTTCGTACTCGAAGCCCGCATAAGGCCGAAAGCCGAGCTTCGCGGCTTTGTCGATCACTCGACGCAGCAGCGCGCGCGGGCAGATCTGTTCGGCCTGGCCCGTGAACTCGCTCAGGAAGAACAAGTTGTCATCTTCGAACGGCAGCGGCCGGCAGGTCTCCGGCAGGATGCGCACCGGCGCGTCGGGATAGCCGGTGTGCCAGCCGGTGAATTTCACGTTGTCATAGAGCTGGTCCTGGCAGTCCCAGCCCAACACGACATCGCAAAAACCATAGCCGCTTTCGAGCGCCGAGATGAATTTGGCGCGCGACATATATTTGCCGCGCATGATGCCGTCGATATCGAACACGCCCACTTTGACGTGCGACAGCCCGCGCTGCTCGACGATGATCTGGGCGTCGGCAGCGTTCTTGACCTGGCGGGGTTCCATCATGATGCGGTGTCCACCTTGGTGGTGCCGTAACCTTCGCGCTCGGGATGGCCGTGCTGCCCGCGAGTGAGCGCGAATTCCTCTTCAGGCGACAACACCAGTTTGTGACGGCCGATCACGGCGAAATACAAAACACCGGCGACGTACCAGGCGAGCGCCGAATACACACCGATGCGATACACCGGATCCTGCAGCTGAAAGTACAGCGTCACTATTGCGATGATTACGGTTGCCGCCGCGCCGGGAATGCCCAACGGGCTGCGATACGGCCGATCGATGTTCGGCATCTTCCTGCGCAACAAGATGAACGACACACCCTGGAACGCATAAGAAATCATCGCGCCGAACACCGCCATGTTCAGCAAGGTCGCGCCGATCACCGAGCCGGCTTTCTCGGCGCCGAGCGAAAACCACACCGCCATGATCACGATGAGTCCGAAGGCGGCGCCGGTAAACAACGCGATGTGAGGCGTCTTGCGCGAGCCGTGGGTGATCGACATCACGGCGGGGTAATAGCCTGCGCGCGACAGCGAATAGATCTGCCGGCCGAACGCAAAGATGATGGTGTGAAAACTCGCGACCAAACCGATCACCGCGAGCAGCGCCAGCACCTTGGCGAGATCGCCGGCGAAGATCGCGCGGAAACCGTCGAGCAGCGGTTCGGTCGACGTGGCCAGCGAGAATGCGCCGTGCAGCTTGCCTTCCTCGGCCGAGCCGATCGACGCATTCAGCAACATGATCATCAGCGCCGAGAAGATCAATGTGAACATGCCGGAGATCAAACCTTTCGGCATGTCCTTGCGCGGGTCCACCGATTCTTCTGCGGCGAGCGGCAGCTCCTCGATCGCAAGGAACAACCACACTGCGAACGGCAGCGCTGCGAGCACGCCGCCCCAGCCGAACGGGAGAAATCCGCCGCCGCCTTGAGGCAGTTCGATGGGCTTGCCGTCCGGACCGGCGGCGATGTTCAGCGCCCAGCGCGAGAAATCCGCATAGGGAATGGCGCTGATCCAGAACACGACCAGCACCGCCAGCGCCAGCAAGGTGACGATGACGGAAATCTTGAACGACAGCTCGACGCCCAGGTAATTCAAACCTACGAACAGCAAGTAACAACCGATCCACCACAACGGTTGATACGCCGGCGGAGTTTCGAAGATGCCGGTGAGATAGGAACCGATGAAGAACACGATCACCGCCGGCGTCATGATGTATTCGATGCTCTCGGCCAGGCCGGTGATGAAGCCGCCCCATGGCCCCATGGCGCTGCGGGCGAATGAATAAGCGCCGCCGGTGTGCGGCAGGGCCGGCGACATTTCAGCGAGGCTGAATATCAGGCCCAGATACATGATGGCGATGATGATGGCCGCGATGAACAGGCCGCCCCAGCCGCCGACGCCGATGCCGAAGTTCCAGCCGGAAAAGTGACCCGAGATGACGGCGCCGACGCCCAGCGCCCACAGCGACCAAACGCGCGCATGCCGTTTGAGTCCGCGTTTTTGAAAATAAGTGGAGTCGGCGTTTTGATAGGTGACCGAGCCGACGGTCTTCGTGTCTGTCATGCGATTCTCCTTCCCTGCATCGAACTGGCCCGCCCGATGCCATTCAATGTTGTTGTCGAGAACGAATGAGAC
>CAMLEO010000410.1 GCA_946478975.1 uncultured Steroidobacter sp.
CGTAACGGAGTATCTGAGCGTCACGACCCGCTGACTTTCTATTCTCCCGCGATCGCCAGCAAGCTCGCGTTCCCACCCACGGCTGCAGTGTTGATCGTCACTGTCTGTTCCGTCGCGAAACGATGCAGATAGTACGGGCCGCCGGCTTTCGGGCCGGTGCCGGAGAGGCCGCGGCCGCCGAAAGGTTGCACGCCGACGACGGCGCCGATCATGTTGCGATTCACGTAAACATTGCCGGCGCGGACGCGAGAGGCGATATAACGAGCGGTCGCGTCGACACGGGTGTGCACGCCGAGCGTCAGACCGAAGCCGGTGGCATTGACGGCATCGATGACCTGGTCGAGCTTGCTGGCTTGATAGCGGATCAGATGCACGATCGGGCCGAACACTTCGCCAGTGAGCTGCGACAGCGATTCGATCTCGACGGCGAGCGGCGCGAAGAACGTTCCTTGCTCGTGTTGCGGGCCGAGCTTGCAACGATGGCTCCAGCGCGCGCTGCGAGTGATTTTCTCGGCATGCACTTCGAGCATTTCTCGGGAAGCAGCGTCGATCACCGGGCCCACGTCAGTGGTCAGCTGCATGGGATCGCCGATGCTCAGCTCTTCCATATAACCGGCGAGCAGTTCGGCGACCCGATCGGCGATCTCCTCCTGCACATACAAAGCACGCAAGGCCGAGCAGCGCTGACCGGCGCTGTTGAAGCTCGACTGCACCACATCCATCACCACTTGTTCGGGCAGCGCCGAGCTGTCGACGATCATCGCGTTCTGACCGCCGGTTTCGGCGATCAACACCGGGATCACGCCCTCGCGATTGGCGAGCGAACGATGAATGAGCTTTGCCGTATCGGTCGAACCCGTAAACGCAACGCCCGCGATGCGCGGATCGGCGACGATGCGGGAGCCGACGGTGGCACCGTCGCCCGGCAACAGATGTAACACGTCCGCAGGAACGCCCGCCTCCAGCAATAACTTCACCGCACGAGTCGCGATCAGCGGTGTTTGTTCGGCGGGCTTGGCGATCACCGAATTGCCGGCCGCCAATGCCGCAGCGATCTGTCCGGTGAAAATTGCCAACGGGAAATTCCACGGACTGATACAACAAAACACACCGCGGCCGCGCAGCTTCAGCTCGTTGCTTTCGCCTGTCGGCCCCGGCATCCGTTCGCCCGAGCCAAACTCCTGCCGGGCGCGATCGGCGTAATAACGCAGGAAGTCCACCGCTTCGCGCACTTCCGAAATGCTGTCTGGAATCGATCGGCCGCCTTCGCGCACGCAGTAGCAGACCAGCTCCGGCATGCGCTCCTCGTACAAATCCGCCGCGCGTTCCAGGATCTCGGCGCGTTCGGTCGCAGGCGTCGCATCCCATTCCAACTGCGCGGGCACGGCGGCAGTGATGGCTTTGTCCACCAGCTTTGCGTCGGCATTTGTCACCACGCCGATGATCTCGTTGAGATTGGCAGGATTGCGAACCTCAGTGCCGCTGCCATCGTGCAATTCACCGCTGACGATCGGCGCCGCGACCCAGCGGTGCTCCGCCGCTTGTTTGACCTTGGCGAGGAACGGCTCGCTCGCCAGCGGATCGGCCAGGTTGATGCCCTGGGAGTTCAACCGCGTCGAGCCATACAACATGCGCGGCGGCGGAATGCGCGGATGAGATTTCTGTTTCAACGATTCCACTTCGAGCACCGGATCGCGCACGATGTCGGCAACCGCGTGCTCTTCATCGACGAGCCGATTGACGAAGGACGTGTTGGCGCCATTCTCCAGCAGACGGCGCACGAGGTACGGCAGCAGGTCTTCGTGCGAGCCCACCGGCGCATACACCCGGCAAGGAATGCCGAGCTTGTCCTCGCCCACGATCTGCGCATACAGCTCCTCGCCCATGCCATGCAGACGCTGGAACTCGAACTTACGCTGCGCCTCGCTGGCAAGCTCAATGATCGTTGCCACGGTTTGTGCGTTATGGGTGGCGAACTGAGGATAAATGGACGGACCGGCGGCGATCAGCTCACGGGCGCAGGCGATATAGGAAACATCGGTGTTCACCTTCCGCGTGAACACCGGGTAGCCCGGGTGACCGCGCTCCTGCGCACGTTTCACTTCGCTGTCCCAGTACGCGCCTTTCACCAAGCGAATATTCAAGCGTCGGCCGCTCGACTCCGCCAGGTTCTTCAGCCAACGAATCACATCCAGCGCACGCTTTTGATACGCCTGCACCGCCAGCCCGAATCCTTCCCACCCCTGCAACGCTTTGGAGCGGGCCACGTGCTCGATCAGCTCCAGCGACAGCTCCAGGCGCTCGGCCTCTTCGGCATCGACGGTCAAAGGAATATTTCCATCGCGGGCGGCGACCGCCAGCTCATGCAGTCGCGGCGCCAGCTCCGCAATCACGCGATGCCGCTGGGTGAACTCATAGCGAGGAAACAACGCAGACAGCTTGACCGAAATGCTCGGCGCCGCTTCGATCACCGAGCCGCGTGAAGAATGCGAGGCAATCTTCTTGATCGCCTGGTGATAAGCGGCGAGATAGCGCTCTGCGTCCCGCCCCGTCAGGGCCGACTCGCCGAGCATATCGAACGAGTGACGATACAATTTGCTTTCGGCGCTGATCGAGCGATCCAAGGCTTCGTCGATCGTGCGGCCCATGACGAACTGATGACCCATGATGCGCATGGCTTGACGAAATGCCGCTCGCAGCACCGGCTCGCCGAGACGCCCGGCGACGCGTGCAAGAAAGCCACGCGGATCGTGCATGTCCGCGTCGCTGGGCCGAACGATGCGTCCGGTGAGCATCAAGCCCCAGGTGGACGCGTTCACGAACAGCGATTCGTTGTCACTCAGATGCGAGGCCCAATCGCCGCCCTTGATCTTGTCGGCGATCAGTTTGTCCGCGGTCGCATCGTCGGGGATGCGCAGCAGCGCCTCCGCCAGGCACATCAGGATCACGCCTTCTTGTGACGACAGATCGTACTTGCGCAGGAACGCATCCAGTCCGGTACGCTTGCTCTGGTGAGCACGCACGCCTTCGACGAACGCCTGCGCTCGCGCCGACACTCGCTCGCGTTGTGCGTCCGACAGACGCGCCGCGTCGGCGAGCGAACGGACGATGTATTCCTCGTCTCCGAAGTAATTGCGATTGATGGCGGCGGCGATCGGCGGCATAGGTGTTTGT
Organism: uncultured Steroidobacter sp.; assembly: GCA_946478975.1. The sequence continues at coordinate 3,175 of CAMLEO010000410.1, forward strand.
TACTTTGGCTGGGGCGGACGCGGGCGGGCGGATTTTCAAACAGCGGCTCGGTATACACAACGCGGCGCGACAGATGCTGTACGTAGATTGCGACAACGCACACAGAAACAATGGCTTGAATTCGCGCCCCGGAACTCCACTACCGTGGCAACGATTGCAAGGGCAGAGCCTGGAAGGGAGCGCAGTGTGAGCGAAGCAGCAGCCGCCATCATCACCGCCGGAACGTTCATGACCGAGGTGGTCGAAGCCTCGGCGAGCACGCCGGTCCTGGTCGATTTCTGGGCGCCCTGGTGCGGCCCCTGCAAACAACTCATGCCGATTCTCGATCGGCTCGCCCTCGAGTACGGCGGCCGCTTCAAGCTGGCGAAGGTGAACACCGACGAGCAGCAGGAGCTGGCCCAGCAGCTCGGCGTGCGCAGCCTGCCGACGGTGGTGCTGTTCAAGGACCGCACTTCGGTGGATCACTTCGTCGGCGTGGTACCGGAAGCGCAGATCCGGCGCATGCTCGACAAGCATTTGCCCCAGCGCTCTGATGCGCCGCTGGAACGAGCGCAAGCGCTCAAGGCTGCGGGCGATTTCGCCGGCGCTCGAAGCGCCATTGAAACTGCGCTCGCGGCCGATCCCGACAACATCACCTATTTGACGGAGCTCGCGGAATTACGTGCGCTCGATGGCGATCTCGACGCCGCGCGAGCGGAGCTGGAACGATTACAGGGCCTGGAGCCCAATCACGCCAGCGTCAAACGACTCGCCGCGTTGCTCAACTTCAGCGATGTGATTGCCGCGCACCCCGACGTGCGCTCGCTCCGTGAACGCGCGGCCACGAACAGCAGCGATCTGGACTTGCGACATGCACTGGCAGTTCATCAGCTGCTGGGCGGCGACGTGGAGCCGGCGTTGCAAAGCTGGCTGGAAATGTTACGAACCCATCGCGGCTATAAAGACGACCTGGCGCGACGAAGCCTGCTGCAAGCGTTCGAGCTGATCGGCGACGCCGACCCGATCGTCGCCCGCACCCGCAAGGAAATGGCGCGACTGCTGTTTTAGTGCGAAGCGCGCGCAGCCAATTCCAAGCGCAGCGCCACGTCCGCACCAAGATACGCCTTGATGCCTTTGCGCGTGAGATAGATGAGCGGGATCAGCAGCACCGCCATCAGCAGCTTATAACCGTAGTTCACGGTTGCGACGGCCAGAAACAACGACACCGGCCAGTGCTGAGGCCCGAGCACGAACGCGATATACAACACCACGAAGCTGTCGACGAGTTGTGACACCGCCGTCGAACCTGTCGCGCGCAGCCAGATCCAGCGCTCACCGGTGAGCATACGAATGCGATAGAAAACGGCGACGTCGATCAACTGCCCGACCAGGAACGCCGTGACCGAGCCGGCGATGGTCCACATGCCCTG
>CAMLEO010000411.1 GCA_946478975.1 uncultured Steroidobacter sp.
ATAAATGCCGATGTGCCAGCCGAGCGGCGCGATGCGCTCGGCGATCGCCAGCAATGTTTCTCGCGGCGTCGTATCGACCAGGCGCTTTACGAAGTTGAAGCGCACGCCGCGAACGCCGGCAGCATCGAGCTCGCGCAGCTCGGCATCAGTGACATCTTGCTTGACCGTTGCGACACCTCGCGCTCGACCATTCGAAGCGCGCAAGGCATCGACGAGCGCGCGATTGTCGGCACCGTGACAAGTAGCCTGCACGATCACATTGCGCTCGAACCCCAGAAAGTCTCGCAATTCCCATAGTTTTTCCTTCGGCGCGTCGCAGGGTGTGTACTTGCGCTCCGGCGCATACGGAAACACGCCGCCGGGGCCGAACACGTGGCAGTGGGCATCGACAGCACCCGGCGGCGGCGTAAATGCCGGCTTGCTCGGTGACGGATGAAACACCAGCCAGTCGCGATCCATTTGAAACGTAGCCATGGTCGCGCCGCCTACAGGTTCCGAGCCTTGAGGATCGCATCCAGGCGCGGGAACACTCGACGGGCGTTGAGCTCGTAGATGCGTCGCTTGTCTTCCTCGGGGATCGACAGCGCATCGATATAACGCTTGGTGTCGTCGAAGTAGTGGCCGGTCTGCGGATCGATGCCGCGCACGGCGCCCACCATTTCGGAGCCGAACAAGATGTTGTCGATATCGATGACCTCGACCAGCAGATCGATGCCCGGCTGGTGATACACGCAAGTATCGAAAAACACGTTCTTCATCACGTGCTGCGCGAGGGCCGGACGCTTCAGCATGTCCGCCAGGCCGCGATATCGGCCCCAGTGGTAAGGCACGGCGCCGCCGCCGTGAGGAATGATGAAACGCAGGGTCGGGAAGTCACGAAACAGATCGCCTTCGATGAACTGCATGAACGCGGTGGTATCCGCGTTGATGTAGTGCGCGCCGGTGGCGTGGAAGTTGGGATTGCACGATGCCGACACGTGAATCATCGCTGGCACGTCCAGCTCGACCATCTTCTCGTAGAACGGATACCAATGTTTGTCGGTCAGCGGCGGCGCGGTCCAGTGACCGCCGGACGGATCGGGATTCAGATTGCAGCCGACGAAGCCCAGCTCCTGCACGCAGCGCGCAAGCTCGCCGACCGAATGTGAGATCGGCACACCGGGCGATTGCGGCAGCTGGCAGACGCCGACGAAGTTGTCGGGGTAGAGATCGACGACGCGCTTGATCAGGTCGTTGCAGGCGCGCGTCCAGGTTTGTGACACCTTCTCGTCACCCACGTGATGTGCCATCGCGGACGCGCGCGGCGAGAACAGCGTGATGTCCGAACCGCGCTGCTGTTGCAGCTTCAGCTGATTTTTCTCGATCGTCTCGCGGATTTCGTCATCGCTGATGCGGGCCGCCTGCGGCGCCGGCGAGAGCGGATCTTTGAAGTGCGCGAGCTGCTGGTCCCGAAACTTTTGATGTCCGTCGGGCGCGGTCGTGTAGTGGCCGTGACAATCGATGATCAACATCACACCTTCTCCATCTTCGCCCGCGACAGCACCGCGTCCAGCATCGGTTCCAATTGCTCGATCGACGCCGCCTCGCGAAACTCGGCGGCCCAATCCTGCCGGTGCGCGCTCGCGGCGCTCATGTGCGAGTCCAGTCCCGCTTCGGCTACCGTCTTTGCAACTTCACGCATTTCCTCCGCTCGGCGGCGGCCGTGAATCAGCGAGCGGGAGATCATGTAACGCGCGAGCACCGGCCAGTTCTCGCCAGGAAACAAATTTCGCAGCGAGTCGAGCACGGTGCTTTCGACGCCGTAGTGACGTGCGGCGAGCAGGGATTCGGCCAGCAGCGCTTCCATGCCTTTGATCATGACGCTGCGGCACATCTTCGCCGCTGACGCCTTGCCCACCTGATTCGAGAACACCTCCGCGCCCTTGAACCCCAGCTTCTGCGCGACAGACGAAAACTCCGCGGCGTGCGGGCCACCGAACAACATCGGGGCAGCGAGGCGTTTCGGCGAGATAGGCGACATGATCGCGGCCTCGACGTAGCGCGCGCCGCCAGCTTCGATGATCGCAGCGGCCTGCTGCTTTACGCCCGGCGACACCGAGTTCACATCGAGAAAATACGCGGATGATTTCATCGCGCCGGCGACGGATTGCGCCGCTGCGATGTCCTGAGCGGCAGTGACCGCGCACACGATGAGATCCGCATCGGCCACTGCCTGCTTGGCGCTCTTGGCGACGAGCACGTCGGCTGCAGCCGCTGCGCGCGAAGGCGCACTGCTCGGATCGCTGAACAGTACGTCGTAGGCCGTAATCGCGACGCCGGCCGCTCGGAGATCCGCCACCAACGTTTGACCGACTTCGCCAAACCCAAGCAAGCAAATTCGCTTGATCATCGTCCGCTCCAGATCGCACCGGGGACGAATACTTCACCCGACATCAGCTTGCGCGCTGTACGCAACAATGCGGAGCGGCGCACGTTCACCTTGCCGCCCTCCACCGCCACTTCCATATCCACGGAAAAAAATCCGGTGGGATGCTCGACGTCCACCCGTTGAGTCGTGGCGTTTCCGTCGAGCTGTGCCAACTGTGCAGCGACCGAGCCCGGCACCATGCAAGCGGTCGCGACGCTCACCGCGCCCAGCACACCGATCGCTTCGTGCACGCGATGTGGAATGAATGTGCGCGTCGACAGCGCCCCACCCTGTCGGGGCGGCGAAATCAGGCACATCTTCGGCACCGTCTTCTTGGTGACATCGCCCAAGTTCATGCGCGGCCCGATCTCCAGCCGGATCGCTTCGATCTTGGCTTTCAACGCCGCGTTACTTTCCAACTGCTCCGGCGTTTCCTCGCCGGACAAATCGAAATCCGCCGCTCGCAGCAACACGACCGGCATGCCGTTATCGATACAAGTGACCTGCACGCCACGCACTTCATCGACGGCGGAGCCCGTCGGCAGCAACGCGCCGCAGCTCGAGCCAGCCACATCGAGAAACTCCAGCGGAATCGCCGCCGCCGTTCCTGGGACCCCATCAATACGCGCGTCGCCCTCATATTCAACCGCGCCATTCGGCGTCGGCACATGAGCAACCGCGATGCTCGCCGTGTTCACCATATGAATGCGCACGGGCGTCACCGGCCCGGCAATGGGCACCAAGCCATTCTCGATGGCCCACGGACCGACTCCGGCGAGGATGTTGCCGCAGTTCTGACTGTCGCTGACTTCCGCCTCGTCGACGACCACCTGAAGAAACAAATAGTCGACATCGACGCGTGAGTCGCTCGATGCGCAAATCACCGCAACTTTGCTGGTAAGCGGATGCGCGCCGCCGACGCCATCGATCTGACGCACGTCCGGCGAGCCCATCGCCGCGAGCAGCACTCGATCGCGCGTCTCCCGGTCCGCGGGAAGATCACGCTCGTGGAAGTACAACCCTTTGGAGGTTCCCCCACGCATAAACGTGCAACGAATGGCGCGAAGCATGGCCGCAATCACCCGTCCAGCGATTCGACGTACTTCAGCCCCTTCTCGGCGAGGCGCTGACGCATGCCGTAAATATCCAGGCCCAGCTCGCCCGCTTTGAGACGAGCGCGCACAGCAGCTTCTTTCTTCTCACGAGCCGCCGATTGTTCCATCACACTCTTGGCCCGCGCGCGAGGCACGACACAAACGCCGTCGTCATCGGCAATGATCACATCGCCAGGATTGATGCTCGCACCGGCGCATACGACGGGAACGTTGACGCTGCCCACTGTTTCTTTGACCGTGCCCTGAGCCGATATGTAGCGGGACCACACCGGGAAACCGATGGCGGTCAGATCACGCACGTCACGCACGCCCGCCTCTATGATCAGGCCACGCACGCCTCTCGCCAGCAGCGAGCTCGCGAGCAACTCGCCGAAGTATCCAGCGTCACACGCGGAGGTCGGCGCTACGACCAGAATGTCGCCTTCGGTGCATTGCTCGACGGCGACGTGAATCATCCAATTGTCGCCCGGCGGAATACTCACAGTGACCGCGGAGCCCGCGATGCGCGCGCCGGCATAAATCGGCCGCATGTAAGGCGCGAGCAAACCGGTGCGCCCTTGCGCCTCGTGCACGGTCGCGACGCCGAACTCGGCCAACGCATCGACGACCTGGCGTTCCGCGCGCTGGATTTTTGTGACTACGACGGACATGACTTCCTCAGGAGTCCAGTTTGAAACTCGCGCTCAGGCAGCGCCAATTCAATTTCGCGCACGGCCATTAGGGCACGCTATAGAGATCGAGCTATTCGGAAGGCCGGCGATAAAAACTCAAAGCAAACACCGCCGCGCCGGCAATCGCCGCAATGGGCACCATGAATCTCACGACGCCGCTCGCAGTAGTTCCCCCGCTCAATAACATTCCCGCCAGCAGCGGGCCCACGATGGCGCCGATGCGTCCCACGCCTACGCTCGCACCGGACCCGGTGCCGCGAACGTCTTGTGGGTAATAGGTGGCGGCCACGCCGTAGAGCGCGTAGTTCGCGCCAAGCAAGAAGAATCCCGCCGCGCCGCTCAACCAAACCGTCGAGGTGATGTCGTGCGACGCG
>CAMLEO010000412.1 GCA_946478975.1 uncultured Steroidobacter sp.
AGGTTCGCCTGTGTCGGCGGTGCGTTGGCTGCATCCGGCGGCGGACCGGCCGCGGGAACGTCGAACAGGTGTGCGTTGACGATTGCCTGAATGTCCACGCCCTTCTGCACCGGAGCAACGCTGCCTGGCGGCGGCATGGCAATCGGCTGCGGCTGTGGGCCGCGATCGAGCAACAGCCAGGTGAGTTGCACCAGCTGCCAGGCGATCGCGATGACCAGCACGACCATCAATGCTCGCGGCAGCGTCTGCGACGCCCGCTCGAGCCATTGTTGTGGCGTGAGGTTCTGAAATTCGTTCAATTTTGCGGACAGCGCCATCGTTTAATTAAGGCGTTCAAGGAATGCGAGCTCAACGTCCAGCGCGACATGATACGGAGTGGCGTTATCTTGTCACAAGAGATTGTTCCGACTCATGAAAACAGTGTCGCAAACGGCCGAATCCAATCTCGCGAGCCGGCGCCGATGGCCGACACCGCCGATCGCGCCGATAATGCGCGCAGATAATAAGCGGCACCGGTGGCGTCGTCGTGACGCGCCGCGCTCGACTGGGCCGCTGGCCCCCACAACGGCAGTTTCGACCGCGCAAATTTGCAGAAGTGCGCTGCGTCGGATGCTGCCTTGTATTGTCCGTAGTTCCACCCTATAAAGAGTGACAACTGGTTGCGCGTTAAGTTGATGACGGAAGAGAGCACACGGCATGAGCGGGAGCTGGTCGCCGAGGAAGCGGAGCCGAAGCTCAAGCGACCTCCGTTGTACCAGGTCGTCCTCCTGAACGACGATTACACGCCGATGGAATTCGTCGTGGATGTGCTGGAACGGATCTTCGGCATGGATCGCACTACGGCCACGCGCGTTATGCTTGAAGTGCATACCAAGGGCAAAGGGGTGTGCGGCGTCTTCACCTTCGAGATCGCCGAAACCAAGGTCGCGCAGGTGACCACGTATGCGCGCCAGCACCAGCATCCCCTGTTATGCACGATGGAAGAAACGTGAAACCGTTCACCGCATCCATTCGTGCTCCTGTCAGCCTCGAAACTGAAGGCGTCAGGTTGCCGAACCTCCGACGTGGGAGGCGGTCCATCCTTTAGATCATGGTGAGAGTCAGTCCGTGTTAAGCAGCGAACTCGAAATCTGTCTCAACGAGGCTTTCCAGTCGGCGCGCGAAGCCCGGCACGAGTTCATGACCGTGGAGCACTTGTTGCTCGCGATCGTGGACACGCCGAAAGTCAGGGAAATCCTCCGAGCCTGCGGCGCGGATGTGGCGCGGCTGCGCAAGGACCTCAAGGATTTCATCGATCAAACCACGCCGCGGTTGAAGGACGATGACGACCGCGAAGTGCAGCCGACGCTGGGCTTCCAGCGCGTCCTGCAGCGAGCGGTGTTCCACGTCCAGTCCAGCGGCAAGAAGGAAGTCACCGCGGCCAACGTGCTGGTGGCGATTTTCAGCGAGAAGCACTCGCATGCCGCGTACCTGCTGTCGATGCAGGATGTCGCCCGGCTGGACGTCGTCAATTACATTTCGCACGGCTTGTCGAAGATCTCCGAAGACCGCACCGAAAAGGACGAGTCCGCGCCCGGCGCCGAAGCCGAGCGGGGCGAGCCCGACGGCGGCACGGCGCTGGAGAAGTTCACTACCAATTTGAACAAGCAGGCGATGGAAGGCCGCATCGATCCGTTGATCGGTCGCAAGACCGAGATCGAGCGCACCGTCGAAATTCTCTGCCGTCGTCGCAAGAACAATCCGCTGTACGTGGGCGAAGCCGGCGTCGGCAAGACCGCGCTGGTGGAAGGCCTCGCGCGCATGATCGTCGAAGACAAAGTGCCCGACGTGCTCTCCGACAGCACCGTGTATTCGCTCGACATGGGCGCGCTGATCGCCGGCACCAAGTATCGCGGCGATTTCGAGAAGCGCTTGAAGAGTGTGCTCAGCGAGCTGAAGAAAAATCCGGGCTCGATCCTGTTCATCGACGAGATCCACACCGTGATCGGCGCCGGCGCGGCGTCGGGCGGCGTGATGGATGCATCGAACCTGATCAAGCCGGCGCTCGCCAATGGTGAGCTCCGTTGTATCGGCTCGACCACCTATACCGAATACCGCGGCATCTTCGAAAAGGATCACGCGCTTGCGCGGCGTTTCCAGAAGGTCGACATCGTCGAGCCGACGGTGCCGGAGACTGTCGAGATCCTCAAAGGTCTGCGCTCGCGCTTCGAAGAGCATCACAGCGTGAAGTACGCCGACGACGCGTTGGCCGCTGCCGCCGAGCTGGCCGCGCGCCACATCAACGATCGTCAGCTGCCGGACAAAGCGATCGACGTGATCGACGAGGCGGGCGCTCGTCTGCGGCTGAAGCCGGAGAACGAGCGTGAGACCACCGTCACCACGCAGATGATCGAAGATGTCGTCGCCCGTATCGCGCGCATCCCGCCGAAGAATGTTTCCACCTCCGATAAGGACGTGCTGCGTAATCTCGAACGCAATCTGAAGCTGGTGATCTTCGGCCAGGACGCGGCCATCGACTCGCTGGCATCGGCGATCAAGATGTCACGTTCGGGCCTGGGCGATCAGCGCAAGCCGGTCGGTTCGTTCCTGTTCGCCGGCCCCACCGGCGTCGGCAAGACCGAAGTCACGCGGCAGCTCGCAATCGCGCTCGGCGTCGAACTGATTCGCTTCGATATGTCCGAATACATGGAGCGGCACACCGTGTCGCGTCTGATCGGCGCGCCTCCGGGCTACGTCGGCTTCGACCAGGGCGGCCTGCTCACCGAAGCCATCAACAAGCATCCGCACTCGGTGCTGTTGCTGGACGAAATCGAGAAGGCGCATCCCGATGTGTTCAACCTGCTGCTGCAGGTGATGGACCACGGCACGCTGACCGACAACAACGGTCGCAAGGCGGACTTCCGCCACGTCGTGATCGTCATGACCACCAACGCCGGCGCGTTCGAAATGAATCGTCCGTCGATCGGTTTCACGCAGCAGGATCACACCACCGACGGCATGGAGGCGATCAAGCGCTTGTTCTCGCCTGAGTTCCGCAATCGCCTGGACGGCATCATCCAGTTCAACGGCCTCGATCCGCGCACCATTCAGCGCGTCGTCGACAAGTTGCTGGTGGAAGTCGAAGCGCAGCTGGAGCAGAAGGGCGTGCAGCTGCACATCGACGATTCGGCGCGCGAATGGATGGCCCGCAAAGGCTACGATCCGAAGATGGGCGCTCGGCCGATGGCGCGCGTCATCCAGGAAGCGATCAAGCGGCCGCTGGCGGAGGAATTGTTGTTCGGTCGCCTGGTCGGCGGCGGTCACGCCTTCGTCACGGTCGGGGCGGACGATCAGCTCAAGGTGGAAGCTCGCGCCGACAGCGAGCAGCCGCTGCTAGAAGGCAGTTGATAGGGAAGGCAGTTGCTGGCGACGCGGGCGGTCAGCGCCCGCGATACACGATGCGACCCGTGGTGAGGTCGTAGGGCGTGAGCGCGACGGTCACAGCGTCGCCGGTCAGGATGCGGATATAGTTCTTGCGCATCTTGCCGGAGATATGCGCAATGACGGTGTGGCCGTTGTTCAGCTGCACCTTGAAGGTGGTGTTCGGCAGCGTATCGATCACGCGGCCTTCCATCTGAATAGCGTCTTCTTTCGACATGCACTCTCAGTGATTGCCCGACGGAGCCCGCCGGAAAGGCGCGCGAATATTGCATAAAGGGCCAAGGCAATGCAATGAAGCACTCCCGCAGCCCGGTGCCCGCAACGCGGGCCGCTCAATTCGTCATACGTTCGCGGCCGCCGACTCGTTCCACGACCCCGGCTGAAAGGCTCCGCTGACGTATTCGGTGAGCGCCTGCGTAAAGTTGGTGCGCGGGATCATTTCCGCGCCCAGGCTGATCAGGTGCGGCGTGGACATCTGGCAGTCGATCATTTCGAAACCGCGCGAGAGCAGCTCTTCGCACAAGCGTTTGAGCGCGACTTTCGAGGCATCGCGTTCGGTGCAGAACATCGATTCACCGAAGAACATGCGCCCGAGTGCGACGCCATACAGGCCGCCGACCAGCCGGTCGTCGAGCCATGTTTCCACCGAATGAGCGAAGCCGAGTTTGTGCAGCTTGATGTAAGCGGCGCGCATTTCCGGCGACAGCCAGGTGCCGCCGGGCCGCAGCTCACTGCTGCCGCACGCGCGGATCACATCTCGAAATGACGTGTCGAGGCGCGTCTGAAAGCCGCGATTGCGACTGGATTTGAGCAGGCTGCGCGACACCTTCAAGCGATCTGGCATCAGCACTGCGCGCGGATCGGGGCACCACCACAGGATCGGCTGGCCACGCGAATACCAGGGAAAGATTCCGCGTCGATACGCGGCGAGCAGCCGCAACGGTGAAAGATCGCCGCCCGCCGCGAGCAAGCCATCCGGTTCGACCAGCGCCCGGTCGACCGGCGGAAAAGCATCGGGAGAGTCGTGCTCCGAGAGCCAAACGATGGAGCCGCGCATGTCCGTTACTCACCTCGTGCGACTGCTTCAATTGCGCCGGAACGGCGTATGTTGCTCGACCTCCAGGATTTATTGATCGATCTGC
>CAMLEO010000413.1 GCA_946478975.1 uncultured Steroidobacter sp.
ATGGCATGTCGGCTGATGTGCAAGTCGCCCGCTTTGCGTGCGTAGCCTTCGTAGTCGTCGCGACGTTCTGCCCGATGCACCAGCTCGTCGACGCCGGTACGCCGCAACGCTTCGGCAAAGGTCAACGCCTTGGCCGGCTGGTTGCGAACAAAAACGCGGCCTTCGCCAAAGCCGATTTGTTCCGGCGTTGCCCCGAGCAGCGGCGCGATGCGACCGGCGATGTCACGAGCAGCAGCGTGAGCGGCGTTGCGAGCCGCAGGCGTCAGAGAGCTGGTCACACGGCTGCCGCCGGACGGCGGTCCGGGCGGATAGTTCGTATCACCGATGTGAGCGTTGACGTCTTCGGCACGAAGCCCAAGTTCTTCCGCGACAACTTGAGCGAACACCGTGCGCGTGCCTGTGCCGATGTCCTGAGTGCCGCAGTACGCGTCGACGCGACCGTCGCCACTGATGCGGATCTCACAACTGGTGTAGCGGTTCACGATGTAGGGCCACATGGACTGCGCCATGCCCAGCCCACGCTTGATCGGGCCGGAATCGCTGCCGGCGGGCCGGCGTTTCGACCAGCCAAATTTTTCCGCGCCGATGCGACGCTCGGCGGCACGTGCACGAACATCATCGGCGTCGCGAGTGTCGATCTTCTCTCGCAGCGCTAACGGATCCATGCGCAGCGCTTCGGCGAGCGCATCGATGGTTTGTTCCCAAGCGAATATTCCCTGCGTCTGGCCTGGGCCGCGAAATGCGGCGCACGGGCCTGCGTTCGTGAACACATCGAAGTGCTCCACGCTCGCATTCGGGCACGGATACATGCTGTGATGACAGGTGCCGACGCTCGCGCCGGCTGCTACGCCGCCGCTGCCGAAGCTCTGGACTCGAATGGCAGTCAACGAGCCATCGCGCTTGGCGCCGACCTTCACTCGCTGCAGGCTGCTCGGACGATTGCCGACGGAAACGTGCTCCTCGCGACGATCCAGCACCAATCGCACTGGCGCCCGGGCCTTGCGAGACAAATGAATCGCGAGCGTGCCGTAGTTGCCGATGCCGTACTTGGCACCGAAGCCGCCGCCGGTGAAGTCGCTGATGACCCGGATCTTTTCCGGCGGCAGCATGAACACTTCCGCGGCTTCATCACGGACACTCAACACGTGCTGGGTGGATGAGTACAGCGTCAGTCCATCGTCGCGCCAATCCGCGACCAGGCCGTGTGTTTCCATCGGCACGTGAGTCTGCACTTGAGTGCGGTACTCGCCTTCGACAATCACGTCTGCTTGCTGAAAGCCTGCCGCAATATCACCTTTGGAGCCCGACGTGTTCGGGCCGCGCAGGTTGCCGTGTTGAGGCAGTCCTTTCGGTGCGCCACCACCACCTGCGCTCGCTGCCTGTTCCGTCGGACCGGGGAACACGGGCGGCGAGTCGTCACGTATCGCAGCTTCGATCTCGGTGACGTGCGGCAGAATTTCATATTCGACGCGAATCAGCCGGGCCGCCGCTTCGGCAGCTCGTGCGCTCGTGGCGGCGACGGCAACGATCGGCTGGCCGGTGAAACGCACGATGGGATAGCGTTCGTGAGCTTCGTCGCCCGGTTCGCGCAGCTGAGCCATCGATAACATCTTTTCGAGCGCGTGCACGGCGCGTACACCGGGATATGTTTCGGCCCGCGATGTATCGATCGATTTCACCCGAGCATGCGGCACAGTGCTGTTGACCGTGCGCGCGTAGAGCATGCCAGGAAGTTGCACATCGAACGTGTAGCGAGCCTGGCCGGTGACTTTCTCGAACGCATCCATGCGCGGCACAGGTTTGCCGACGATGCGCAGCTCCGAGTTCGACGGCCATTCCGGGGGTTCGGCGCTCGGCACATTGCGATCGACGCGGCTCATCGCGTCGCCGACGATGCCGGCGAGCACACTGCGGCTTTCGGATGCGTCGCTCATCGCTGCGGCTCGCTATCGCGGATCTTCGCAGCGGCGGCCAGCGTCGCTTTGAAAATGTTTGGATAGGTTCCGCAGCGACACAGATGACCGGAGACGGCGGTCTGCACGTCGTCGAGCGTGCAGTGAGGATTTTTGTTCACCAGGTGCGCGCAGCTCATGACCATGCCGGGCGTGCAGAAGCCGCACTGGAGCGCGTCGTGATCGATGAATGCTCGCTGCACCGGATGTAACTTGCCGGCTCCGGCCAGACCTTCGATAGTCGTTATCTGGCGCTGTCGGACGTCATACGCGAGCGTCATGCAGCTCGCCGCGACTTCATCGTCGATCCATACGGTGCAGGCGGAGCAGGCGCCGCGGTCGCAGCCCACTTTGGTGCCGGTGAGGCCCAGGCCGTCGCGAAGAAATTCCACCAGGGTGGTGGCCGGGTCCGCCAGCGCGGTACACGGCTCGCCGTTGACGTGCAGGGTGAGTGGCGCGGCCTGCGGGCCCAGGATTTGTGGCGAGGGAATGCGAGGGACGCTGCTCATGGGAATGCCTCCGATTGAAGCCAATCCCTTGGGCTAACAAGGGCAACGTCCATGCGCCGGAGGAGTTCCGGCGCATATGAGTCGTCTTATTTGGTGATCAGCCGCTCTTTCAGGAACGAGTTGATCTGTTCCAGGTCGGCGCGATCCAGCGTGCCGCTCGCCAGCTGCAGCTGAAGCACGTTCAGGATGTAGTCGTACCGACTGCGGGAATAGTTGGTCTGGGCTTCAAACAAACGCCGACGGGCATCGAGCACGTCCACCGTGGTGCGCGTGCCGACTTCGAAGCCGGCTTCGGTCGCCTGCAAAGCGGTGCGGCTGGATTCGAGCGCTTGTTTCAACGCGCGCACGCGGGAAATTTCGCTCAGCACGCCGAGATACGCATCGCGAGCGGCGCGTTCAGTTTCGCGATTGGCGCGCTCCAGGCGCTCACGTGCGGCCCGATGCAAATAAACGCGCTGGCGTACGCGAGACGAGGTGGCGCCGCCCGAATAAATCGGCACCGTCACCTGAATGCCGATCGAATCGGTCGTCTGCGTCTGGTCGGCTGGCGCGCGAGAGACGCCCGCAGTGCTGCGGCCCTCCTGGTCGCCGGTGAAGTCCTGATCGCCGCGACTTGCCACCAGATCGATTGAGGGCAGGTGGCCGGCGCGAGCGACACGCACGTCCTGTTTCGCGATGTCAGTCGCGAGCCGCGCCGAGATCACAGTCAGGTTTTGTTCCAGCGCCTGCGTCACCCAGGTCTGTTCGTTTTCCGGATCGGGCGAGCGCAGTGGCATGTCATCGACCGGTGCCGCCAATGTATCGAACGATTCACCGGTGAGCTCGCGGAGCAATTCATTCGCTGTCGCCAGCGTGCGCTTCGCCTGGATGACGGCGGCGGCCGCCTGGTCGTGGGCGGCGCGCGCTTCCTGAACGTCGGTGATCGCGATCAAACCGACTTCGAAACGTTTGTCGGCTTGCTCCAACTGCCGGGACAACGCTTCGAGCGTCGCCTGGGCGGCATCGACGGTGTCCTGCGCGGCGAGCACATCGAAGTAACGAACCGCCGTGCGTTGAATGAGATCCTGCTGGGCTGCCTGGTAGTCGGCTTCGGCCTGTGCAACTTCGGCGTCGGCCCGCCGCAAGGTCATCCATTGATCCCAACGGAACAACGTCTGCCGCAAGGTCAGATCGTAGTTCTTGGCAGTGAGATCGGTGGTGCTGGTGATGTTGATCGGCACCAGCGGGCTGTCCGGATCGGCCGGATTGCTTCGGGTCAGCGTGGTGCGGCCGGCATCTTCATTGATCTTCGTGTACTGGCCGCTGGCGCTGAATTGCGGCAATAACGCAGCCAGTGCCTGCGGCTTGGACTCGCGGCTGGCGAGACGATTGGCGTCCGCTTCGCGAATCTGCGGATCGTTCTGCAAAGCTCGTTGATAAACGGCAAGCAGATCGGCGGCATCGGCTGCGTGGGCAAGAATCAAACTGCAAGCGGCGACGAGCAACGGGGCGCGTAATTTCATCTTGTTCGTTTCCAGGTCCATCCACCCCATCATGACACGCTGGGGAATGAATTAACGACGTCGTACCTTGCCGCGCGCGACGTTAACGATTCATGCCACTGTCGACGCGCGTGCCCCTTTCAGACGCATCAATAGGTCGGAATGGTTGCATCCAATTCGCGGGACCACGCCAAAATTCCGCCCGCCACATTGACCGTGCGAAAGCCGTTTTGTTGCAGAAACCTGGCGACTTCCATACTGCGGCGACCGGAACGGCACAGCACCGCCACTTCTTTGCTTTGATCGAGCTCGCCGATGCGCTCGGCCACTTCGCCCATCGGAATGTGCACCACCGGCTGATCGGCCGGCACGCTGGCGACGCCGAGCTCCCAGCCTTCGCGCACGTCAAGCAAGGTCAAGACATCGCCGCGCTGACGGCGGGCGACGAATTCGGTCGGAGTGATTTCAGGAATGCTCATGGCGGTCATCTTTAGAATACGAAGGCCGACGGGCGCGGCGCGTTCACCAGCGGCGCGACCACTGTTTCGAACAAGCCCACACGCTGCCACTCTCGCTCGCCCACG
>CAMLEO010000414.1 GCA_946478975.1 uncultured Steroidobacter sp.
GTCATCAAGGCACTGCATGTGTTGCAGACGGGGCTGATGCCGCCGACGCTGCACTTCGAGCGACCGAACCCGAAGCTGGATTTAGAGAACAGTCCGTTCTTTGTCAGCAATCGAGTGCGGCAGCTTCCAGCCGTTGCAGGCCCGCGCCGCGCGGGTGTGACTGCGCTGGGTGTGGGTGGCACGAATGCTCACATCATCTTGGAACAAAGTCCGGCGCCGGCTGCGTCGGATGCGGGCAGGTCGTGGCAGTTCCTGAGCTTGTCGGCGAAGACATCGGCCTCGCTCGATCAGATGCGAGAGAACCTGGCGCATATGCTCGAAACGCAGGCGGACATCCAATTGGCCGATGTCGCCTACACCCTGCATCGCGGGCGGCGTGAGTTGGGTGAGCGACTCGCCGTGTACGGCCGCAACCGCGAGGAACTGGTGAGCGCGTTGCGCGAGCAGAGTCCCGAGCGGTGCTTCCGGAGCGAACGTACAGCGGCAAGGCGTCCGCTGGCGTTCCTGTTCCCGGATGCGCGCGAGCAGTATCTGAACATGTCCGCGGATCTGTATCGCCAGGTGGCGAGCTTCCGGGCAGAAATGGACGAATGCTTCGAGGTATTCAAACAGCACAGTGGCGTCGATCTGCGGCCGATGCTGTTCGTAGCGGGTGGCGCGGACGAGCTCGACCGAGCCGAACACGCTCATCCGGCGCTGTTCATGGTGGAGTATTGCCTGGCGCGATTGTTGATGAGCTGGGGACTGCAGCCTGAGGCGGTGCTGGGTCGTGGTTCCGGCGATTTCGCTGCGGCCGCAATCGCGGGGATCGTGTCGATGCAGGATGCGCTACGGCTGGTGAGCACGCGCGCCAAGCTGATCGATGCGTCGTCGAGCGAGAGTGCGGTACGGCAGGCGCTGCGTGATTTGTTTGCAACCATAGAGCTGCATTTGCCGAACCTGCGTTGCCTGTCCAACGCAAGCGGCACCTGGCTCAGCGACGATGAGGCGACAGATTCGCAGTACTGGATCGAGCAGCTGTGTCAGACGACTCGCTTCAACGAAGCGCTGAATACCCTGAGTCATCAGGAATGGGCAATGGTGGAAGTGGGGCCGGGTGAGAGCCTGCGTGAGCTGGTCAAACAACACGCGGTTCAGAGAAAGATCGCCTGCCCGATCATCGCGTGCACGATGCGGAGTGCGAGCGCGCATGAGGATGATCAAGCTGTATTGACAGCGGCGTTGGCGAAGTTGTGGGTGGCCGGCACCGCACCGGATTGGCGTGCTTACTACGCTGGGGAACGACGCCGTCGCATCGCTTTGCCCACCTATGCGTTCGATCGGCAGCGTTACTGGATCAGCACCTCGGCCGAAGAGGCTGAGACAGCGGCAGCAGCGCCGGCACAGAAGGCCGGAGTCGACGACTTCTTCTATCTGCCCTCGTGGAAGGCGACGGGTGAGCTGCGAGGAGATCTCGGCGCTCTGAAAGTAACGTCGAATGCCTGCTGGCTGATCTTCGTCGACGACAGTGGGGTTGGCGATGCGTTGGCCGCGGCGATCGAGCCGCTGGGGATTGAAACGATGCGCGTGCGTCGAGGCGATCACTTCGCGAGCCTGCCGGACGGCTCGCTGCAGATCGTAGCCTCGCGCAAAGAGGACTACGCAGCGGTGCTCAAGGAGCTGAAGAAGCGGGGGCATGTGCCCGAGCGCATCGTCCACTCGTGGTCGGCGCAGCGAATGGCAGCGGCCACCACCGATGATGAGCTGCAGCTCGGATTTTATAGTTTGTTCCATCTCGCGCAGGCGATCGGGGACCGGTTCGGTGACAGCCCCATCGAACTGTGCATCGTTTCCAGCGATACACAGCTGGTGTTGGGCGTGGAGGACATCCATCCGGCGAAGGCGACGGTGCGCGGCCCGTGCAAAGTGATTCGGCAGGAATACGCGAATATCGTCTGTCGCAATATCGATCTGTCCGGCGCGCTCGACGAGCCGGCGACTTTGAATCGAACGGCAACGCAGCTGGCGGCAGAAATCCTCACTGGCAAGCCGGATCAGTTCGTCGCGTTCCGTCTCGGCCAGCGCTGGGTGCCAACAGTGGAACCGGTGCGCATCGAAGCGCCGCTGGAGCAGCCGCCGCGCCTGCGAGAGGGTGGGGTTTATTTGATTACCGGCGGCATCGGCGGTATTGGCTTCGCCATCGCGGAATATTTGTATCGCAGCGTCGAAGCGAAGCTGGTACTGCTCGGCCGCTCGGGACTGCCGCCGCGAGAGCAGTGGGATGAGATCTGCGCGCAGGGCAAGGACGATCGGATCACCGAACGAGTTCGCAAGCTCAATGACCTGGTGAAAGCCGGAGCGCAGGTGCTGCTGCTCACGGCGGATGTTTCCGATGAGGCGCAGATGCGGGTGGCAGTGCGCGAGGCTGCCGAGCATTTCGGCACGATCAACGGTGTGTTCCACGCTGCTGGTCTGCCGGGCCAGGGCCTCACTCAGCTCAAAACCGCGCAGACTGCGGCGAGCGTCATGGCGCCAAAGGTCCAGGGAACGCTGGCACTGGATCGTGCCCTCGACGGAATTTCTTTGGACTTCATGGTCCTCGTCTCCTCGATTGCAGCGCTCAGCGGCGGCGGTGCAGGTCAGATCGACTACTGCGCGGCCAACGCATTCCTCGATGCGTTCGCGCAACGCAATCACTACCGGCACGGCATGACGGTGTCGATCAACTTTGGCGAGTGGCAGTGGGATGCATGGAGCGAAGGCTTGAAAGGCTTCGCTCCGGAGACCCGCGCCGCGTTCATCCAGCACCGCAAGAAATTCGGTATCGCGTTCGAGGAAGGCATGGAGGCAATTCGCCGCGTGCTGGCTATCGACGTGCCGCAGATCGTGGTGCTGCCAGAGGATGCAGTGGCGATGGTCGGGGGCAGCAATGTTTGTGTGGTCACTCATGTCACAGACATCGTGCGCCAGAGTCGCAAGCAGAACAGCTATCCGCGGCCGCAGCTGGCCACGAGCTTCGTGGCGGCAAGCAACGAGTTGGAGCGCAGGATCGCGGCGGTGTGGCAGCGTGTGCTGGGCATTGGCGAGATCGGCATTCGCGACAACTTCTTCGAGCTCGGCGGCAATTCGCTGGTCGGGCTGCAGGTGATCGCCGAACTGCGCAAAGAGCTCGACGTCGATCTCACGCCGGTGGTGCTGTATGAAGCGCCGACCATCGAGGCGCAGGTGCGTTATCTCTCGCCCGCACAGGAAGAAGCACCGAGCGCAGAGAGTCGGCAGTTGAGCGAGCGGCGCGAACAGGTCATCGCGGGAAGCATCTCGCACGACATCGCGATAATCGGCATGTCAGGGCGATTCCCCCGCGCACGCAATCCCCAGGAGTTCTGGAAGAATCTTGCCGCCGGCGTCGACGCAATCACCTTCTACAGCGAAGCACAACTTCGCGCAGCCGGCGTCAAGCCCGCGGAGTTCAGCAACCCTCGATATATTCGTGCCGGCTACGACGTCGAGGACTTCGATCTGTTCGATGCCCCGCTGTTCGGTTACACGCCGCGCGAAGCGGAGCTGATCGATCCACAGTACCGCTTGTTCATGGAGTGTGTGTGGGAGGCGCTGGAAGACGCTGCCTGTGACGCGGAAAGTTACGCCGGCAAGATCGGCATTTTTGCCGGCTCGAATTTCAGCTCGTATCTGCTCCACAACGTTTTGTCCCGGCCCGACCTGACACAAACGGGCATGTCCACGTGGCTGGCTTTCGTCGGCAACGAGAACGACTCGCTCGCTACCCGCATTGCTTACAAGCTGAACTTGAAAGGTCCGGCGATGACGGTGCAGACCTTCTGCTCGACGTCGGGCGTGGCGATGCACATGGCCTGCAAGAGCCTGCTCAATGGTGAGTCCGACATTGCGATGGCCGGTGGAGTCAGCGTCCGCATCTCGGGTACGGCCGGATATCTGTACGAAGAAGGCGGCATCGAGTCTTCCGACGGCATCACCCGAACGTTCGATGCCAACGCCAACGGCACCGTCATCGGCGACGGCGTGGGCGTCGTCGTCTTCAAGCGCCTGGCAGATGCACTCGCTGATGGCGATCACATCTATGCAGTGGTGAAGGGCTCAGCGATCAACAACGATGGTTCGTTGAAGGTGAGCTATACGGCGCCGAGCGTGGACGGTCAGGCGACCGCGATCGCCGACGCGCTGGCTTTTGCCGGTGTGGAAGCGGACACGATCGATTTCGTGGAAGCGCACGGCACGGCGACGGAGCTCGGCGATCCGATCGAAGTAACGGCACTGACCAAGGCTTATCGCGCAACCACGGACAAAGTGGGTTACTGCGCGCTCGGGTCGGTGAAGACCAACGTCGGGCACTTGGACCGGGCTTCGGGTGTGACCGGGATGATCAAGACGGTGCTGTCGCTGCAGGGAGAACTGATTCCCCCGCTGCTTCACTTCCAGAAGCCGAATCCGAATATCGACTTCGCGAACAGCCCGTTCTATGTCGCGGCGAAGCCGATTCCCTGGCCGCGCGGGGAGAAGGTGCG
>CAMLEO010000415.1 GCA_946478975.1 uncultured Steroidobacter sp.
CATGACGATGCGCGCGCACTCGCAGTCGTGTTTCGCGGCCGAGGCAATACGTTTTGTTCCGGCGCCGACCTGGATCAGCTGGTGACGCCGGTATTGCATGCGACATCAACCTCGCTGCAGCTGGCAATCGACTCTGCGCGCACCTACGACAAGATTTTCAACATGCGCAAGCCGACCATTGCTGCCGTCGAAGGCTACGCGGTCGCGGGCGGTTTCGAGCTGATGATCTCCTGCGACTTTGCGCTCGCGACCTCGGAATCGAAGATCGGCGACTTTCATATTCGACGCGCGCTGTTCGGCGGTGCCGGCCCGATCTATCGCCTGCCGCGCATGATCGGCATGCGTCGCTCCAAAGAACTGATGCTCACCGGCAAACTGCTGAGCGGCGATCAATGTGCCGAGTGGGGCCTGGTGAACGCGAGCGCGCCGCAAGCGGAGTTCGACAAGCTCATCAGCGATTTCTGCGCGCCGCTGATCGACAAGAGCCCGTTCTGTATGTGGATGACCAAGATGGCGGTCAATCGCGGCCTGGATGCGGATACCAATTCGCTGATCACGCTGGAAACCATGACCTGCAACGTCGTGCACCACTCCGAGGATGCGAAGGAAGGCGTGAAGGCTTTCCTGGAGAAACGCTCGCCGGTGTGGAAGGGCCGATGAGCGACGGCGATCTGCAGCCGGGGTTCGTGCACAGCCTGTTCCGGCTGGAAGGCAAGGTCGCGCTCATCATGGGAGGCCGCGGCGCTCTCGCCGAGGCGATGGCGTCGACCTTGGCTGACCTCGGCTGCCACGTGGCGCTCGCTTCCCGACACGTGGACGAATGCGATCAGATTGCGGCCCGCATCCAGGGCCGCTTTGCGCGTCGTGCGATCGGACTACGTTGCGATAACTCACAAGAAGAAGAGATCGAGCGAACCATCGCCAATGTCGTCGAGCAGCACGGCGGGCTCGACATCCTGATCAACAATGCCGGCGCGTCCTGGTGGGGCCTGCCGCAGGATATTCCGTTGTCGGGCTGGAAGAAGGTCGTCGATGTGAATCTCACCGGAACGTTTCTTTCCTGCCGGCACGCGGCGCGCCACATGATTGCGCGCGGTGGTGGAGTGATGATCAACATCGCTTCGGTCGGCGCGTTCCTGTCTTACACACCGGAAGCAGGGCAGGTGGTGCCGTACACGACGACCAAGGCGGCGATCGTGCATCTCACTCAGGATCTGGCCGCGCAATGGGCCGGTCACAACATTCGCGTCAACGCGATTGCACCGGGTTCGGTCCGCACCGGCATGACCGAAACATTGCAGGACAATGTGCGCGACCAACTGCTGTCCCGCATTCTGATGCGACGATTCGCCGAACCTTCGGAGCTTGCTGGAACGGTGGCGCTGCTGGCCTCGGGCGCTGGCAGCTTCATCACCGGACAAACGATCCTGGTCGACGGCGGGCAGTCCATCGCCTGATGCACCATGGACACACCGACAGAATTCGATTTGAGCGGCCGCGTGGCGCTGGTGACTGGCGCGAGCCGCGGCATCGGCGCCGAGATTGCGAAACTGCTGGCGAAGTACGGCGCCAAGGTGATTGTTTCCAGCCGCAAGCGTGAAAGCTGCGAGGAAGTCGTCGATGTCATTCGCGCCAATGGCGGCAAGGCCGAGGCACTCGCTCTGCACATCGGCGACATGCAGCAGATCGAAGCGGCGTTTGCGAACATCGGCCGGCTCGATGTCCTGGTGAACAACGCTGCGACCAATCCGTACTACGGCCACATTCTCGACACCGATCCTGCGGCGTTCCAGAAAACCGTTGATGTGAATATTCGTGGCTAT
Organism: uncultured Steroidobacter sp.; assembly: GCA_946478975.1. Next base: position 1,824 of record CAMLEO010000415.1, read on the forward strand.
TTCTATTGCTGCTTGCATGGCGGCCGCTTGATGCGAGCGCAGGGCAAGGGCTCGATCATCAATGTCGCTTCGGTGAATGGCGTGACGCCAGGCCCACAACAAGGCATTTATTCCATCACCAAGTCTGCAGTGATCGGTCTCACCAAGGCGTTCGCGCGCGAGTGCGGCCCGCTCGGCATTCGTGTGAATGCGCTATTGCCCGGGCTAACTCAAACAAAGTTTGCTGCCGCATTGGTCGAGAACGAGACGGCACGCGAACATTTCATCGGGCGCACGCCGTTGGGTCGAGTGGGCCAGCCGCAAGAGCTGGCCGGTGCAGTGTTGTATCTCGCTTCCGACGCCAGCTCTTACGTCACGGGTGCGCAGTTCGTGGTGGATGGAGGTTATCTCGCGTGAGCGAAGATGCAGTCATCTACCGCGTCGAAGATGCCGTCGCATGCATCACGCTCAATCGTCCCGATGCGTTAAATGCCTTCGATGCCAGGCTGCGGTCGCAGCTCACAGCCGCGTTCGGGCGAGCCGCAGTTGATGCGGCAGTTCGCGCTGTCGTGCTGAGTGGTGCCGGTCGAGCCTTCAGCTCGGGTGCGGATCTGAAAGCGGGCATGAAAGATGGCGCGGACACGCATCGTCAGCTGCTCGAAGAATACGCGCCGTCGGTGAATATCATCGCAGCCATACCGAAACCGGTGATCGCTGCCGTCGAAGGTTTCGTCGCGGGTGTGGGCTGCGCGCACGTGCTCGCCAGCGATCTGGTGGTGATGGCGGAAGACGCATTCCTGCTGCTGCCTTTCAGCAGCATTGCTCTCGTTCCAGATGGTGGGCTGACGTGGCTGCTGGAGCGGCGACTCGGACATCGCATTGCCTTCGAGCTGGCTGCCGATGCTCAGCGAGTCGGTGCCTCGCGTTGTCGCGAACTCGGCTTGGTGAATCGTGTGGTCGCCAAGGGAACCGCCTCCGCGGTGGCGATCGAATGGGCGCATCACCTTGCATCGGGCGCACCGCTCGCGCTCGCTCACACGAAACGATTGCTCCGCGAGTGTCCGGCTCTGGATCTGCGTCAAGCGCAGCGCCGCGAGGCCGACGCACAGCTGCAATGTATCGACAGCGAAGATTTTCGCGAAGGCGTGCAGGCGTTCTTCGCCAAGCGCGCACCGCGGTTCATCGGTCGCTAGAACCGCAGGAGACCGAATGGATTTTTCCCTATCGCCAGAGCTCGATCGGTTGCGCGCCCGGGTTCGGGAGTTCGTGAGCAGCGAAATCATTCCGCTCGAATCCGATCGCAACAACTACGACGCGCACGAAAACATTGCGGAACAGTCGCTCACGCGATTACGCGAGCGTGCTCGTGCTGCCGGGCTCTGGGCGCCGCAGATGCCTCGCTCGCGAGGTGGGATGGGTTTGCCGGTCACAGCGATGGCCGCGCTCTACGAGGAGATGGGACGTTCGATCTTCGGCCCGGTTTGTTTCAACTGCGCCGCGCCCGATGACGGCAACATGATGCTGGTCGAGAAGGTCGGCACCGACGCGCAGAAGCGCTGGTGGCTCCAGCCCGTAGTGGATGGACAAGTGCGCTCCGCATTCGCGATGACGGAGCCCGCGCCAGGCTCTGGAAGCGATCCTGCGGGCATGATGCTGACTCGCGCTGAGCGCAGCGGCACACGCTGGAAAATCCACGGTCGCAAATGGTTCATCACTGGGGCCGGCGCTGCCAAACATTTCATCGTTTTGGCACGCACCTCGGACGATCCACGTCGTGGACTCACTGCATTTCTGTTCGATGCGGCGCAGCCCGGCTGGCGCATCGTTCGTCGAATTCCCATCATGGGCCCCGAAGAACACGGCGGCCATTGCGAGCTGGAGTTCGATGGCCTGGAGGTCGAAGACGAAAATGTACTGATGGGGGTGGGCGACGGCTTGAAGGCGACGCAGATTCGTCTGGGCGTCGCGCGTCTCACGCATTGCATGCGCTGGCTCGGCATGGCGCGACGGTCGGTCGAGATCGCGCTCGATTACGTTCGCGAACGCCAGTCCTTCGGCAGCACGTTGGCCTCGCACGAAGGCGTGCAATGGCTGCTCGGCGAAGCGGTGATGGCGATCGATATCGGACGCCTGCTCACCATGCGCGCGGCTTGGAAACTGGATCAAGGCGACTTCGCGCGTCCTGAGATTTCGATGGCGAAGATCCATGTGTCGGAGACATTGCACAAGGCGGTGGACACCTCTCTGCATCTGCAAGGCGCGCGTGGTTACAGCAAAGATACTCCGGTGGAATGGATGTATCGCTACGCTCGCCAGGCCCGGCTCGTCGATGGCGCGTCGGAAATTCACAAGATGGTGCTGGCCGAGAGTGCGCTGAAACGTGGCGCCGACTTCTGGCAGTGGGGTGTGGAGCGACCTGCCGCCGATCCCACCAGCGCCGTGCGTGCTGGGTTCGAGTTGGATACGGCACGTTTGGAACATTATCTGCGCGAGCACGTGCCGCGGTTCGCTGGCCCGCTGACCGTTCGCCAGTTCAATGGTGGACAGTCGAATCCAACCTATTTGCTGAGCACGTCCGAGCGCAGCTATGTGCTGCGTCGAAAGCCGGCCGGTCAGCTATTGCCGTCTGCGCATGCTGTCGATCGCGAATATCGGATCATGAGGGCATTGAAGCAGCACACCGATGTGCCGGTGCCCGAAGT
>CAMLEO010000416.1 GCA_946478975.1 uncultured Steroidobacter sp.
TCAACACTGGAATGCCGCCCAGCTCGGCGAAATTCTGGATCTGTTTCTCGGCCATTTGTTTCAGCCACGGCGCGTCCATGGTCGACATCATTTCGCGCATCAGCGCGCCCATCTTGGCCGCGGCGGTCGTGATTTCGTCTGCGCCTTTGAGCGCGTTGTTCGGCGTTACGCACATTTCATCGGTGAGCGCGCCGTCTTCGAACACCTGCACGTAGCTGCAACTGTAGCCGACGACCTTATCGGTGCGAGCGGTGCGCTTGATCTCGGTTTTCTTTTCCGCTTCCCCCACGCCCGGCGGCAGCCGGCCGCCCATCATCTTTTCCATTTGCGCGCGCTGCTCGGGAGTCATGTCCTTCATGCGCTCCTGGAGCATCTTGAGCGCCGGATTGAGCTGCTCGGCGACGCGCTTCATGGACTCGCGATCCATCGCGTAGTAACTCTTGTCCTGATGGTTGATGGCGTAGATCGTGTCGTCCTTGAAGATCATTGTCGAGCGGCTCGGTGCTTTATCGGCCTGGGTCTCGACGCGCATCATGCCGTTCTGCGCCCATGTATGGATGATTGTGCTGCCGCCGCTGTCGCGCGACAGATCGCGGTTGACCGTTTCGAGCAGCGTGCCGGCCTGCGCGGCCCCCGCAAACAGGGCGAAACTCATCACGGGCAGCAGGGTGCGAATCGGCATACGGATCTCCTGGCGGGCGTCGCTCGATTCTACCCGTTCCCATGAGCGGCTTCAGCGCGGGCGGGGTTTGGCGCGAGCAGTCGCCTGAGCGGTCAGGGGATCGTCGGGCCAGTAGTGTTTGGGATAGCGGCCCTTCAGTTCCTTTTTTACATCCAGGTAACCGCGGGCCCAGAAGCTGACCAGGTCGCGGGTGACCTGCACCGGGCGATGGGCGGGGGACAATAATTGCAACGTCAGCGGCACACGGCCGTCCGCAACTGTCGGCGTTTCATGCAATCCGAACACTTCCTGTAGCCGCACCGCGACGCTCGGTGCGTCCTCCGAGTAATCGATGGGAATGCGCGAACCGCTGGGCACGTCCAGGTGCGTGGGCGCGAAGGCTTCCAGGCGCTGCTGCGCGTTCCAATCCATCAGCGACATGAGAATCGCGTGCATGTCCAGCCGGTTCAAGTGATCGCGGCGGCTCATGTCGTTCAACCACGGCGACAACCACTCATCGAGATGCTCCATCAGCGCAGAATCGCTCACATCCGGCCACGGCTGCGGCGCGCGTTCGTCGTGTCGACGCGCGAATATCATTCTCGCCTGCAGCGCGCGGGCCGGCTTGGTCCAGGGCAGAGCGTCGAGGCCGAGCTCGCGAACGCCGTCGAGCAGGGCGTTCAGCATGCGCTGCGGATCGGGTTTGTCTATTCGACGTTCGTATAACTTGAGCGCGCCGAGCCAGCGTTCGTCCTGCGCCACGACGCTTTGCTCGCGAGAGTCCCACTCGAAACGTTCGCGATGTTCGATGTGAGCGGCGAAGTCCGCTTCCAATGCTTCACGCGTGATTGGAGCGGCGAGACGAATCAGCGCGTCCCGGTCGCCGGCATCGAGATCGCCAACGACCAGAAATTCCGCTCGAGCCAGGCTCTGCGCGGGCGGCAAGGTCGCGCCACGACCGCTCGATAAGAGATAACGCCCGCCCGCGCCGCGCGATTGCGCGATCCGATCCGGATACGCCAGCGCGAGCAGGCGACCAACGTCGATATCCGAACGCGCCACTCCAGCCGAACCTTTCGTGTCTGCGTTCGAATGTTCCAATTGTCGCGTGAGCAATTCGATGCTGCGTAGGGCGCGTTGTTTCGCGCCCGCGTCGACGTGCACATTCGCAGGCAAACTTCGTTCGCCGCGCAATGCTTCCACTCTGAAGCGCAGATCGACGTTCCGATCCGACCCCTGCGTGCGGAGCAGATCGCGCTCGCCGAGCACGGCTGCAATTTCGAGCGCAGTCGCTTGCAAACCCAGCTCGCCGCCGCGAACGATCATATGAGCGAGACGAGGATGCGTGGCCATGCGCGCCAACGCACGCCCATGCGCAGTGACTCGCCCATCGGCAGAAATCGCATCCAGAGATCGCAGCAGATCGCGAGCTTGCGCGAAGGTCGCCGCCGGCGGCGGGTCGAGCCATCGCAACGCTGCCGGATCGGCGATACCCCAGTTCGACAATTCCAATGCGAGCGGCGCGAGATCGGCGCCGACAATTTCCGGCGACGTTTGCGCCGGCAGCGTGCCGTGCTCGACCTCACTCCACAATCGATAACAAACACCGGCTTCCAATCGTCCCGCGCGGCCGCGACGCTGATCGGCCGACGCGCGTGAGATCGTGCCCAACTCCAGGCGGCTCATGCCCGTTGCGGGATCGAAGCGCGAGCGTCGCTCCTGGCCGGAATCCACGACGATGCGCACACCTTCAATGGTGAGGCTGGTTTCGGCGATGTTGGTCGCGAGCACGATCTTGCGTTCGCCCGGGCGGCTGGGTTGAATCGCAGCGTCTTGTTCCTGCGGCGAGAGCTCGCCAAACAACGGCAACACTCGCGTGCCGCGCGGCAGGGATGTTTCTTCCAGAAACCTCTGCGCGCGACGAATCTCGCCCTGGCCGGGAAGGAACGCGAGCACATCGCCGTGCTCATCTTCGATGGCACGAACGATCGTGCGAGCGGTGATCTGCGCGATGTCTCCGTATTGAGGACGAGCGGAGCCTCGGGTGTCGGCGCGTTCTCGATAATGCGTCGTCACTGGGAACGCTCGGCCTTCCGCCGTGACGATGGGAGCATCGCCCAGCAGCTTTGCAACCGCAGCGCCGTCCAGCGTTGCGGACATCACCAGCAGCTTCAAATCCTCACGCACTGTTTCCTGCGCGTCCAGGCACAACGCCAGGCCCAGGTCGGCATTCAAGCTGCGCTCGTGAAATTCGTCGAAGATCACCAGCGCCACGCCTTCGAGCGTCGGGTCCCGCTGCAGCCAGCGCGTGAGAATGCCTTCGGTGACGACTTCGATGCGCGTGTCCTTGCTGACTTTCGTTTCCAGGCGCGTGCGAAATCCCACTGTGCGGCCGACCGCTTCGCCCAGCGTGTACGCCATGCGACTGGCGACTGCGCGAGCGGCGAGCCTGCGCGGTTCGAGCATCACGATCTTGGCATCGCCTCGCCATCGTTCAGAGACCAGAGCCAGCGGCACGCCGGTGGATTTACCGGCGCCCGGCGGCGCCTGTAACACAACGTTGCGATGATCGTTGAGGGCGCGCCGCAGGTCGGGCAACGCTTGATCGATGGGGAGTGGGGCGGGGCGGTTCACGGCGCCATTATCGTTCAAGACGAGCGCTTCGGCTCGTACTGCGAAACTGCCGGTCGGAGTTTCGCTGCGCATCGCGGAGTGCGTACACTGCGTCGCTCGCGCCGTCGTCCTCGAATCAATCATGGAGGTTTCATGCAGTTCGCGCGTCGGTTCCTGTGTTCTCTGCTGCTTGCAGCACTCGTCAGCACTGCCGGTGCCGCCGACCTCGGCAGCGCGCGTCCCGAAAGCGTCGGCATGTCGTCACAACGACTCGGCCGGCTCACTACCGAAATGAAGGCGCTGACTGAGAAGGGCGTGCTGCCCGGCGTCGTTACGATGGTCGCGAAGGACGGCAAGATCGTGCACTTCGAAGCGGCCGGCAAGCGCGAGCTTGCGGGCGGCTCGCCGATGAAAAAGGACACGATCTTCCGCATTTATTCCATGACCAAGCCGATCACCGGCGCGGCCATGATGATGCTGTTCGAGCAGGGCAAGTGGCAGCTCAACGACCCGGTGTCCAAATACATTCCCGAGTTCGCGAACCTGCAGGTCGCGAAGGTCGATCCCGCGAACGGCGCGGTGACCACTGTTCCGCAAAATCATCCGATGACCATGCGCGAGCTGATGTCCCACAGCGCGGGCTTTACGTACGGCGTGTTCGGCGGCACGGCGGTGGACAAAGCATATATGGACAACAAAGTGTTCGATCGCAGCGCGCCGCTCAAGACGATGATCGAACGCATGTCGAAAGTGCCGCTGCTGTTCCAGCCGGGCGAGCGCTGGCATTACAGCCTGTCCGTCGATGTGCAGGGCTATATCGTCGAGAAACTCTCCGGGCAGACCTTGCCGGAGTTCATGCAGGAACACATCTTCGCGCCGCTGAAGATGGTCGACACCGGGTTCTATGTTCCTGCCGACAAGATGAATCGATTTGCGGAATTTTATTTGCGCGACAAGGATGGGAAGGTCAGCAAACATCCGTCCGACGATTACAGCAAACCGCCGGTGTTTGCTTCGGGCGGCGGCGGCCTCGTGTCCACGGCGAGCGATTACATGCGTTTCTGCCAGATGATGCTCAATGGCGGTGAGCTCGATGGGCAGCGCATTCTTTCGCCGCTGAGTGTGAAGCTCATGCGAACGAACATGCTGCCGGCGTCGGCGCCCACCAT
>CAMLEO010000417.1 GCA_946478975.1 uncultured Steroidobacter sp.
CACCTGGGACAAAGGCAACGAGTTCTTCCAGCCGACGACGTTCCAGATCTCCAACATCAGCGCCGGCACTGGCGCGCCGAACGTGATTCCCGGCGAGCTGAAGCTGCGCTTCAACATTCGTTTCTCGACCGAGCAGACGGTGGAGAAGCTGCAGCAGACCATCACCGAGATCTTCAATCGTCACAAGGTGAATTACACGCTCGACTGGTTCGTCTCCGGCCTGCCCTTCTTTACGCCGCCGGGCGCGCTGTCCAAGGCAGTCGTGCAGGCGATTCAGGAAAAGGTAAAGCGCACGCCGGAGCTGTCGACGACCGGCGGCACTTCAGACGGCCGGTTCATCGCGCCAACGGGCGCTCAGGTGGTGGAGTTGGGCGTGCTGAACGCCAGCATTCACAAGGTGAACGAAAACGTGCGCGTCGACGACGTGGTCACGTTGTCGCAGATCTACGAGCGTTCGATGGAATTGATGTTAGCCAAGTGACGGCGACCGGGCGCGGGCGCGGCCGAAGAAATTCACCAGCAGCGCCCACGTCCCGAGCACCACCAGCGAGATCAGCACCCACCACGGCATCGACAGGCCCAGCAAGGTCCAGTCGATCTTGCCGCACTCGCCGGAGCCGAACAGCACTTTGTTGACCACTTCGCTGACCGGCATGATGTCGAGCATGTAGTTGAGATCGGCGCCGCACGACGCCACGGTGCCCGGCGGCTGCGCCTGGATCCATACGTGACGGCTGGAAACGCCGATGCCCGCCAGGGTCGCAAGATCGATCAGCGCGCCCCACACGAACGCGCCCCTGCCGGCGGGATTGTGAATCGCGGCGATCAGGAACAACACCCCGACGACGATGACCGCCACGCGTTGGAAGATGCACAGCGGACACGGCTCCAGCCCGAGCACGTGCTGCGCGTACAGCGCATAGGCCATCAATGCCACACAGGCGAGAAAACCCAGCGCGTTGCCCGCGCGACGGTTGATCGGTAGCGTCATGACACTATTTTAGGCACAAGGACGTGCCCGCCGCCTCAGGCGGCGAGCGCTGGAGAAAAGTCACGCCTTTTCTCCAGCGCCACAGCGCGAGTGGCAGGATGCCCGAGTCGCTGTTTCATTATGACTGGCGTCCGCCTGGCAAGTCCGGCTGGCGCTGCGCGCGCGACTGCAAATGCTTTTCCACGTCTTCGATCGACAGGTGGCGAATGTCTTTGCCGTGGACCATGTACACCACGTACTCGCAAACGTTCTTGGCGTGATCGCCAATGCGCTCCAGCGCTCGCGCCACCCACAGCACGTCCAGCGCACGGCGGATGGTGCGTGGATCTTCCATCATGAACGTGATGCACTGGCGCTGGATCGCTTCGTATTCTTCGTCGACCAGGCGATCTTTCTTGGCGATGGCCACCGCACCTTCCGGATCGAGACGCGCGAACGCGTCGAGGGAGTCGTGCACCATGTCGCCGACGATGCGGCCGAGATGTTTGATTTCACGATAACGGTCCGCAGGCCGCTCCACCGCGGCGAGACGCGAACCGATGTAGCCGATCTTTTCCGCCTCGTCGCCGATGCGTTCGAGGTCGGTGATGGTCTTGATGACCGCCACGATCAGGCGCAGGTCGGACGCTGCCGGTGCGCGTGTCGCCAGGATGCGGCTGCAGTCATCGTCGATCGCCACTTCCATGGCGTTGACCTTCGCGTCGCCCCGTGCGACCTGCTCGCCAAGGCGGCTGTCGCCCTGCACTAGCGCCGCGACCGCCTGCTTGAGCTGCTCCTCGACGAAGCCGCCCATCTGCAGCACGTTGGTACGAACACGCTCCAGGTCGTCGTTGTAGCGACTCAGGATGTGATGCGACAGGTCTGATTTTTCCATAGATGATCGCTGTATACCCGGGGCTGGAACCGGCCGCAAGTGCGCGGCCGGTTCCTCCACTCGAGCTTAGAACTTCACGTTGAAATCAACCTGCAGACGATTGTAGTCGATGTCGGTCTGGCCCGAGCTCGCGGCCACATCCCGGTTGCGCTTGTTGAGGAAGTACGTGGCGTTGAGCACCCAGTTCTTCACCGGCGCATAGGCCCCGCGCAACACCCAGCCTTCCGAATCCGACACGCCGCCGGCGAAGTCCGAATCGATCAGCTGCGCGAACAACGCGTCTTTCTCGACGACCTGGTACAGGGCGCCCAGCTCCCAGGTGCGGTAGTTGCTGGCCTTGCCCAGCATCACGCCCGCGCTCCAGGCCGTGTCCAGATCGTCCGGATCCTGGTTCTTGGCCGCGTCGGCCCACAGCGTCAACGGCAGCTCGCCCATCATGGCGGTGAACTCGGCGCTCAGGTTGATGACTTCATAATTGTTCAACAACACTGCCGTCGCCGGCGTGCCGACGTTGATCGTCGTGTTGCCGTTGGAGCTGTTGTTATAAAACGGCGCGCGACCCTGGCCGGCACTCAGATCGTAGTAATGCGCGGCGAGCATCAGGCTGCTCGCGCCGATCGGCATGCGCATGCCGACCTGCAAACCGTGCAGCATGGTGTCGGACGTGCGGGTGGTTTCGGCGCCCGAGATCTCGTTGATCCAGTAGTTGTACGCGGTGCCGAAGAACATGCCGCTCGCGAAATTCACCGCCAGGCCTTCGGGCGTGATGTCGTTGTCCCAGAACAGGCTCTGGCCCGGCTTCACGAACGGCTGTTTCATCTTGCCGCCGATCAGATCGCCCCAGGTGGCGAACTTCCAGTCGAAGTACGCGAGATCCAGGTCGAACGCCTTCTTCGAAAACACGCCGGTCAGGCTCTGATTGCCCGAGCGCGGATCGCTGTTCTCGGTGGTCGTCATGCCGATGCCGACGGTGATGTTGTCCGTTGCTTTCGCCGTGACGGCGAGACGCGCACGAATGCGGTCGCGGTAACGATCGGCAGTCTGCACGCCGCCGCTCAACGTATCGTCGCTGATCGCTTCATAGCGGTAGCGCATGTCGCCGGTCACCGTGACCTTGCCGGCCCAGTCGGAGCCTTTCACTTTGCTCACATCGGCCGCCTGTTGAGCGGCATCTTTACGCAAGCCGCGCGCTTCGGATTTCAGATAATCGTCCTGCGCCTGCAGCTTCTCATCCGTGGCCTTGAGGGCTTCGTTCTCCGACTTCAGCTGGGTGTTCTCCTGCTCCAGCTTGTCGACCCGTTGCATGAGCGCTTCCAGCTGCTCGCGGATCTGGCTCAATTCGTTGTTGGAGCCGGCGGCGCCAGCCTGGGCAGACACAGATAACGCAGTCGCCACCGCGGCGGCGAGGATGAGGTTCTTCACGAGTCGCTTCTCCGTTTCGTTTGTATGGGAATTCGGAGGCAGCAACGCTGCTCCGCGCCCCTTAAACCGATCTCGGGAAAGCGTTATACGGACGAGTTATTACAGTAATGTTGCAGGCGTCGATTAAAGTCACGATTCGGACGCCTGTTCGTTACATCGGCGTGACAAATCACGCCGTGGCGAGGATGCCGGAGCTCCGCGGAATCACACGCGAGCGTGGGAAGTGACAAGTGAACGTGCTGCCCACGCCCTCTTCGCTCTGGATCTCGAGCGTGCCGTCATGACGTTGCAATGCATGTTTCACGATCGCAAGGCCCAGACCTGAACCGCCCATGCTGCGTGCCCGGCCCGGATCGACGCGATAGAAACGTTCTGTCAAACGCGGGATGTGTTCTTCAGCAATGCCCACGCCGGTGTCACGAACGGCGAGATGTGCGCCGGCTTCGTCGGTCCACCAGCGCAGCTCGATCTCACCTTCCGGCGGCGTGTACTTCACCGCATTCGAAATCAGATTGGAGGCGATGGAATGCAACTCGGACTCGACACCTTTGATCAGCGCGTCGCTCTCCAGTTGCAGCCGAACGTTGCGTGGATGCTGATCCAATGCCATCACTTCCTTGCGCAGCAACGCCAGCATGCCGACGATGTCGACCGGCTGTTCCTCCTGCGTGTGCTCGCCGGATTCGAGCTTCGACAGCTCCAGCAGATCTTTGATGATCGTGCGCATGCGCTCGGCCTGGCGGCGCATCTCCAGCACCGGCGTATTCCAGGTCGGATCGAGATTTTCGTCGTCGGCGAGCGCGTCGAGATAACCGCTGATCACCGTGAGCGGCGAGCGCAGCTCGTGCGAAGCGTTGGCGACGAAATCCTTGCGCATCGACTGCAGCTGTTGCTCCTGGCTCACATCTCGGACCATGAGCAATTGGCGTTCGGCAGTGCCGGTGCGCACGACGTTGAACGCGAGCCAGCGATCGCTCTCCAGGTCCTGCACCAGCGCGCCGTCGATGGGATGACCGGTCTTGAGATAGTCGATGAACGCCGGATGCCGCACCAGGTTCTCGATGCGAATGCC
>CAMLEO010000418.1 GCA_946478975.1 uncultured Steroidobacter sp.
ATCTGCTGCGAAACCGTGGCAATGCCCTTGATCTGTAACATGCGACGGCTGACCCGCTCGCCGACGCGCGCCATCTCGGCGAGGCTCACGCCGGGCGGCGCTGAGACTTGCACGACGAAATGGCTCTCACGAAATTCGGGCATGAGTTCGAGGCCGAAACGTGACATTGCCAGCAAGGCCAGTACACCAACCAGCACCGAGACGATCAACGACGCAGGCCCGTGTGCCAGAAGGCGCCGAGCCGCTCTTCGATGCGTAACCTTGAGACGACGCAGCCAGCGCGGCTCGGCAGGCGCCTTGATAGATCCACGCATCAGCAGCAGCGCCAGCGCGGGCGTCAGCGTCAATGCGATGACCAGTGAAGCAAATGTTGCCAGCAGGAACGCAGCGGCCAGCGGCGCAAAGAAACTGCCCTGAAGCCCGGGTAACAGCAGCACCGGCACAAACACCAGGCCGACGACGAACGTAGCAAGCACGATGGGCCTGCGCACTTCGATCGAGGCGCTGAGGATGATCGCATCGAGCGTGGTCAAACTTTGGGTCGTGCTCGCCAGCCGCAGCCGGCGCATGATGTTTTCAACGTCGATGATGGCGTCATCGACGACGACACCGATCGCCACGGCCAGTCCGCCGAGCGTCATGGTATTGATGGTCTGGCCCATGAGATCGAGCGCGATCGCCGCGATGACCAGCGACAGCGGAATGGTCATGAACGAGATCAGCGCGGTTCGCCAGTTGCGCAGAAACAGGATCAGCACTGCGATCACCAGCAGTGCTCCAAACAGCAGCGAGTCGCGAACGTTTCGTAACGCGACTTCGATAAAATTCGCCGGGCGATGCAGATTCGAATACAGCGTGACACCGCGCGCTTCGAGCATTGGCGCGAGCTCTCCGAGCGCCGCTTCCACACGTCGCGTCACTTCGAGTGTGTTCGCACCGTACTGACTGCCGATGCTGATGAGCACATCGGGTTCGCCCTGCACTCGCGAGTCGCCGAATGCAGGCTCCGGCGCGTATTTCACAATGGCGACGTCGCGCAGGCGGATGTTTGCACCGTCTCGCTGGGAAACAACGACCGCTCCAATATCTTCCGGCGTCCGCGCTGTATCGACGCTCGTGAGCAAGATCTGCTCGCTGGGGGTATCGATAAAGCCCGCGCCGCGCACTCCCGTCGCCGCTTTCGCAGCGGAAACCAGATCTGCCAGCGACAGCCCGAACGCCGTGGCTCTGACGGGGTCGACCTGGATCTGAATCTCTCGACGGCCGCCGCCGTAAACGATGGCGCGTGCTACGCCGGGCACCGCCAGCAAACGAGGCCGCACGGTCCAATCGACCAAAGAGCGCAGTTCCATTCCAGGCAGCGTTTTGCTGGTCAAGCCGATCTTCAACAGATCCATGGTGGACGACGTCATCGGCGACAGCACCGGCGTGCTCACCCCGGCGGGCAAAGCGCGGCCGGCTTCGGCGACGCGCTCGGCGAGCAGCTGGCGATCGCGAAAGACATCGGTTCCTTCCGTGAACACGACCTTGATGGTTGCGAGGCCCTGGATGGACTCGGATCGCACCGACTCGATGTTGGCGCCGCCGTTGATGGCGTTTTCCAGCGGTTGAGTCACGAGCCGTTCGACATCCTCCGGCGACAGCCCCGGCGCTTCGACCTGAACCTCGGCTTGCGCAGGAACGAACTCAGGAAACACATCGTACCGGGCGCGCGTGAGGGTAATTGCTCCCCACAACAGCACGATCAAACTAAACAGCGCGATCAGCAATGGATAGCGAAGTGCGGCGCGGACGATTGCGATGAGCATCTCTAATCCTCCGCTGGAGCACCTTGTTCGACGGCCAGCAAGGCTCGCGAGCCGACGGTCACAACCGCGTGACCCTGGTTCGCATCGCCCTCGATGAGGATTCGACCTGCAGCGGACATTCCGGGCTGGATCTCACGGCGCTCGAAATGGTTGGGCCGCGTTTCTTCGTAGATCCACTCGGCGCCACGCCAGTGCACGATTGCGCCGGCAGGCACGCTCAAACCGCGCGCCGGCGCACCCGAGTCGCTGAGCCGGGCAAGTAATATCTGGCCCGCCGGCAGACTCGCCGGGACTCGAAACAAAAAGGCACCGGCAACACTCGGCGCACTCGTTTGCGGAAGCGAGCCGAGCAGATCCGCATTCCAGGTGCGACTTTCATCCAGCGATTGCAGCTGCGCCCGGCCGATTCGCGTTGCATCTGAAATCGCGATTGTGGGCTCTGCCCGAACCAGGGCAACACGCGCGGCTAACAACTGGTCGAGCAGCGCCTCGCGGGCCTGCGCAGACAGAGATGCAACGCCTGATCCCCAGGCTGCAAACAATTGCGAGCGAGCCGCTGCGACACGACCGGCGTCTGTCGCTGCCTGCGCCCGCGCAGCCTCCACCGACTTGAGCGAGACGTTGGTGTCGTTCCGATGCAGCTGCTCGGTTCGTCCGAGCTCCGCCGCCGATGCGTTCGCTGCCATCTCGGCGGCATGCAATTCGGTGAGCAGCGTCACCAGCGGAGCGACATCGAGTACCTGTGCGGCAGCGGCCCACGTGCGAGCAACAGCTGCAACTTGTGGGCGCTCGGTTTGTATGCCCAGATTGTTTCTTTGCTCTGGATCCAGATCGACGCCAGCGCACATTGCACGAGTTGTGACGAGCCACAGCAACCCTGCCCAGAAGATACTCTGGCTTCTCATGGCAGGTCCTGCACCAGCGCCGAGGGCGAGCCTTCCCGAAACAGTGTCGTCTCCGGACCAAACAATGGCGCACGCAAGGCATCTTCCAGCTGACCGAGCGCCAGTTGCGCACGCTCGATCGCATCGAGTTCCGCGAGACGTTCCGTGCCTGCCACCAGTTCGGCAGCGAGTGTTGTCGGTCGATCCTCGGCGTCGATTGCGAGCGCCGCACGCGCGCTTTGTGCCAGCGCTTCGCTCGTTGCGCGCTGTTCTCGTGCGCGAGCCAGTGCGTCGAGTGCGTTCTCATACATTGCCGTTTGCACCTCGATGTCGCTCAAAACCGTTGCCTGTACCGCCAGCGCGTGCTGACCCGCCGCTTCCCGGGCTGCCAGTGCTTCAGCGATCGGCCCCTGGTTCTGATTGAACACCGGCAGCGACAGCGAAGCGCCAAAAGTCACTTTGCGGATGCCGTGATCCCAGGTGTAGCCGGGACCGAGACTGAGCTGTAAGTATTGAGCGCGAGTCTGCTGCCGCAGCTCCAGCTCTCTCGTGTCGTAGTCAGCGATCGCTCGTTCGAGATCCGGCCTTGCGAGCAGTGCACGCTCACGTAAAGCGGAAAGTTGTGTTTGCGGCGGCGGGCCCAGCGCTTCGAGATCGTCCCAGCGAAGCGGGACGTCATTCAACGCCGTCATCGAGACGCCGAGCGCTGCGGCGAGCTTCGCTCGTGCTTCCGACTGCGACCGCCGTGCTTCTTCCAAGGCTGCTCGCGAACGAGCCAGCTCCAGCTCTTCCTGCAGGGCTGCCGGACGAGCCGCTTCACCAGCAGACACTCGCGCTCTCACCAAGCGGACCAGCTCTTCTCGCTGCCGCGTTTGCGATTCGAGCGCCGGAATGCGGCGCTCCGCGATGACGGCGGAGAGCAGCGCGACTCTCAACTCACGCCGCACCGACCACACCGCATCGCTGAAATCTGCCCGAGCGCCTCGCAGCCCCGCTGCCGCGATGTTCGTCCGCAGATTTCGGGACAGAAACGTATCGAGCAGCACGCTGGAGCTCACGCCCCACAACCACGTCGGCTCGGCCGCACGAGAAACATCGTATTCGCTGGCGAGACTCACGGTCGGGTTCTGAATCGCGTGGGCGGTCCGTATCGCCGCGGCAGCCTGAGTGATTTGCGAACGAGCTTCGGCCAGCCCCGGATTCAACTGCAGCGCTGCGACCAGCAGTTCACCGCGATCCCACGGGGCTTGCGGCGACGACAGCTGCGAATCGGGAAAAGCAGCTTGCACGCGGGCCAGCACATCGGCATCCGTCAACCGCCGCCGCTCCAGCATTTCCAGAGAGCGCTGTGGTTCGAGCGGTTTGGATTCAACGTGCACGCACGCTGCCGACAGCAGCATGCACGGCACAGCCAGCAGCCATCGATGTTTGCTTGCTGCGCTCGTCATCATTCCGGGTCGACGAAGCTGTTGATCGACAGCCGGCCGGTGTGAGGATTCGCATCCGGCACGAAGGTGCGATCGATGGATCCCGAATGCAGTGAATTGCGCCGATACACTAGCATGCGATTGAACACACCTTCCGCCTGCGCGACCTGCTCGAAGATTGCGGTGTC
>CAMLEO010000419.1 GCA_946478975.1 uncultured Steroidobacter sp.
CGGCCATCACTTCGCCCATGTGCACGGACATCTGCACGCCATGGCCGCTGTAACCCATCGAGAAATACAGTCCTTGATGCTCGCCGGCGCGGGGCAGGCGATCGGCCGTCATGTCGACCAGCCCGCCCCAGCAATAGTCGATGCCGATGTTGCTCAACTCGGGAAAGATGGTCGCCAGCGTGGCGCGCAGAATGCGGCCGCTCTTCTGGTCGGACTTGGGATTGGACATGGCAAAACGCGCGCGGCCGCCGAACAACAAGCGGTCGTCCGGCGTCGCGCGAAAGTAATTGCCAATGTTCCTGGAAGTCACATACGAACGCCGCGTCGGCAGCAGCCGCGTCAGCTGCGCTGGGGACAATCGCTCGGTGACGACGATGAAGCTGCCGATCGGCGCGAGCCGGCGCTGAAACCATTGGAACGGTCCGTGAGTGGTGCTGCCAGTCGCGATCAACACCTGCTTGGCCTGGATCACGCCGCGTTCGGACGTGACGCGAAATCCTCCACCCGACAATCGCTCCAGTCCCGTCACGGCGGCGGATTCGAAAATGCGTGCGCCGTTGCGAGCCGCAGCTTCAGCCAGGCCAACGCCGAATTTGCCGACGTGCATTTGCGCACTGGTTTTCTGGACCAGTCCGCCGTAGAACGCGTCGCTGCCGACTTCGTCGCGAATTCGCTCGCGTGGCACGAGCTCGACATCTTGGTCGACTTCCGCGCGGAGGATTTCGTAGGTCGCGGCCAGCTTGTCGTAGTGTGCTGGTTTCGCGGCAAGCTTGATTCTTCCCTTGCGCATGAAGTCACAATCGATTTCATGCTGTCGAACCAAACGTTCGACGGCGTCGACGGCGGAACAGTAAGCGCGATAGAACGCTTGCGCGTTGTGCTTTCCCAGGCGCGCGGCGAGAGTGGCGTAGTCGTGTGCGAGACCGTTGTTACAATGCCCGCCGTTGCGTCCGGAGGCTTCGCCGACGACGCGGCCCGCTTCGAGCACGGTCACCGAAGCTTTGCGGCGCGCCAGCGCCAGGGCAGCCGACAAGCCGGTGAAACCGCCGCCGACGACCACGACATCGGCCCGGCCATCCACGTCTCCCTGGGAGGCCCGAGTAAACCCCGGCGCGGTGTCGAGCCAATACGATTCGAGTTTCAAACGATCGGCCTCGCCTGGCACATAATGGTTGCAACTACACCATGGCAGCGCCGATGAAACTCCCTTATCGCCGCATTGCCGGCGCATAAAAACCCGTTTTGGCGGTGCCGATCAGCATAGCCTGTGGCGGCTTCCGGGCGCAGCAGAAAATGCCATCGCGCGGCTGTAAAACGCAATCTCCTGGCCGCCGCCGCGCCCACTGCACAAGCTCCCACTGCGCCGGACTGGCTAGCATGTCCGCACCAAGGTCTTTGTCGAGTGCCGCACATCATGTCGATCTCATCGCTGGTCCAGCTGGACCGCCAGCATCTGATCCATCCAGTCGCGAATTTTCGCGAGCACGAGCGCAAGGGCGTGACGTTGCTGGACAGCGGCCACGGTGCGTTCCTGAAGGACATGCAGGGCAACGAACTGCTCGACGCATTCTCCGGCCTGTGGTGCGTGAACGTGGGCTACGGCCAGCAGAGTATCGTCCAGGCTGCAGCGGAGCAGATGACCAGGCTGCCTTACGCCACCGGCTATTTCGATTTCGGCTCGGAGGTGGCGGTGCGACTTGCGGCGCGGCTCATCGAGCTGGCGCCGAAGTCGCTGCGTCACGTCTACTTCACGCTGGGTGGATCGGATGCCGTCGACGCAGCGGTTAGATACATCACGCACTACTACAACTCCACCGGCCGCCCGCGCAAGAAGCATTTCATTGCGCTGGAGCGCGGCTATCACGGCTCTTCGTCGCTCGGTTCGGGACTGACGGCGCTGTCGGCGTTTCATTTGAACTTCGATGTGCCGCAGCCGAATCAGCATCACATTCCGTCTCCGTATCCGTATCGCAATCCGGTCGGCAACGATCCGCAGGCCATCATCGCGGCCTCGGTTAAGGCATTGCGCGACCGAGTGAATGCGCTCGGTGCCGACAACGTCGCGGCATTTTTCTGCGAGCCGGTGCAGGGATCGGGCGGAGTCATCGTGCCGCCGCGAGGCTGGCTCAAGGCGATGCGCGATGCCTGCCGGGAGCTGGATATTTTGTTTGTCGCCGACGAAGTGATCACCGGCTTCGGCCGCACCGGACCTTTGTTTGCCTGCGAGGCCGAAGGTGTCGAGCCCGATTTGATGACCATGGCCAAGGGCCTGACGGCGGGTAATGCGCCCATGGGCGCACTGATGATGTCTGCGAAGGTGTACGACGGCATTGCCGACGGCTCCGGGAAGAATGCGGTCGTCGGTCACGGCCAGACGTATTCGGCACATCCGGTCAGCGCGGCCGTCGGGCTCGAAGTGCTGCGTTTGTATCACGAGGGTGGGCTGCTCGCGAACGGCATTGCACAGGGGCCGCGGTTCGAACAGGGCTTGCAGGATCTGCTCAAACATCCGCTGGTGGGCGACGCTCGTCAGCGCGGATTGCTGGGTGCGTTGGAGTTGGTTGCTGACAAAGCGACCAAGCGTCCGTTCGATCCATCGCTCAAACTGAGCGAGCGCATCGCGAAGACTGCGTATCGCAACGGCGTGATCTTCCGAGCGTTCGGCGACAACACGCTCGGTTTCGCGCCGGCACTGTGCTACCGGGCGCAGGAGTTCGATCTGCTGTTCGAGCGGCTGACACGTACGCTCGACGAAGTGCTCGAAGAGATGGACGTTCGCGCGGCGGTGGCATGATATGAGCACACCATTTCATGTCGCAGTGATTCCCGGCGACGGCATCGGCAAAGAGGTGATGCCCGAAGGCCTGCGTGTGCTCGACGCGGCCACCGCACGCTTCGATATTCCGATCCGCTACACGCACATCGAGTGGGCGAGCTGCGACTATTACCAGCAGACCGGGCAGATGATGCCGGACGACTGGAAGGAACAGCTGGCCGGGGTGGATGCGATTTATTTCGGCGCGGTCGGCTGGCCCGCCATCGTGCCGGATCACATTTCGCTGTGGGGTTCGCTGCTGAAATTCCGTCGCGAGTTCGATCAATACATCAACTTGCGTCCCGCGCGGACGCTGCCGGGTGTTACGAGCCCGCTGGCTGGCCGCGGCCCGGGCGACATCGACATGGTGATCGTGCGCGAGAACACCGAGGGCGAATATTCCTCTGTCGGCGGTGTAATGTTCGAAGGCACGCCGCGCGAAGTTGTTTCCCAGCAGGCCGTGTTCACGCGTCACGGCGCCGAGCGCGTGCTGAAGTTTGCTTTCAATGTGGCGCGTCAGCGGTCGCGCAAGCATGTAACGGTTGCGACCAAGAGCAACGGCATCGCGATCAGCATGCCCTGGTGGGATGCACGCGCCGCTGAAATTGCCAGGCTCTATCCGGATGTGACTTGGGATAAACAGCACATCGACATTCTTTGTGCGCGCTTCGTCCTGCAGCCGCAGCGCTTCGACGTAGTCGTCGCGACGAACTTGTTCGGTGACATTCTCTCGGACCTCGGCCCCGCATGTACGGGCACGATCGGCCTGGCACCGTCGGCCAATCTCGATCCGGATCGTCGCTTTCCGTCGCTGTTCGAGCCGGTGCACGGCTCGGCGCCGGACATCGCCGGCCGCAACATCGCCAATCCGGTGGCGATGATCTGGTCGGGCGCGATGATGCTGGATTTTCTCGGTCGAGGCCGCGGTGCTGGACGAGCTGCGCACGATGCGATCGTGAAGGCGATCGAAGACGTGCTCGCGGTCGGCCCGCACACCGCCGACCTCGGCGGCACTGCATCGACAACCGATTTGGGCAAGGCGATTGCCGCCCATGTAGCTGGATCACGCTCATGACTCTAACGCTCGCTCGTGGTGAATTGCTCCTGGCTCGCAACTGCATCGCGCACGAGTGGCGTGAAGCACGCGCCGGTCGCTGGATGGAGGTGTTGAATCCTGCGAATGGAGAGCTGGTTGCGCAGGTGCCCGACAGCGACGTCGCCGACGCGATCGACGCTGCAAACGCGGCGCACGCGGCGTTTGCGGGCTGGCGTGCTTACACCGCTCGCGATCGTGCACGCATTCTCAAACGCTGGCGCGAGTTGATCGAAGCGAATGCACGGGATCTCGCGACGCTGATTTCTCTAGAACAAGGAAAACCTCTCGAAGAATCGTTGGGTGAGGTGGCCTATGGCGCGTCTTACGTGGAATGGTTCGCAGAGGAAGCGGTGCGT
>CAMLEO010000420.1 GCA_946478975.1 uncultured Steroidobacter sp.
CGCATGCGACGTGCGTTCGTCGCAGGCGAACTTCACCGGCATCATCAGCGGCCCGTCGGCGTTTCGCGGCACCACGTTCGACAACAGCGGCAATCCAATACCGTTCAACTACGGCACGCTGGTCAGCAGCACGACCATGGTCGGCGGCGACGGCCTGAAACCGCAGTTCGTACCTACCGCGGTCCCAGTGGATAGCCAGGTGTTTTTCACTCGCGCAAGCTGGGAGCTGACAGACAGCACCACAGCTTACGTCGAAGGCACGTACGGCAACTCCGATTACGAATATCAGATCGGCTCGTTCTCGCAGAACCTCGGCTCCACCGCGCTCAAGATCAACGTGGACAACGCGTTCCTGCCTGCATCGCTGCGGACCCGGATGCAACAGCTCAACGTGCCCTCCCTTACGTTGAACAAGTACTTCGCCAACCTGCCGCGCACCTGGATTCAGAATCTGAATGAAACCACCCGCGCCGTCGCCCGCATCGAAGGACGCATTGGCATTTGGAATTGGGAAGCGCATTACGAACACGGCCGCAATCGCAACCAGACCATCGCGACCTACGACGAGAACTTGAATCACATGACGCTGGCTGCCGACGCGGTGGTGAATCCCGCGAACGGTCAGATCGTCTGCCGCTCGACGCTGACCAATCCCGGCAACGGCTGCGCACCCTTCAATGTAATGAGCAACGGCGGCGTCGCTCCGCGCACTGACGGCAGGGGCCAGTTCGGTGTGACCGACGCCCAGCTGAACTACCTGACCGGCACCGATTGGTTGCATGCAACGGTCGAAGAACAGAACGGCGCACTCAATATCACCGGCGAGCCGTTCTCGATCTGGGCCGGCCCGGTGTCGCTCGCGACCGGCGCCGAATGGCGTAAAGAATCGATCGAGCAGACCGTGGCGCCCGCAGGCCTCGAACTCAACGCGGTGTCCGGCGATCCCGGCCCGTTCCGCGTCGGCAATTATCAGGCGCAGAACGGCTCGTTCAATGTGCTCGAAGGCTACGTCGAAACCATCCTGCCGCTGCTGCGTGACGTGCAGTTTGTGAAAGTGCTGGATTTCAACGGCGCCGTGCGCGTTACCGATTACAGCACCAGCGGCAGCACCACGACTTGGAAAGCGGCACTCTCGTGGAGTGTCATCGACGATGTGCGAGTGCGCGCGACGCGATCGCGCGATCAACGTTCGCCGAATCTCACCGAGTTGTACTCGGGCGCGGTCGCAGGTCACAACAGCATCATCGATTATCCGACCAGCCCCACCGCCGTGAATGCGCAGGCCATCGTCTACACCCGCGGCAATCCGGATCTGCAGCCGGAAACCGGCAACACGACCACGCTCGGCGTCGTCTATCAACCGAGCTGGGCGCCGAACTGGCAGACTTCAATCGACGGCTATCGCATCGAGATTTCGGATGCGATTGTTTCCATCGGCGCGCAGGAGCTCGTGCGTCAATGCGCTGTCGGCAACACGGCGTACTGCGGCTCGATCATTCGCGACGCCGCCGGCAATCTCTATGGCGTGAACAACTCGCCGCAGAACGTGCAATCGCTGCTCACGACCGGCATCGACCTGGAGACCAGCTATCAATTCTCGCTGCAAGACGTGGTGTCGTGGTTGAAAGGCAGCATGTCGCTGCGTGGCCTCGCCTACTATGTCGATGAGTACGAAACCGAAACTCTCGGCGTCACCACCATCAACCAGGCGGGACAGTTCGGTCAACCGAGATTCCGCTGGACCGCGCAGATGGCGTATGCAGAAGGACCGTGGTCGGCATTCTTGCAGGCGCGCTACAGCGGCAAGGGCTATTACGACAAGCGCACCGCGCCGACCGATCTGCCGCAGCTGGAGATCGGCGCGCAAACATTGTTCGACGTGAACCTGGCGTATGAAATTCCGGTGGCCAGCGGTTCCACGTCGATGTATGTGAATGTGACCAACGTGTTCAATGAGCTGCCGCCGGCGTTCTCGGGCGGCGCGCAGAGTTATGATCCCATCGGACGGTTCTATCGCGTGGGCGTAAAGGTTGGGTTCTGATCATGGACAGACGCAAATTCTTTTCGGTCTCCGGTGCCAGCGCGCTGGCTTTGGCTGCGCCCGGCGCATTGAATGCAGCTGATGCCAAGCTATCGGCGCCGGCAGCGAGTGCCGAATCCAAACCGCTCAAGGTGCGGCTCGGCCATCAGATGCGTTATGTCGACGACGCCAAACTCTCCTATCTCGCACGCTTCGGCGTCGAGGGCATCTGCGCCAGCGCCACGATCAAGGATCCGAATCGCCTGGTCGCCAACCAAGAAGAGATGATGATCCTGCGGGAGGCCGTCGAGAAGCACGGCATGACGCTGGACCTGACCGACAGCATCCTGCTGCGCTCGAGCTCAGTCGACGTGGAAAAGAATCCCGGCATCATGCTGGCGCAAAGTCCACAGCGCGATCGCGAGATCGAAGCGTTCCAGAACCTGATCCGCGCCTGCGCCGCTGCCGGCGTGCCGATGATCAAATACAACATGAGCATCCTCGGCGTGGTGCGTACCGGAGAAACGCCGGGCCGGGGCGATTCAATGTACGTTACGTGGCGCTTGAAAGACGCGCCGCCGAATCAGCCGTTAACCAAAGCGGGCAACGTGAGCCCGGACGCTTTCTGGGAGCGCATCACTTATTTCCTCGAACGCGTGGTGCCGGTCGCGAACGAATACAAGGTCAAGATCGCCTGTCATGCCAACGATCCCGGCATGCCGCCCGAAGGTTATCGGGGCGTGCATACAGTGCTCGGCACCGTGGAAGGGCTGGAGCAGTTTCTAACGATTCACGAGAGCCCGTATCACGGCCTCAACTTCTGCCAGGGCACGGTCTCGGAAGATCTCACCGATCCGGGCAAACAGATTTTCGATGTGATCCGTCGCTTCGGCCAGCGCGGCAAGATCTTCAACGTGCACTTCCGTAACATCCGCGGCCGGCGCGACGATTTCATGGAAGTGTTCCCGGACGAAGGCTCGGTGGATTTCGTGACTGCACTCAAGACCTATCGCGAGATCGGCTACAGCGGCCTGCTGATGCCGGATCACGTGCCGAAGGTCAAAGGCGGCAACGCCGAGGACGCCGAAGCGCAAAACTTTGCGTACGCGTTCGGTTACATCCGCGGCCTGATGCAGGCGGAGCGGCACGTTTAGAAACGTGCCGACAGCATCAGGCCGAACGTGCGAGGCCGGATCACCAGGAACGTCGAGCCGAACGCCCAGGTCGACGTTCCCGGGTCGTACACCCCGCCGCCCTCGCGGCTGTTGCTTTCGCTCAAGGCCCCGATGCCTCGCGCATCGGTGATGTTCTTGCCATAGAAGCCGATCGACCAGCGTGCGAAATCGACACCGAAGCGCACGTCGGTAGTGTCATAGCTCGGCAGCGTCAGCTGACGGCCGAACACGCTGCCGAAGTCCGTACGACGCTGATCGATATAACTCCAGTTCGCGCCTGCATACGCGCTCGCCGTTCCGGACAGCGGCCACTCATAGTTCATTCCGACCAGCGCAGTCCATTTGGAAACATACGGCAAACGATCGCCGGCACGGCCGTGGAGAAGATCGACGCCGGCAGCATCCGCCGTCGACTCGGTCAGCGCGGCGTCCGTGTATGCGCCGACCAGATCGACCGTGAACCCACGGAACGGACGCACCTGGATGGCCCACTCCACGCCCTTGCTCTCCGCCTCGCCCGCGTTACTCATGACGCTCGTATCGTTCACCACTCCCGTCAGCTGCAATTCCTTCCAGCGCAACGAGAACGCCGACAGATCCAGTGTCAGGGTGCGATCGAGCAGATCGGTCTTGATCCCTGCTTCGAAGCTGAGCACGGCGTCGGAATCATATGAGCGAGGCGCGTTGGCGGGATTGCCGAGCGGAATGATGTTGGGGCCGCCGGGTCGATAGCCGGACGCCAATCTCATATATACAGTCGTGCCGGCGGACGGCCGCCAGCGCGGCGCAATCGAGTACAGCAGCACTTGTTCGGAGGAATCTTCCCGGGACGTGAAGCTCGTGAACAAACCGGCGCCGTGCTGGATCGCCTGCTGCTCGTTGCGTGCCGCGCGCAGCCCCAGAGCCACATCGAACTGCGGTGTGAGCTTGTAGGTGAGCGTGCCGAACAGCGCCAGCTCTGCGAAGGTGGAGTTGATGCCGATCGCCGAACCGTCGTAAATAAAATGCGTGTAGCGCTGGTCGATCCCCGCGGTCTCTCGCGTGTAATACACGCC
>CAMLEO010000421.1 GCA_946478975.1 uncultured Steroidobacter sp.
CATCAGGCTGCAACCTCTGCAACACCGAGAGCCGTCATGGACAGCCCTTCGCCGCTAACGACCACTGATCTTCTGATCGAAGGCATGACCTGCGCATCCTGCGTCCGTCGGGTCGAAAAGGCGTTGAATGCCGTGCCCGGCGTCATCGAAGCGCAGGTCAATTTGGCGACCGAGCGTGCCACGATCCTGCACCAAGAGGGCGTCAGCGACGCACCGCTGGCCGCCGCCATCGAAAAGGCCGGCTACAAGCGTGGTGCCCCGATGCCTGCAACAACGGCATCAAGAAGCCTGCCCGAGTGGTGGCCGGTCGCGCTGGCTGCGCTGCTGTCGGCACCGCTGGCGCTGCCGATGCTCGGCAGTCTGATCAACGAACACCTCATGCTGCCCGGATGGCCGCAATGGGTTCTGGCCACGCCGGTTCAGTTCTGGCTCGGCGCGCGATTCTATCGCGCCGGCTGGAAGTCCCTGCTCGCCAAGACGGGCAGCATGGATCTGCTAGTGGCCATCGGTACTTCGGCCGCATACGGCTTGTCTGTCGTCACGCTTCTGCGCGATAGCAGTGGCATGCCGCATCTGTACTTTGAGGCCTCGGCCGTCGTCATCACGCTGGTGCTCCTCGGTAAATGGCTAGAGAACCGCGCCAAACGCCAAACCACGGCTGCGATTCGCGCGCTTCAGTCCTTACGCCCCGAAGTCGCGCGTGTCCGTCGTGATGGCATCGAATGCGATGTGCCGGCAGCAATGGTCCGGGTTGGTGACTTTGTGGTCGTACGCCCCGGCGAGCGGATTGCGGTCGATGGTGAGGTCGTCGAAGGAGTCAGCCATGTCGACGAATCGCTGATTACTGGCGAGAGCCTTCCCGTCACCAAGGAAGTCGGCGCACAGGTCACCGGCGGCGCGGTCAACGGCGAAGGGGTGCTGCTACTGCGTACGCTTGCCGTTGGCGCCGAAAGCACGCTGGCCCGGATCATCCGCCTGGTCGAAACCGCGCAGGGAAAGAAGGCGCCGATCCAGCGCCTTGTCGACCGCGTCACTGCGGTGTTCATTCCGGTCGTCTTGGGCATTGCAGTGCTGACGCTGCTCGGCTGGGGATTCTTCACTGGTGACTGGAGCACCGCGGTGCTCAATGCCGTCGCCGTACTCGTGATTGCTTGCCCATGTGCCTTGGGCTTGGCCACACCAGCAGCGATCATGGCGGGTACCGGTATCGCCGCCAAGCACGGCATCCTGATCAAAGATGCCGAAGCGCTGGAAATCGCACACCGCGTCGATACGGTTGCGTTCGACAAGACGGGCACGCTGACTGCGGGACATCCGCAACTGGTGTCGATCCACCCGCTGGCGGGTGCGGAGTCGGATGTCCTGAAACTGGTCGCAGCGATTCAGTCGAACAGCGAGCATCCACTTGCGCGTGCGGCGCTGTCTTCCGCGCAGCAAGCCTCGATCACCTCCGTGGTGGCGACTGATGTTCGGGTACTGCCGGGACGCGGTATTGCGGCAGCCGTCGATGGTCGGTTGTACGAACTCGGCAGCACGCGCCTCATGCAGGAGCATGGTGTGGATATGCAGAGGCTCGACGGTCCACGCGCTGAGCTTGAGAGAGAAGGACGCACGCTATCGTGGTTGGCGGAAGCAGGATCATCGCCTCACCTGATCGGCCTGCTCGCGTTCAGTGATGCACCGAAACCCAGTGCAAGTACCGCAATCGCGCGACTTCGTGATCAGCACATCACGACGGTGATGATCACCGGCGACCTCGAAGCCGCGGCCCGTACCGTGGCGCAGGAACTCGGCATCGAGCAGGTTCGCGCCGAAGTGTTGCCTGCCGACAAGGTGGACGTCGTATCGACTCTGCGCAGCGAAGGCAGAGTCGTGGCAATGGTTGGCGATGGCATCAACGATGCACCGGCGCTGGCCGCGGCCGACGTGGGCATTGCGATGTCGACCGGCACCGATGTTGCGATGCAGGCTGCTGGCATCACCCTGATGCGGGGTGATCCGGCACTGGTTGCCGACGCCCTCGACATCTCTCGGAGGACGTATCACAAAATTCGCCAGAATCTGTTCTGGGCTTTCGTATACAACGCGGCAGGCATTCCGCTCGCCGCCTTCGGGCTGCTGTCGCCGGTTGTTGCCGGCGCGGCTATGGCACTGAGTAGCGTCAGCGTGCTTGCCAATGCCTTGTTGCTGATGCGCTGGACGCCGCGCCGCGTCAGCAATTCTTGATCAAACGGAGTTCACAATGGCATCGACAACGAAGCGACGCTCGCGCCCGACGCTGGAACTGGCTGATGCGCGCCATGCGGGTTACTTCAACATCGGGCAGGCCGCCGAAGCGACCGGTGTATCCGCAAAGATGATCCGACACTATGAGTCGATCGGACTGATGCCGGTGGCAGACCGCACGTTCTCGAACTATCGCATCTATAGCGACAACGACATCCACACGCTGCGCTTCATCAAGCGGGCACGGACGCTCGGGTTCTCGATGAAGCAGATCGAGGCCCTGCTTGGGCTATGGCAGGAGCGTCGTCGCAGCAGCGCACAGGTCAAGAAGCTTGCACTGCAGCATGTCGCCGAACTGGAACAGCGGATTGCCGAAATGCAGGCCATGCGCGACACATTGCAGGGACTGGCGACACGTTGCCACGGCGATGATCGACCGGACTGCCCGATTCTCGAAGACCTTTCAGGCGCTGGCGGTAGCTGCTGCGCGAAAGGTCATTGAACTTCCGCCATCTCCAGAGTCTAATGCTCGTCATGCGTCGTTTTTCCGCCCATATCGCGTTGCTGCTGATCTGGTGCATCGGGTTCCAGCCCGTTGCGCAGGCTATGGGCATGCACGGTGTGCTCTCTGGCAAGGCGAAGACGGCAGCGCAGGTGATGGCACTCAGTGACGTAGGCCCGCATGAGATGCACGCGATGCACGGCATGCACGGGCAGAAATGCCATATGGAGAAGTCGGCCGCCACGAAGGCTCAGGCGCCAACCGCGTCGAGCTGTCAGTGCGGCGGCCACTGCGTGATGCCGGGCTGTGTGGGTACGGTTGCCGCTATCGCACCGATGACGTTCACCCGTGCCTTCGATCGCTTCACCGATTCTTATGCTGTTGCCGAGGTTCCAGTGCGCCCGCTCGCGGCGCATGGCCTCGATCTGATTCGTCCCCCCAGTAAGTCCTGAAATAAAGCCGCGGTCGCGGCGCAGGTTCTGCCTGCGCGCGACTGTCCGCTGTCGCCGGCGCGATCTGCGTTGCGCGGCATTTTTCAGGGCTTTCTGGGAGATTCCTCGTGGTTCCCCGACATTTTCTGTTTCCTGTATCCCTGATTTTTCTGGGGATAGCAGGCTGTGCGAGCGTACCTGCTGATGGTGGACGTGGCGATGTTCTTCGCCTCACCGCGGAGCACGGCCGTGCCCCCCCTCACATCGCCGACGCCAACAGCTTCACTTCACAGGCACTGAGCGCTCCGCTGACGGCGGACACAGCAGTGCAATTGGCACTGATCAACAACCCTAACCTGCGCAAACAGACCGCGGCTCTCGGATTCGCAGCCGCTGATCTGTATGACGCCGGGCGGTTGGCCAATCCGACGTTCTCGCTGACGCGACTGGCCGGCGATTCGAGCGCGGGCGCGAACGTGCCGCAGCTGACGCTCGGTATCGCCTTCAACTTCGTCAATCTGCTGTTCCTTCCTGCGAACAGCCGCTTCGCCCGCGACCAGTTCGAGGCGACGAAGCTCGATGTTAGCGCCGCTACGCTCGATCTCGCGGCCGAGGTCGAGACGGCGTGGTACGAAGCAGTGG
Source organism: uncultured Steroidobacter sp. (assembly GCA_946478975.1). The sequence continues at coordinate 3,802 of CAMLEO010000421.1, forward strand.
GCGCCGAACAGCTCGCGCAAATGCGCGAGGCCGCGGCCAAAGCCCAGCGGGCCTCGGCCGATCTCGCAAAACGTTACTTCGACGCCGGCAACATCAACGCGCGCGAACTGGCGATGGAGCGCGCATCGGCCAGCCAAGCGGTATTGGCTTCACTATCTGCGCGGGCCGCCGCTGTCGAGGCGCACAGCACGCTGAATCGCCTGATGGGTCTGCCGGCAGCGCAATCGAGCTGGACGCTCGATGCCCGTCTCGCCGAGCCATTGCCCCAAGAGGACGACGTGCAAGCCCTGCAGCGTCTGGCGCTCGACAGCCGCCTCGATGTCGCGGCGCTACGGCGTCGGTCGCAGGCGATTGCGTCGCGCTTCGGACTGACGCGCCACACGCGCTTCATCAACAGCGTCGAAA
>CAMLEO010000422.1 GCA_946478975.1 uncultured Steroidobacter sp.
AACGTTGCAGGAGCTGGCGGACTCGATCAAAGCGCAAGGCGTCGTGCAGCCCATCATCGTGCGGCCGATTGCCAGCGCCACCGGTGACAACGGTGCGCCTGCCGAGCAGCGCTATGAAATCATTGCCGGCGAACGTCGCTGGCGTGCCGCGCAGCTGGCGGGCCTGCATGAAATTCCTGCGGTCATTCGTCGCGTGCCGGACGAAGCCGCGATTGCGATGGCGCTGATTGAAAACATTCAGCGCGAAAATCTCAATCCGCTGGAAGAGGCTCGCGCCCTGCAGCGTCTGATCACAGAGTTTGAAATGACCCACGCGACCGCGGCCGAAGCTGTCGGTCGCTCGCGCGCCGCCGTATCGAATCTGTTGCGTTTGCTCGATCTCGGCGAGGAAGCAAAGTCGCTGGTCGAGCATCGCGAGCTCGAAATGGGCCACGCGCGTGCGTTGTTGGGTATTGAAAACAAACGTCAGCAGGCCGACCTCGCGGCGCAGGTCGCGCAGCAGAAGCTGTCGGTGCGCGATACCGAAGCTTTGGTGAAACGGCTGGCGTCGCAGCCGGCCGCGGGCGCGGCGGAGTCCGGCGCGCGTGCCGATCCGAACATTCGCAAGCTCGAAGCGGACTTGAGCGAAAAGCTCGGTGCCAAAGTCCAGGTCCAGCATTCGAGTTCGGGCAAAGGCAAGCTGGTAATCACTTATCACACATTGGACGAGCTCGACGGCATTCTCGAACACATCCAGTGAAGCGCGCCGGGCGCGACTACGAATTGACCAGGTAAGGTTCAATGCAGAGGCGTAAGCCAGCCAGGGAAGACCGTTTGCGGGAGGGCCGCCGCAGATGCGACAGGCGTCATTGCTGACCCGCGCGACGCCGCGCACTGCGATCACTTTTCATCTGTGTGCGTTGCTGTGCTTGCTGGCCGTTATTGTTTGCCACAGCGCGCACGCCGCGATCGTCGTCGACGGCTACATCGACGAGCCGGAATGGAAAGACGCAATCGTCTGCAACGACTGGCAGCGCACGCTGCCGTTCGCGCGCGATCAGCCCCGCTACGGCAACGAGCTGCGCATTCTTTCCACCAAGGAAGGACTGGCCGCCGCGTTCATCATCGACCAGCCGCCGTCCGAACGGCGCATCAAACCTCGCACTCCCCGCGACGCCGAACGTTTGATCGGCGACACAGTCGCGCTGATGGTCGATTTCGATGCCACGGCGCAGGTTGGATATGAATTCACCGTCGGCCTGGGCGGCGGCATTCGCGACGGCCTGATCACCAATCAAAACAAATTCGATCGCGACTGGGACGGCGCGTGGCAGCACGCCGTGCGCGAGACCGAACAGCAGTGGTTCGTCGAGATTTTCATTCCCTGGTCGAGCATCAGCATGCGTCAGTCCGACGCCAAGACTCGCACCATCGGCGTGTACGGCACGAGGTACTTATACGATCGGGGCGAGCGCTATGCGTGTCCGGGAATCACCAGCGAAGCGGCAGTGTTTCTTTCCGACTTCAAGCGCATCGAGATCTCACAACACGCATCGGTCGCCAGTCTCGACATCGTTCCCTACGGCACGGCCATCACCGATTTCGTCGACGATCACACGCAGTTCAAAGCGGGCGTCGACGTCAACTGGAAAGCCTCGCCGAACCTGTGGCTGTCCGCCACGCTGAATCCCGATTTCGGCCAGGTGGAGAGCGACGAGCTGGTGGTGAATTTTTCCGCGATCGAAACCGTGTTCACCGACAAGCGGCCGTTCTTCACCGAGAACCAGGGCATTTTCGATCTGCGCACGCCGGCGAACGGTCAGCTCGTTTACACGCGCCGCATCGGCGCCGCATCCGACAATGGTATTGCAGCTTCATCTGATATCGATGCGGCACTGAAGCTGACGGGCACCGCAGGTTCGTTCATCTACGGCGGCTTCGTCGTGCAAGAGGACAATTATCACAACGGCGATGACTCGGGACGCCGCTTCGCCGCCGCGCGCGCGGCGCTGCCGTTGCAAAACTCACGTTTCGGATTTCTCGGCACCTTCACTGATCGGCCGTATCTGGATCGCGACGCGCTCGTGAACGCGCTCGATTACGAAGTTTCACCGAACGACGATCTGCGCTTCAGCGGACAGGTGATTCGTTCCGACATCGGCACCAGCGGCGTCAGTTTGTTGGGTTCGGACTTGCGTGCACCGGGTGCAGGCTCGACCCGGCGCGAGATCAACACCCACGGTTACGAGTCCTGGCTGCAGGCCGACTTCAACCGCAGCTCGCCGCTCACGCATACGCTGAAGCTGCTGTACATCGACGATACGTTCGACATGAACGATCTCGGTTACATGGAGCGCAACGCGCTGAAGCAGGTCGAGTGGGAAACGAATCATCGGGTCGCGAGCGCCAGCGGACGTGTCATCGGCGAGACGCAGCGCTTTTATTCGTTCTATCGCGAGAACACCGACGGTCAGCGATTGCAGTCGCGAATCTCTGGATCGCGCGACGTGCAGTACGCGAGCGCGTGGCGCGCGTTCCAGGAATTACGCTACATCACCAGCGGCGTGGACGACCTGATCTCTCGCGGCAACGGCCCGGTGCGAATCGACGATCGCGCCTCTGCTTACATGGATGTGACTACGCCGCGCTACGGCGACTGGCAGTTCACTTTCGGCAGCTATGTGTATCAGCAAGGCGTCGAAGGTTATTCGGGCTGGCTGCAATTCCTCGCCGCGTGGTACCCGACTGAAAAACTGACATTGCGGCTCGACCTGCTGCCACAATACTCGGACGATTGGCTGCTGTGGCAGAACGACACGCTATTCGGCTCGTTCCGCGCCAAGCGGCTGGATTTCGATTTTCGGCTCGACTGGATCCCGGCGTTGCGCCACGAGCTGCGCATCAAGTGGCAGTGGATCGGCATCGATGCAGAACTGCGGCGCGCCTATCGAACCGATCCGGCGGGGAATCTATTACCTGTCAACGAGCCGATTGCGCCGTTCACCGTAAACAATCTCGGTTTGCAAATAAGATATCGCTATGAGCTCGGCCCCATGTCAGAACTATTTCTGGTCTACGCCCGGGGCGGTTACAATTTCCTCGACGACGATCGACGAGGGGTGAGCGAGTTGTTCCGCGACATGACCGACGTGCGCGACGCGGACCAGTTTCTGATTAAATTTCGATACAAGCTGTGACCCTGACGAGTTCACAAACCAGGGCAAGCTTACAAAGCGGGGTACAGGTCCGAGCATTCGGCAGTCAATGGTGAATAGTCACCAGGATCTTCCTTGTAGCACTGCAAAACGCTGCGTATAATGCGCCGCCGTTTCTGGCCGGGCTATAAATTTCGGCTGGAATTCTCAGGACACATTTAATTAGGGCAATGCCACACGTGGCCGATCACCGGCGTAGCGCAGTGGCATTTTTGTTGCCCCATCCAAGTCGCCGCTGCCGGTGCTGTCATGAGGACTCGCGGCTGTGAACGACTCAGCTGGGAATGATCTTGGGCGCCGCGGGAAACGCCTGGCAGTGAAGTTCGCCGCGGTACAGCTGGCAAGCACGAGCCTCGCTGCGCTGGTGTTTCTGGCGATGAGCGGCGCGAACGCGGCCCGCTCGGCGGTCGTGGGTGGGTTGATCATCGCGTTGGGGACTCTCGTGTTCGCATGGCGTTTGTTCGCCACCAGCTGGCCGGCGGCCAGTGCGGCGCGAGGGTTTTACGCGGGCGAGTTGTTGAAGTGGGTTTGGGTGCTCGGCGCCTTTGCGCTGGCTCTGACTCGCGGCGGCATGGAGCCGCTGCCCCTGCTGGTCGGTTTGTTCGCCGGACAGTGCGGGTTCTGGGTCGCAATGGGGATCTTCAAATGAAGGGTGTCGCACACGTGAGGTGGGTTGATGGCTGAGCATGGTGGTCCAGAGACCATGACCGATTACATCAAGCACCATCTCCATCATTTGGAGATGCCGGTCGGTGAGGGCCGGTTCATGGTGCTGCATCTGGACAGCATCTTTTTCAAGCTGCTGTGCGCGGCCATTTTCCTGTGGTTGTTCCTGCGCGTCGCCCGTCGCGCCACCACCGGCGTGCCCGGCAAACTCCAGTGCTTCATCGAGATGATCGTCGAGTTCGTCGACACCTCGGTCAAAGAAACCTTTCACGGCAAGAGCAAGCTGATTGCTGCCACCGAAAGCCTGCGCAACGAAATCACCGCGCTGC
>CAMLEO010000423.1 GCA_946478975.1 uncultured Steroidobacter sp.
CGCTCGACCTGGTCGTCCAGCTACCCAAACATCACAGCTTTCGAATGAGCGTGCGGCCGTCGCCAATGAGCGCGGACCGCGGCGGCTGGCAGCTCGACAGCGATCCGACTGGAATGTGGCTGACGATTCCGCGAGAGGAGCTCGCACCGCTGGGGCAAACGACCACGCTCGCGGAGCGGCTGGTGCATCACTTCCCGGTGTCCGACACGCACAGCGTGCAGGTGTTTCTGGAAGCGCTGCCGGATGAAGAGATCGAAGATCGGACCGTGCTGGAAATCACACCAGCGCCCGATGCGTCGTCGTAACGACGTTTATTTCTTTTCGCGCGCGACCGCTCGATAGCCGATGTCACGGCGATACTGCACGCCGTTCCACTTGATCTGGTCACACAGCGCATAAGCGGCCCGCTGGGCTTCGCTCACCGTTGCGCCCAGCCCGACTGCACACAGCACGCGACCGCCGTTTGTAACGATCTTGCCGTCGTCTAACGCGGTGCCGGCATGAAACACTTTGCCCGGCAGCTTTGCCGCTGCGTCGAGGCCGTGAATTTCATCGCCCTTGCGCACCGAGTCGGGATAACCACCGGCGGCGAGTACGACACCGAGCGCCGCGCGCGGATCCCACTCGGCTTTCACTTGCGCGAGTTTGCCGTCCAGTGCCGCTTCACACAGCATTGTGAGATCGGAACGCAGCCGCGACATGATGGGCTGCGTTTCGGGATCGCCGAAGCGACAGTTGAATTCGAGCACGTTCGGCGTGCCATCCGGCGCGATCATGATTCCGGCGTACAGGAATCCAACGTACGGTGTGCCGTCGCTGATCAAACCTTCGGCGGTCGGTCGCATGACTTCGCGCATGATGCGTTCATGCATTTGATCGGTGACCACCGGAGCAGGCGAGTACGCGCCCATGCCGCCGGTGTTCGGCCCTTTATCGCCATCGTCGCGACGCTTGTGATCCTGCGAAGTCGCGAGCGGCAGAATGTCCTTGCCGCTGACGATGGCAATGAAGCTGGCTTCTTCGCCTTCGAGAAATTCTTCGATGACCACGGTGTTGCCGGCGGCGCCGAACTGGCCATCAAACATTGCCTGCGTGCTGGCGACCGCTTCTTCGGTGGTCGCGCAGATGATCACGCCTTTGCCGGCCGCGAGCCCGTCGGCTTTCACAACCAGCGGAGCGCGTTGGGCGCTCACCCAGGCAGGATCGAAGTTTGCTTTGGTGAACGTGGCGTAAGCGGCGGTCGGAATCTTGTGACGACGCAGGAACTCTTTGGTGAAGGCCTTCGAGCCTTCCAGGCGCGCCGCGAGCTTGCGTGGGCCGAAGCAGCGCAGACCGGCGGCTTCGAATGCGTCGGTGACGCCGATGACCAGCGGAGCTTCGGGGCCGACGATGGTGAGATCGATCTTTTCGCGCCTGGCGAAGTCGACCAGCGCGCCGATGTCATCGGCGGCGATGTCGACGTTGCGAACGCCGGATTCGGTGGCCGTGCCGGCGTTACCCGGCGCGACGAATACCGCGCTCACCCGCGGTGTATTCGCAATCTTCCACGCAAACGCATGTTCCCTTCCGCCTGAGCCAAGTATGAGAACACGCATCTTTCTCTTCCTAACCGCCAACCGCTAACCGCTTCAATGCCTGAAATGCCGCATGCCAGTGAGCACCATCGCCATCCCGTGCTCGTTCGCGGCCGCGATCACTTCGTTGTCTCGCATCGAGCCGCCGGGCTGGATCACCGCCTTGATGCCGAGCTCCGCGGCAACGTCGAGGCCGTCGCGGAACGGGAAGAACGCGTCGGAGGCCATCACGGCGCCCTTCACTTCGAGACCTTCGTCCTTCGCTTTCATCGCCGCGATCCGGCTCGATACGACGCGACTCATCTGGCCCGCGCCGACGCCGATGGTCATGCGGTCCTTCACATAGATGATGGCGTTGGATTTAACAAACTTGCAGACGCGCCACGCGAACAGCAGATCTTCGAACTGCTCGTCGGTGGGCACCAGTTTGGTGACGACGCGCAGATCGCTCTTACCGACGCGACCTTCGTCGCGGGTCTGCGCGAGCAGGCCGCCATTGACGCTGCGATACTCGTGCTGAATGCCCGCCGGCGCGAGACCGCCCGTCACCAGCACGCGCACGTTTTCTTTGCGTGCGCAGATTTCCAACGCGTCTGCGTCGACTTCCGGCGCGATGATCAATTCAACGAACTGACGTTCGACGATGGCGCGCGCGGTGTTTGCAGTGAGCGGGCGATTGAATGCAATGATGCCGCCGAAGGCCGAGGTGGGATCGGTTTTATACGCGCGATCGTAAGCGGCGAGGGTGTCACCTGCGACAGCGACGCCGCACGGATTCGCGTGCTTGACGATCACGCATGCCGGCTCCTCGAACTGCCTCACACATTCGAAGGCGGTGTCGCCATCGGCAATGTTGTTATATGACAGCGTCTTGCCTTGCAGCTGTTTCGCGGTGCCGATGCTCGCGCCCGGCGCGTCGGCGACGGAATAGAACGCCGCGCTCTGATGCGGATTCTCGCCATAGCGAAGATCCATGCGCTTGCGGAAATGCAGCGACAACGATTCGGGATATTCCTCTTTCGTGCCCTGCGCCGGCTGCGTCACGCGCGTGAGATAACTTGCGACAGCCGAGTCGTAGCTTGCGGTGTGAGCAAAGGCTTTCGCGGCGAGACGCTTGCGCGTCGCTTCGGAGACCGAGCCGTTCGAGCTCGCCAGTTCATCGAGTACGGTTGAGTAATCGGTCGGATCGACGATCACCGTGACACGATCGTGATTCTTCGCCGATGCGCGCACCATGGCGGGGCCGCCGATGTCGATGTTCTCGATCGCATCTTCGTAGGTGCAATCGATCTTCGCGATCGTGGCGGCGAACGGATAGAGATTGACGACCACCAGGTCGATCGGCTCGATGCCGTGCTGGCGCATCACTTCATCGTCGGTGCCGCGACGGCCGAGCAGGCCGCCGTGAATTTTCGGATGCAGCGTTTTTACGCGGCCGTCCATGATCTCGGGAAAACCCGTGTGCGCCGAAACCTGCGTCACGGCCACGCCGTGCTTTTCGAGCAGGCTCGCAGTGCCGCCGGTGGAAAGAATCGCTACGCCACGACGTTGTAATGCTTGCGCGAACTCGACCAATCCATCTTTGTTGGAAACGCTGAGCAGCGCGCGGCGAACGGCAATAGGCGAGGACATGAGCGTGACAATCTCTCGGATCGCGAAATAAAAATGACGCGGCTTACCGTCCGGCAGTTAGTTCGCCAGGCCGTAAGTCTTCAATTTCTTACGCAGTGTGCCGCGATTGATGCCGAGGATGTCCGCGGCGCGGCTCTGGTTGCCCTCGGCATATTCGAGCACGGCCTTGAACAGCGGCTCTTCCACTTCTCTCAACACCAGATCGTACAACTGGCCGGGCTTGTGGCCGTTCAGTGTTGCGAAATAGGAATCGAGCGCCTCGGCCGTCATCGTTCGCAGGGGCATCGCCCGCGTCGGGGCCAGCGGCTCTCGGCGAGCTCTGGTTTTTTTTCTCGAGGCCATCGGCTCTCCGCCAAACTCTTCAGCAATCAAAAATTCATTCACTACGCGCGAACCTTCAGTCTGCGGCCAGAAACAATGTAGGGCCGCGATGTCAGGCTGCGCTCGACAGAACCTCTTCCGGCGCTTCTTCGAGCGCGTCGAAATAAGCCTGCACGCGTTCGATTTGTATCGACGCGTCGGTCGCCTGCATCACGGCTTGACGTAAAGCCGGCGCGGACGCGCGACTCTTCGCATACCAATCAATGTGCTTGCGCGCGACCCGGACTCCAGCCTCTTCCCCATAGAAAGCATGCAGATCGCGCAAATGGGCGAGCATGATATCACGGACTTCCGCGAAGGAAGGCTCATGAAATGCACCGCCGTTCAGCGTCGCAAGAATTTCTCGAAAGATCCTCGGCCGACCTTGTGCGCTGCGCCCGATCATCAAGCCATCTACGCCCGTCTGTTCAAGTACGAGCTTCGCTTTGACGCCTGAGTCGATGTCGCCATTGGCGAAAACGGGAATCGACACACTTTGCTTGATGTCCGCGATGGTGTCGTACTCCGCGCTGCCTTGGTACATGCAAGCACGCGTGCGTCCATGAATGGCCAACGCTTGCACGCCGATCGA
>CAMLEO010000424.1 GCA_946478975.1 uncultured Steroidobacter sp.
TTGTTGACTTTCCTGCGACGACTTTCAAGCGCGTCCGACGTTGCGATCGGTCGGTGAATGGAAGTACTCGCTCTCTTCAGCAAACTGGCGCATCAGCTTGCGCAGCTCTTCGATGCGGCCTTCGGCAGTGCTGATCGGCTGGCATTCCTCGCACTCCGGATCCGAGCAGGGCTGGCGTGAATACAGCCAATACTGAACGGCGCCGGCGAGCAGGCCGTCGGCGATGTCCCAGATGTCCGCCTTGTCGTCGGTGTCGGCGATGCGATTGCCGAGATCCACGGCTTTGCCGAATGCTTCGCTGAACGGGTTGTCGGGTTCCTGCATGGCCCTTCGCTTCCGGGCGTTCGATGCCCGCTGAATTCATTGATGACGCTCCCATTGTACCGGCCCCGGCTGCCGCGACGAAGCCTGAACGAAACGAGGGGACGCGCCTTGAAACCTGCCTTGCGGGTCTCTACTGTCATATTCAAGGTTCCCCCTAATTTCCGGTTCATATTCCGGGCAGAGGTTTCGCATGGCTGACGATCGCAATCAGGACTCCCAGATGGACGCCGACGGGCTGTACCAGGAAGACAATTTCACCGACCGCCGCGTCGGTGCGATTCGTCGCCTGACGCCGGTGCGTGCCGACGGTACTGTCGATCCGGCCCGCCCGGTGCTGTTCGTCGGCCAGGCCGAGATCATGACCAACATGGGCCCGGTGCCGCTGAGCTTCGAGATCGAAGGCAAGACGCTCGCAGAGGCGGTGCAGGGCTTCTCGGCCGCCGCGCAGGTGGCAATCGAGCGGACCGTGCAGCAGATCCAGGAGATGCGTCGCCAGCAGGCTTCGCAGCTGGTCGTACCGCAAGGCGGGTTGCCGCCGAACCTGGGTGGCGGCGGCCGCGGCGGCGGCAAGATCCAGATGCCGTAACTTCTCACCGATCCATTTGCCGATCTCTAGTGATGGGGCGGCGCGCGGATCCCGTGCGCTCGCCCCATCTTCGTGCGTGGATCCAGTGCGCGCGGCTTCGCGTTGGTGCGTGAAGGCGGGCCCGCGTTCGTTTGGTGCGCGCGGAACATGGCTGTGCCGCGATGGCACAGTTTTCGCTCGCTCCACTGCGAAAGCCACCACGAGAATTAGATGTCGGCGAGCCCATACGATGAAATGCATGCGGGCGGCGGGGAAGTGCGCGAGCACTACAAGACCTTCGCTTCCTGGCTGGCGCGCACACCCAAGGAACGCGTAGCTCACAAGCGAGCCGAAGCGGACACGCTGTTTCATCGCGTCGGCATCACCTTCACGGTGTACGGCGAAGAGGCCGGCACCGAACGACTCATTCCGTTCGACATCGTCCCGCGCATCATTCCAGCGACCGAGTGGCGACATCTCGCCGCCGGCCTGAAGCAGCGCGTGCGCGCGCTCAACCTGTTCATCAACGACATCTATCATTCTCAGGAGATCCTGCAGGCCGGGCGCATTCCGCCGGAGCAGGTGCTGTGCAACGGTCAGTATCGGCCGGAGATGCAGGGCATCGATGTGCCGGGCTCGATCTACGCTCACATCGCAGGCATCGACGTGGTGCGCGCCGGCGCCGGCGAGTTCTACGTGCTCGAAGACAATCTGCGTGTGCCTTCGGGCGTGTCGTACATGCTCGAAGACAGGCGCATGATGATGCGGCTGTTTCCTGAGCTGTTCGCGCTGCATTCGGTTGCGCCGGTCGAGCACTATCCCGATTTGTTACTAGAGAATCTGCGCAGCGTCGCGCCTTCGGGCGTGAACGATCCGACCGTCGTGCTGCTCACGCCGGGTGCCTACAACAGCGCCTATTTCGAACATGCGTTCCTGGCGCAGCAGATGGGCATCGAACTGGTCGAAGGCCAGGATCTGTTCGTCGATGATGAATTCATCTACATGCGCACGACTCGCGGTCCGCAGCGGGTGGATGTGATCTATCGGCGCATCGACGATGACTTTCTGGATCCGCTGGTGTTTCGGCCCGATTCGATGCTGGGCATCCCGGGCTTGCTGGCGGCGTATCGTGCCGGACGCGTGACGATCGCCAACGCCATCGGCACCGGGGTCGCGGACGACAAGTCCATTTATCCGTACGTGCCGGACATGATCCGGTTCTATCTCGGCGAAGAGCCGCTGCTGTCGAACGTGCCGACGTATGTATTGCGGCGGAAGGAAGATCTCGAATACACGCTCGCGCATTTGTCGGAGCTGGTCGTGAAGGAAGTCCACGGCGCGGGTGGCTACGGCATGTTGATCGGGCCGGCGGCGAGCAAGGAGGAGTTGGCTGCGTTTCGCCAGCGCATCCTGCGCACGCCGGAGAAATACATTGCCCAGCCGACGCTGGCGCTGTCCGCGTGCCCCACGTTCGTGGAGGCCGGCATCGCGCCACGTCACATCGATCTGCGACCGTTCGTGTTGTCAGGGCGGGAAGTCACTTTAGTTCCGGGTGGCCTCACCAGAGTGGCGCTGCGCGAGGGCTCGCTGGTCGTGAATTCGTCGCAAGGCGGCGGCACCAAAGATACTTGGGTGCTCGACAATGAATAAATCTATTTTTCCCCCGAAGGGGGGGATAAATAAAAAAATCTCCCCCGCAGGGGAGCAATAACATGCTGAGCCGCACCGCCGATCACCTGTACTGGATGGCCCGCTACACCGAGCGTGCCGAAAACCTCGCTCGCATGCTCGACGTGAACTCACGCATGTCGCTGCTCCCGCAGGGGGCAGAAGTCGTGGGGCAGGGCTGGGTCGCGACCCTCACCATCATCGGTCTGCTCGACGCCTTCAAGCAGCGCTACGACCAAGTCACATCCTCGAATGTCATCGCCTTCATGGCGTTCGATCGTGACAATCCGTTGAGCATCTACAGCTGCCTGCGCGCCGCGCGTGAAAACGCCCGTGCCGTACGGGGCACCTTGACCTCGGAAATCTGGGAAACATTGAATGCAACCTGGCTGGAAATGCGCGTCGCGAGCTTGCGCTCCTCCACCGAGGCGGAGGTCGGCAACTTCTTCGAATGGGTGAAGTATCGATCGCACGTTGCACGCGGCGTGGTGCAGGGAACGATGCTTCGCGACGAAGCCTGGCACTTCACCTGGCTCGGCACTTACCTGGAACGCGCCGACAGCACTGCACGCATTCTCGATGTGAAGTATCACCTCTTGTTGCCGCGAGGCGAGCAGGCCGGCGGCGCGACGGACTATTACCAGTGGAGTGCGCTATTGCACTCCGTGTCTGCGTTCGAGATTTATCGCCGCGTGTATCGCGATCTGATTACGCCTCGACGGGTGGCGGAGTTGCTGGTCCTCCGCGACGACATGCCCCGCTCACTGCGTCGATGCATGACTCAGGTGTACACGCATCTCACCGCCGTTAAGAACGCACAGTCGGCGGAAACCGAGAGGCGTGCCGGCGAGTTGCAGGCATCGCTGCATTTCGGCCGCATCGACAGCGTGTTCGAAATCGGCCTGCACGAGTATCTCGTGCGCTTCCTCGGCCAGGTGCGCGATCTCGGCGATCGAGTCGCGCGGGACTTCCTGGTCTCTGCCACGGATTAGTTCACAGGCCCTGACATGCAACTGCACATCCGACATGAAACGTTTTATCGCTACGGCGAGCCGGTCAAGCGCAGCGTGCAGAACCTGCGATTGACGCCGCGTCGTGATCCTTTGCAGCGGGCGGTGAGCTGGAACCTGACGACGCCGGGGCGCTGCCGCTCGCAGGTCGATGCGTACGGCAACATCGTGCACCTGCTCACGCTCGACGAGCCGCATCGTGAGATTCGCATCGTGGTCAACGGCGTGGTCGAGATCAACGACGTCGAAGCGGCGGTGCTGCCCGATGAAGGCAAGATCTCGCCGCTGGCATTCCTGGCCGAGACGCAGCTGACGCGTCCCGACGAAGCGATCGCCAGTTTCGCGCAGCCCAAGTTGCAGGGCGGCGGCGACCTGCGCTCGAAGCTGCTGTCGCTGGCCGATGCAGTGTGCGAAACGGTTCGCTATGAAAAGGGCGTAACAGATGTGCACGAGCCGGCTGCGAGAGCGTTCGCTCGCGGCGCCGGCGTGTGCCAGGACCATTCGCACATCTACATTGCCTGCTGTCGCAGCGCTGGCGTGCCGGCACGTTACGTCAGCGGTTACTTTTACACGGGC
>CAMLEO010000425.1 GCA_946478975.1 uncultured Steroidobacter sp.
GTAGTCCTCGAAAGCCTTTAGAACAAGCCTTCCTTCACCATCAACACGTCGTCGGCCTGCAGCAGGTCCGAGCCACGGGCCGAATACACCTGTTCCTTGCCGTCTTTATCCCGGCGCTTGACCACGACGCGACGCTCCGAGCCGCGGGGCGTGATGCCGCCGCCTTTGGAGATCGCGCGCGAAACCGTCATGCCGCGCTCGAGCTTGTACATGCCAGGCTTCTGCACCTCGCCGTACACATAAAACTGCGGGGCCCGCGGCACAAACAATGTGTCGCCGCCGCCCACCGCATAGTTCTGCGCCGGATCGCCGCTGAACAATGCGGTCAAATCGACTGTCGCCTTGCTGCCGTCCTTGCGCATCAACGTGGCGGTGTCCGCCGCCTCTTCGTTGATGGGGCCGCCGGCTTCGGCGAGCACGTCCAGCACCTTGCTCGCGGTGGTCAGCGGGTACTGGCCCGGCTTGGTGACGTGACCCATCACCGAAACCTTCTGGCTGCGGTACTCGACCACCAGCACCGATACCTGCGGATTGCGCAGATAGCCACCTTCGGTGAACTGCGACACCAGCTGCGCTTCCACCTGGGCCGGCGATTTGCCGCCGACCTGCACCTGGCCGATCAGCGGGTAGGTGATGAAGCCCGACTCGCTGATGCGCACTTCACCGGACAACTCCGGCGAGCCGAACACGTTGACTCGCAACAGGTCGCCGGGCCCCAAGCGATAGTCCGCATCGGCCGCCGCCTGGGCGAGGCTGCTCAGCACCGAGCAGATCAACAACAACACTGCGATCCAAACAATCCGGCGAGAGTCCCGTCCCTCGCCGACAAAATCAGTAGGCATGCTTATCGTTCCAGACCACCATGGCTGTCTTAAGGATAATCATCAGGTCCAAGGTCAGCGACCAATGTTGCAAATATTCGAGATCGTGCTCGATGCGGGCTCTCATCGAACCGATATCGTCGCCGCCGCGGAAGCCGTTGACCTGCGCCCAGCCGGTGATGCCGGGCTTCACCTTATGTCGCAGCATGTAGCCGGGGATCAGCCGTCGATACTGCTCGTTGACCGCGACCGCGTGCGGGCGCGGACCGACGATGCTCATCGTTCCTTCCAGAACGTTGAACAGCTGCGGCAGCTCGTCCAGCGAAGTGGCGCGAATGAAAGCGCCGACCGGCGTGACGCGCGCGTCGTTGCGGGTCACCTGCTTGTAATCCTTGTGACCGTCTTCGGTGACGGTCATCGAACGAAACTTGTAGACGACGATTTCCTTGCCGTCGAGGCCGTAGCGCTTCTGCCGGAAGATCACCGGGCCGGGCGAGGTCAGGCGGATCGCCGCGGCGATGGCCGCCATCACCGGCGACAGCAGCGCAATCGCGACCGCTGAGATGGCAATGTCACTCACGCGCTTGGCAATGCCACGGCCACCATAAAAAGGCGATTCGCACACCGCGACCACCGGGATGCCGTTGACCAGGTCGAAACGCGGCTGGACCAGGTCGCACATGGTGAGATCGGGCACGAAGTAGACCGAGGCTGTCGAATCTTTTAACGATTGCAACAATTCGGTGATGCGCGGATGCCGGGTCATCGGCAGCGTGATGTAGACCACGTCGATCGAGTTGCGAGCGATGTAATCGCGCATCCAGGACAACTTGCCGAGCACGCGACGCGAGCATTCCTGCGGCATCCGGCCGGAATCGCGATCGTCGAAGAAGCCCAGCACTTCCATGTTGAGCCACGGCGACTCTTCGAGCGTGCTGACCAGCTTGGCGCCGAGACGATTGGCGCCGGCGACCACCACCTTGCGAGGCGCACCGCTGTTGCTCGCTCTCATAAATAAGTGTGGCGCATACAAACGGCCGACCCACAGCACCAGCGGCGTCGAGATCGCCCAGCTGACCAGCACTTCCCAGCGCAGCTGATTGGCAATGCCCGCGATCTCCAGCAGCGCCCAGATGAAAGCAATCACCAGCGACCAGCGAAAGATGATGTCGAGCAGCGAGGCGATCGCCATCGAGCGCGCCCGCGGCGGCGACATCGGCAGAGCATCCAATACGTCGGCCGCACCAAAGAACGCGAGCACCGCCATCAGGAAGTACGGGCCATGCAGGTTTTCACGCCACACCAGCATGCACAGGCCGAGCGTGATCACCGGCATTACCGGATACAGCAGCGACTTGAGCACGAACAGCGACGTCGGTTCGGACGCGCTGACGCCGGCGGAACGGTCGTACGACCTCAGGGGTTCGCGTTGGTTGATCATCACACCTCCCGCTCCGTGCGGAAGCAGTCAGGAGCTAGAAGTTGCTGAAGCGCTGCGGGCGCAGAAAGCGATGCTTGCGACGCAGCTGATGACCGATCAGCAACACCGTCACCAACGCCATCAGCCAACCGCTCGGCACCGAAGAATTCTTCATGCCGCTCGCAGTCGATACAGCTCGAGACGATGCGCGGGCATCGCCACTCAGGCCCGCACCGTCCAGACGGACGTGGGCTGCGCCGCCGACCATTTGGGTCGCGGCGGTTGTGCTCACAGTGCCACTGACACTGCCATTGATACTGTTAGACACAGCTGGGTTCGCCATCGCGGCCCAGCTAAAACTCACGGCCATTACAGCCAACGCGAGTCTGATCAGACGCATGCATCACTCCTCATCAATGACGCACACCCGGACAGGCACTGTTGCATATCGTGTGTGCGTTGCGCCCCCGTCCCCACGGCTCGCAAAACCAAAGCAAGTTCTATTCCAATGTAATTTTTTCCGTCCCTGAACGGCGAAACGTCACAACGCGCACCCAAAACATCAAACAAATTCATGTTTGAAGTTAATTAGACCAATCTCCAATGCTGCGCAAGTACAACATGCAATCACGACGACTGCATGACACGCCTCACTCTCGATCAGTTTAGATGTAGCTCTGCATCAATATGGGACGCGCAGTTCAAGTGTTAAATCGAAGCTCGCTTCAATCGCTGCTGACAACACAACAGCAAAATAAACATCTGTTGCTTTGCTGCCAGCCGCCGCGAATCGCAGCAGCTGTTCGCGATTCGCGACACCCTCAGATTCAACCCACATCCAATAATTAAGAGCTTTTCTTTTCTGTCTGGCGCGCAACCGCGTCGGCCGCAGCTCGAATTGCTTCAGGATCACCCAGAAACCGCCGCGACACCGCTTTCAGCCCACCATCCAATTCGTAATGAATCGGAACGCCGGTCGGAATGTTGAATTCGACGATGTCCGAATCGGACATACCGTCGAGCATCTTTACAAGTGCACGCAGACTGTTGCCGTGTGCGACGACCAAAACGTTTCGACCCGCCTTTAACTCCGGAGCAAGCCGGTTGTTCCAGTACGGCAGCACTCGATCGAGCGTGGTCTTCAAAGATTCGGTAGTGGGCAGCTCTTCCGGCTTCAAATTGGAGTAGCGCAGGTCGAAGCGCGGATGACGCTCGTCGTCGAGCGTGAGCGCCGGCGGCGGAATGTCATAACTCCGGCGCCAGATCTTTACTTGCTCGGCGCCGAACTTCTCGACTGTCTCGCTCTTGTTCAGTCCCTGCAGCGCGCCGTAGTGACGTTCGTTGAGTCGCCAGCTGCGCTCCACCGGCAGCCACATGCGATCCATTTCATCCAATGCGAGCCACAGCGTGCGGATCGCACGCTTGAGCACGGAAGTGAACGCGAGCTGAAATTCGAACCCTTGTTCCTTCAGCAGACGCCCGGCGGCGCGTGCTTCGTTACGACCTTGTTCGGTCAGGTCGACGTCGACCCAGCCGGTGAACAAGTTCTCGAGGTTCCAGGTGCTTTGTCCGTGACGCAGTAATACGAGTTGACCAGCCATGTATAACGAATGTCAGTGGGGACGAGGGCCGCTTTATAGCAGACATCGTCGTCCACGGGCATGTGCAGCAACCGCGATGTTGCTGCTTTCATAAGACTGTTGCCCTGACGTCACGGATTGTCGCAGACGCCGTCAGTTTGTTTATTAAATGCGTTAACTATTCCGTCATTCGTCGTACAGCTTGCAGAGCCACCGAGAGTGTCGCGAAGTCCATCGCCGGCAGCGCGCGCATGTCGTTCACTGTTTGTCGCAGATAATCGACAGAAGCGCGATGACGATTCATCCAGC
>CAMLEO010000426.1 GCA_946478975.1 uncultured Steroidobacter sp.
ACCACGGTGACTGCGGACCTGGAAAAGAACGCGCATCAACTTGCGAAGCCGGAGATCGATGTCACGCTGACCGGCCAGGGCTATCCGAAGGAAGGCATTCCGGTGCAGATCCGCGCCAACGCGATTTCTGCAGACGTTGGCAAAGAGTTGTATCGGCTCGACGGCCTCACTGTGAAGACCACCTGGAAAGGCGAAGGTTATCCGGCGTCCGGCGTGCCCGTGGCTCTGCAGGCAAAAGATTTCAACGCCAATCTCGCCGCGCAGACGCTGGAGCTGACCGGCCTCGATCTCGATGTCGCCGGCGCGCACGTGACCGGCGCGCTCACGGGCAAAGAAATTCTCGATGCGCCGGCCATGACCGGCCCGCTCAAGCTGGAGCCGATTTCATTGCGCGAGTGGGCGCCGAAGCTCGGCGTCGCACTGCCTGCGACCACCGATCCCAAAGTGTTTCAGAAGCTGAGCTTCTCCGGCACCGTGTCGCTGACCAAATCGACGGCCGAAGTGGGCGACATCGTCCTGCAGTTGGATGACACGACGGCCAAAGGCATGCTCGGCATCGCGGACTTCACTGCCAAGGCGCTGCGCTTCGATCTCAACGTCGATCGCATCAACGCCGATCGATACCTGCCGCCACCGACGGAAAAGCCGGCCGGCAAGGGCAAGGACGAGCCGCCTACGCCGATTCCCGTGGAAATGTTGCGCACTCTGAACGCTCGCGGCCAGCTGCGAGTTGGCGAGGCGATCTTCGCCAACCTGAAATTCACCAAGCTGCGGCTCGGCGTGAATGCACGCGACGGCAAGGTTCGTTTCAATCCGTCCGAAGCATCCATGTACGGTGGAACTTACAGCGGCGATATCGGCATCGATGCCACCGGCAATGCGGCCCGCGTGACGCTCGATGAGCACATCAGCGCCGTCGACTTCGCGCCGCTGTTCAAAGACTTTTTCAAGACCGATCGCGTCTCGGGCAAGGGCTCGGCCAACATCAAGCTGGCAGGCACCGGCCGCACCACCGACGACGTGATGAAGACACTCGACGGCAACATCGATTTCAAAGTCGCCGACGGCGCGCTGGAAGGCGCCGACCTTTGGTATGAAATCCGTCGCGCCCGCGCGGTTTTGAAACAACAGCCGATTCCCGAGCGCGCGACTGGCCCAGTGCGCACGCCGTTTACGGCGCTGACCGGCAGTGGCGTCATGACCAATGGCGTGCTGGCCAACAACGATCTGAACGTGGCCATGCAGTACTTGAAAGTGACCGGCCAGGGCACGGTCGATGTGCCCAAGAGCACGCTCGACTATCGCCTGGTCGCCGCGGTCATGAAAATCCCGCGCGAAGGCGCCGACACTTCGCAGGAGCAGGACCTGGTGGATGCGCAGATTCCGGTGAAAATCACCGGCGCGTTGAGCGATCCGAAAGTGCGCCCGGATCTGCAGGGTTATTTGAAGAACGAGGCCAAGCAGCGGCTGGAGAAGGAAAAGGGCAAGGCCGAGGAAAAATTGAAAGAAAAGCTCGGCGACAAGCTCAAAGATATCTTCCGCCGTTGAGGGAAACCGAATCGCCCGGCCAAGCGACTAAGGAGATGTGAGTGCAACATTTCTCCATCTGCCGCCGCCGCCGGGCATGAGCCGCGCCCTCGATGCTTTGAGCTGGATCGCGGCCATGTTCCTCTGGGCCGGACCGGCATCCGCTTTCACCATCGAGCACAGCGAAGCCCGCTACGCCGAGAAACACTTCAAGTACGAGCTCACCGTCACGCTCGACGCGCCGATCGATCGCGTCAACGAAGTGCTGCGCGACTACGCCGACTATCCGTCGCTGAACGAGCGCATTCTCAGCGCGAAAGTATTGAGCCGGCCCGAGCGTGACATCGCCGTGCTGGAGACGACGGTGAAGGTGTGTCTCGGTCCGTTCTGTCGCAATGTCACGCGAGTGGAGCGTGTGCTCGAGTCCCGCTACGTGATGCTCGCGATCGCCGATCCCGACCGCAGCGATGTGAAATCCGGTGAGACGCGCAGCGAGCTGACTGCGACCGTCAGCGGCACGCGCGTGAAGTATGTAACCGACGTGGTCCCGGATTTCTGGGTGCCCGCGCTCGGTGGGCGTCACATGATGCTGAAGCTGCTGGAGAGCGAGACCAGCGACCTGTTCAAGAACGTGGAAAAGAGGGCGCAGCAACCCGCAAAGCCCGCGGCGCCCTGATCGGATCACGGGCAGCCGTGTCATCATGTCGGCATGGCCGCCACTCTTGCCGACGACATAAAAATACCGCTCGCGACCCTCGCCGCCGTTCCGGGTAGAGAATTCGCCGCCGCGCTGCTGCGTTGGTTCGATATCTCCGGCCGCAAGCATTTGCCCTGGCAACAGCAGATCACGCCGTACCGCGTCTGGATCTCGGAAATCATGTTGCAACAGACCCAGGTTGCGACCGTGATTCCATATTACGAGCGCTTCATGCAGCGGTTTCCCGATGTGCGCTCGCTCGCAGCGGCGGCTGACGACGAAGTGCTGCATCTGTGGACCGGGCTGGGTTATTACGCGCGAGCTCGCAATCTGCTGCGGGCCGCACGACTGATCGTTGCCGAGCACGGCGGAGAATTTCCCGACACGCTGGAGGCGGTGCAGGCGCTGCCAGGCATCGGCCGCTCGACGGCGGGTGCGATCCTCGCGATCTCCAAGTCACAACGCCATCCGATCCTGGACGGCAACGTCAAACGCGTGCTGACGCGTTATTTCGGCGTCCATGGCTTTCCGGGCGAGACCGCAGTGGAACGTCAGTTGTGGACGCTCGCAGATGCATGCACGCCGGCGGATCGTGTGGCGGACTACACGCAGGCCATCATGGATCTCGGTGCGACGGTGTGCGTGCGATCGCGACCGTTGTGCGTCGTCTGTCCCATGCACGACACCTGCGTTGCCCGGCGCGAAGGAATGCAGGGATTGTTGCCCACACCGAGGCCTCGCAAGGAGCGCCCGTCACGCACGGCATTCGCTGCGATCCTGCGTCGTGCCGACGGTGCGGTGCTGCTGGAGCGCCGTCCGCCAGCGGGCATCTGGGGCGGGCTGTGGACGTTTCCTCAATTCGACGATCACGATGCGGCGCTGGCCTGGATGGAACAACACAGCGCCGGCGAGCCGTTAGTCACACAGCAGCTGCCGCCGTACTCGCATTCGTTTACTCACTTCGACCTGACGTTGCAGCCCATCGTCAGCCGCAATGTTCGCGAGCGGCTTGCCGTCGCCGATGGCGAGCGTTACTGCTGGTACGATGCGAAGCAGCCGGCGAAGATCGGTCTGGCGAAGCCCGCGGTCGATTTGATCCGCGGCCTGGCCGATCTGCGCTTTGATTGATTTCGTTGAAAGGGCCTCGGCCGCTTTCGACCAGAAAAAATTCGCGGAGTTCGTTATGGCGAGAATGGTGAAATGCGTCGTGCTGGGCGTCGAAGCCGAAGGGCTCGACTATGCGCCGTATCCCGGCGAGCTCGGTCAGCGCATCTACGACAATGTTTCCAAGGAAGCGTGGCAGCGCTGGCTGAAGCACCAGACCATGCTGTTGAACGAATATCGGCTGACGCCGATCGAGCCCAAGGCCCGCAAGTTCCTGGTCGCCGAAATGGAAAAGTTCTTTTTCGGCGGCGGCTCCGACAAGCCGAAGGACTTCGTCCCGGAATAGGTCATCTCAAGCAGCCGTCCCTGGAGCGTTGGCCAGCCGTTACGTCCGTGTACCGGCGTTCGCGCGGTCCGCGGACACGTTAAGTGTCCACGGAAAGACATCCGCGCTCACCCCGCTTTCCTCTGGTACTGGCTGTCGAGCATCGAGCGCAGGTGCTCGGCGACGCGCTCGAACTCCGCCGAAATCATCTTCAGCTCTTCGCTCCATTCGTTGCGACCGCCGGCCTTGGCGCGCGCTTCGACATCCGCTGTGAGCAGGCTCAATCGATCGACGTGCAAGTTGTGACTTGCACCTTTGAGCTTGTGCGCAGCCCGGCTGAGTTGATCCAGGTCGTGCCGGTGCGCGGCGGCGCGCATTTCCAGAATCGCTTCCTCGCCGCTCATGACGAACGCGCTCACGAGTTCGGCTGCGAACTCCTGGTCGTCGCCGGCGATATCCGCCAGGCGCGCCTTGAT
>CAMLEO010000427.1 GCA_946478975.1 uncultured Steroidobacter sp.
TGCTCGCCCGGGTGAAAGGTTTTTCGGAAACTCAGGTGATCCTGCGCGAGGCGCAGCGCTGCATCTTCGCGTGCAGGCGGTGATTTCGCATTCGATAACACCTGGCCATAGAACGCCCAGCTGCTGTCGCGAAACGCTCGCGGCAGAACATCGATTTGATTCTGGATCCAATGAAACGCGACGTAGGATCGCCAGTCGTCCAGCGGCGTGGTCGCAAACAACTGAGCTTGTGCTTTGACGGCAGTGTCCGTGCCCAGCACGATGTCCGATACGTTGCCGACGCCTCGCGCTTCCAGAAACGCACGCCAGGGAAACCCAGGCGCGTAGCGAATCAGTTCCTGAACCGACATTGGATGGTAGTTCGCCTTGCGGTCGCGAAGCAGTTCCAAGGTCCACTGGTTTGCCGCGATCTTTCCTTCCAGCGCGACCACTCTCTCCGCGCGAGCAGCGGCTCGATCGACGCCGGCGAGCTCGAATACTTTTGCGATGTGAGCTCGATAGGCGGCGCGGGTCGCGGGAAATGAGCCGTCCGTGCGCTCATACGCTTCGCGTCCTGGCAGGCCCAACATCGGAATGTTGGTGTTTTGTTGATCCAGGTGCACCCGCCATTGCCCGTCGGCAGGAAACAAATTGATCGCGACGATGGAGCTCGACGTCGGCTGCGCCATCCAGCGCACCAGGTCGCCCGGCGTCTTGCTGGTCACGATGCGTTTCAGATCTCGTTCGAGCGCCTTGCTGCCCGCCTGCTCGATGCGATCTACATTCAAAAAGCTGGCATAGGCATCGCCCACTTGCTGAGCGGCGCTGCCTCGCGGCGAAGGCTTGGCGACGCTCGCGGCGATCACGCTGCGGATTTGCTCCTCTACTTTGAGGATCAAAGCGGTCGTCTGGCCGTAATCCCACTGGGTCGGTGGAATCGGCGTCGAATGAATCCAGCCTTCGTTGGCGTAATTGAAAAAGTCATCGCCGGGGCGCACGGCTTTGCTGAAGGTGCGAGTGTCCAGGCCTTGCGGGGCGAACTCACCTTGCACAGCCGCTGTAACGCACGAGGCTGATGTGACGCTTTCCGATGCGCTCACCAGCGCAGGTAGTAGAGCCAGCAGCAGAATCGTTTTTCTTGGCATCGGCGCTGCCATCCATGTGAGACGTTTATGTCGGGCGCTCGTGAATCTTCGCCGCCCGCAGCATCAAATAATTTCTTTCCGGAACGCTGCTGGTCTTGGCAGCGGCGCGCCGATAGAGATCAATCGCGGCGTCGTGAGCACCGGAGCGCTCCAGCAAGTGTGCTTTCACGGCGTCCAGCCGATGATTGCCGGCCAACCGCTCGTCGCTCTCGATCGACTGCAACAGTTCCAGTCCTTTGGACGGCCCATGCACCATGGCCGCAGCGACGGCGTAGTTCATCATCACCATCGGATTGTCATTCATGCGCATCAGCACACCATACAACGCGAGGATCTGCGGCCAGTCGGTCTGTTCCGTCGACGGCGCCTCGTCGTGCAACGCTGCGACCGCCGCCTGCAGCTGATATTCGCCCACCGCGCCCAATGCAAAAGCATTGCTGACGAATTGCACACCTTCGGCGATGGCGGCCTGATCCCACAACGCCCGGTCCTGTTCGTCGAGCGGAATCAACTCCCCGTTCGGTCCGCTGCGCGCGGCTTTCCTCGCGTCGGTAAGTAACATCAACGCCAGCAGCCCGAGCACTTCGCCGTCCTTGGGCACCAGCCGTTGGAGCAGCCGCATGAGCCGGATCGCTTCGCTGGACAAATCGGTCCGCTGCAATTCCGAGCCGCCGCTGCTGGTGTAGCCTTCGTTGAATATGAGATATAAAACGTGCAGCACCGAACTCAAGCGCTGCGCCCGCTCGTTCGCGTCCGGCATTTGAAATGCGACGCCCGATGTCTTCACACTTTGTTTCGCCCGGCTGATCCGCTGCGCCATGGTCGCTTCCGGCACCAGGAACGCCTTGGCGATTTCGCCCGTCGTGAGGCCGCCGACCGCTCGCAGGGTCAGCGCAATCGCCGACGCGGGCGACAGCGACGGATGGCAGCACATGAACAACAGCACCAATGTATCGTCCGGATCGATCTCCGGTTCGGCATACAGCTGGGGCGCGACCACCAGCGGATAATCGTCCGCCGCCACCGTCTCGCGATTGCGTCGTGAGATCTCACTTCGCACATGATCTGTCATGCGACGAAGCGCGACCTGTAACAACCAGCCGCGGGGATTTGTGGGCATACCTTCGATCGGCCACTGGGCGGCGGCCGCGATCAGCGCTTCCTGGACGGCGTCTTCGCAAGCACTGAAGTTGCGATAACGTCGCGTCACGGCGCCGAGCACCTGCGGCGCCAATTCGCGCAGCAGATGCTCGGCATGTCGATCGAGAACGGGTTCCGTCATTACGGATTGTTCAAGAACATGACCTCGCGCACTTCCAGCGACATATAAAGCGGCTCGCCGCCGATGCCCGGGGCCTTGGAGATCTCCGCCGCCATTTCGTAGGCACGCGCGGCGTTCGGCACATCGACGACCCAGAAGCCGGCCAGGAACTCCTTGGTTTCCGGGAACACGCCATCGGTGACCGGCTTGCCGTCCTTGCTCGCTTTCACCAGCTTGGCCTGCGCCGGGGACGTGAGGCCCTGCGCCTGCACGAACTCGCCGTTGGCAATGAGCTTCTGGTTGAAGTTCTGCATGAACGCGATGTGCGCTTCGATGTCCTGCTTCGGCCAGCTCATGATCTGGTATTCGCCGCCGGCCGGGGTGTGCATCATCAACATGAATTTCATGGTCTTAGCTCCTGTGAGGGGTGGATTCTAGCGTCCCTCGATGCATGATGTGGGGCGCTTTCAGGAGTAAGTCGGAGCCGACTCGGGGTTCTCGACATCGGCCGCAAAACTTTTTTCGCGCGGGTCAGCTAAGCAAGCCTTGCGACGATGCGGCCCAGCTCGGCGACCGCCGTGTCCACCTGTTCCGTCCAGGGGTGCCCATAGTTCAGGCGCAGGCAATTCCGAAACTGCCGGCGCGCCGAGAACATCCGGCCGGGCGCAATGCTGATGTGCGCTTCAAGCGCGCGTCGATGGACTTCGAGCGCATCGACTCGCTCCGGCAGCTCCAGCCATAGAAAGTAGCCGCCCGCGGGCGTCGCGACTCGAACGCCGGTCGGAAAATGTTTGTTGATGGAGGCAAGCGCCGCTGCCTGCTGGCTCGCGAGCGCCTGGCGCAGCTTGTCCAGGTGCCGATCGTAAGCCTCATTACGTAGCATCTGCGCGATGCCGTTTTGGATCGGCACACTGGTCGCCAGCGAGGTGGTGATCTTGCGGCGTTGAACGTCAGCCGCAAATCGTCCGGCGGCGGTCCAGCCCAGTCGATAGCCGGGTGCCAGCGATTTAGAGAACGAGCCGCAATTCAACACCAGCCCTTTGCGATCGAATGCCTTGGCCGGCTTCGGCCGCCGCTCGTCGAAATGCAGCTCGGCATAGACATCGTCTTCGATCAACGGAATGTCCCGCTCGGCGAGCAGCTTCACCAGGTCGCGCTTCTTGTCTTCGGGCATCGACGCGCCGAGCGGATTTTGAAAGCTGGTCATGAACCAGCAGGCGCGAATGTCGTGTTTGGACAGTGCTTGCGACAGCGCGCTCAGATCGACGCCTTCGCGAGGATGCGTTGGAATCTCCACCGCGCGCAGTCCCCACATTTCGATCGACTGCAAACATGCGTAGAACGCCGGGGCTTCGATCGCGACGGTGTCGCCGGGCTTGGTGACTGTCTGCAGGCACAGGTTCAATGCTTCGAGTGCGCCCGAGGTGATGATGATTTCGTCGGCCGGGACGCGGGAGCCGAAGTGCAAATATCGTCGGGCGATCTGCCGCCGCAGTTCATCGCTGCCGGGCGGCAGGCTTTCCACCGTGCTCCACGGATCCATGTTCCGTGCGCTGCTGCCGAGATGCCGGGCGAGCTTGGCCCAAGGAAACAACGTCGGGCTGGGAAAAGCGGAGCCGAGCGGCACCACGTCGCGATGGCGTGATGCTTCCAGGATCTCGAACACCAGCTTGCTGACATCCACTTGCGTGGACTTCGAC
>CAMLEO010000428.1 GCA_946478975.1 uncultured Steroidobacter sp.
CAGCCCATCGATATATTCAAAACGACGGAAGCCCGCGGGAGCGGCACTGTCGAGAATTTTGTCACCCAAGAATCGATTCGCCCAATTGTTGTTGCTGCGGCGATGTGCGCTTGCGTGCCCGAATGCCGGGCGCAGACTCGTTTAGAGAACGGGCGCCATGATTCCTAATATCGATGCCGCGCGCGATTAGGGCCCGACCGTACGGAACGTGATGCCGTCGGCGAGATTGAAAAATATGTGGTCGGTGCGCGCTGTTTGTCTTGGTGTCGGTCACTTACGAATCGTGACTTCGCCCTTCGCTGCCGATACGTACGACTTCGGCCAGCGTGCGACACTGCAGCTTCTCCATCATCCGTGCTTTGTAAACTTCCACGGTGCGCGGGCTGATGCCGAGCCGCTCGGCGATCTCCCGGTGCTGCAAACCATCGGCAAGCAGATTCAGCACATCGCGCTCGCGTGGCGTGAGCCGGCCGAGGCGCGTCATCGTCTCCATCTGTTTCATACGTGCGCGATTACGGTCGGCATCGATACGAATGGCATTGCGGAGCACGTCGATCAGCACGTCGTCGTCGACCGGCTTCTCCAGGAAGTCCACCGCGCCGTTTTTCAGGGCGGCGCGGGTCGTCGCGACATCGCCATGCGCCGTCAGCACCACCACGGGCAGACCGATCCCTCGCTCGTGCAGAATGGTCTGCAGGTCCAGGCCGCTCAGGCCGGTCATCTGCAGATCGGTGAGCAGGCAGCCGCGCCAGCTAGTGTCGTACACCGCCAGGAAATCCTCGGCTGACGAAAAAACGGCAGGCCGCAATCCTTTCCAGGAGATCAGCAGGCTCAGGGCGTCGCGAATCGCTGCATCGTCATCGACGACGAACACGGTGGGATCGGTCATGCCAGGTCATCCACGGAATATTCGATGGGCAGGCGCACGATGAAACAGGCACCGCCAAGTTTTTGACTCGGTTCGAACGTGAGTTCGCCGCCGCGGGCGCGCACCAGGGACCGGCTGATGGCCAGGCCCAGCCCCATGCCGTCGGCCTTGCTGGTGACGAACGGTTCGAACAGCTTCTGCGCGATTTCGGCAGCGATGCCCGCTCCGGAGTCTTCTACCCGAATGACGATGCGCTGGTCCACGCACAGCACATGCAGCTCGATGCAGCGGCGCGCGATATCGACCTGGCCGACCGCATCGATGGCGTTCGACACCAGGTTATGCAGCACGATTTCCAGCTGGGTGGGATCGGCTCGCACCGTCGGCAGCGAGGGTGCCACCTGCAACACCAGCGGCGTGCTCGCGCGTCGCAGGCGGTCCTGGAATCCGTTCGCGACCGCGTAGCACAGGGTCGCAATCTGTACGTCTTCGGATTTGATCGTGCCGCCGCGATAGAAGTCTCGCAGCCGACGCAATACTTCCGACGCTCGAATCGCCTCTCTCGCCGCTTTGCCGAGCGTCGTAGTCAAACGTTCTTCTTCCTGGCTGAAAGGTGCGGCGAGAATTTCTGCCGCGCGCAGATACGACACCAACGCCGTGATCGGTTGATTCAACTCGTGCGCCAGCGCCGACGCGAGCTCGCCAGCCACTGCAAAGCGCATGGCCCGAGACAGCGCTCGATCACGTTCGCGCAGCTGCGCTTCGGCACGACGCTGCTCCGCTTCGCGCATGGCGACTTTGCGCAGGGCGCCGGCACGTTCGGTAACGACTGCTCCCATCAACAGCGCAGTGAGACTCAACGTCAGCATCAGGAATTGCAGATCGATGAGCGGCGGGCCGAGGCTCTTTTGCTGAGCCGCGATGACGAAGCCGATCTGGATCGCCAGCGCCGCGAGCATGCCGCCCGGCGCGCCCCAGCGCAGCGCGATCCAGATCACGGGCACAAACAGCGGATAAAAGAAACGCAGATCGTCGTTCAAGATCGCGAGCAGCACCCACAACGTTCCGGCCAGCGCCGTGAACTGAGCCAGCACTTCCCAGCGATGCTGGCGGACGAGCTGCACGCCTTCTCGCCACTGGTCCGCGCAGATGAGCAAAGGCGTCAATGTGAGAATGCCGGTGAGATCGCCGATCCACAGCCGCGGCAGCGATTCGACCGCGTGCGTCACCCTCAGCTCGCCCGAAATCACGAACAACACGACGTAACCCGCCGCCAGCACCAGCGTGGTCCCGACCACGGCGCCAGCAAAACGCGCCGCGGTGCCGAGCGTTCGAATCGGTTCTTCCAAGTGCCAGCGACGCAGCTGCCCGGCGAGCAGCCCGTAGGCCAAACCAATCCACAGCGACGCCCCGAGCACCAGCGGCAGCACCGGCGAGCTCTGACGAACCAGCACCTCCGACAACACTGCTGCAACCGCAGTGAACGGTGCCCAGCGCGCGCCGTAGATCAACAAGAACGCCAGCGTGAGCCCCGCTTGTGGATTCCACGGAGTGATGCCCAGCTTCAGGACCGGTTGCACATAACTAAACCAGTCCAGCAGCACGTACAGCGCGACATAGATGCAAGCGCCGGCAGTCAGGCGATAGTCCAGGGCCGTACGGGCTGGCCCCATATATACAGGGATGTCGCTCACGGGTGAAATGCTACCGAGGAAACGCTGGGAAATCCCTGGATCTTTGAGACTGGACATGCATTTACGCGAGCTTGCGAACCCGGACAGCGCACATTTGCGAAGAAGATATGTGCTCGCGATCGCAGTCTCGGTGCTGGCTGGCCTGGCGATGTCGATCTGGCTCGCGGTCGATTCGCCGGTCGAGACGCCCGCCCACCCCTCCTACCTCCCCGGCAACTAGCGAGCGTTCGCAAACCCGGAATCCAACGTAGTAGACCCCGGGTTGCCCTGCCTGCGCCGTGTCGTGCAGGTGCTTACCCTGGCGACATGCATCGCCTACGCCTGAGCTTTTTTGGCGCAGCAACGACAGTCACCGGCTCCCGCTACCTGCTCGAACGCGACGGCCGCCGGATCCTGCTCGATTGCGGCTTGTTCCAAGGTTACAAACAACTGCGCCTGCGCAACTGGGCGCCGCTGCCCTTCGATCCCAAAACCATCGACGCCGTGGTGCTGACGCATGCGCATGTGGATCACAGCGGCTACCTGCCGGCGCTGGTTCGCGATGGCTTCAAAGGCCGCATCTACTGCTCGGAGCCGACGTTCGAGCTTTGCAAGATTTTGCTGCCCGACTCCGCGCACCTGCAGGAGGAGGACGCGAAATTCGCCAATCGCCACGGCACCTCGAAACATCGACCGGCGCTGCCGCTCTACACGAGCGAAGACGCCCGGGAATGTTTGCAACGATTCACGAGCGTGCCGATGGATGTGCGCTTTCATCCCGCGCCTGGCTTCTCCGCGACTTTGCGGCGTGCCGGTCACCTGCTCGGCTCCAGCTTCGTTCGCATCGAAACGTCCGAAACATCGGTGACGTTCAGCGGCGACCTGGGCCGGCCCGACGATCCCATCCTCAAGCCGCCCGCGGTCCCGGACGGCAGCGATTACCTGGTGTGCGAGTCGACGTATGGCAATCGCAAACATCCGTCGATCGATCGCGAGAGCGAGCTGCTGCAATGGCTGAATCCCGCCTGCCAGCGCGGCGGCGTCGTGGTGATTCCTGCGTTCGCGGTGGGGCGTGCTCAAACTCTGCTGTTGCACATCGCGGAGCTGAAGCACCAGGGCAGGCTGGCCGACGTGCCGGTGTATCTCGACAGCCCGATGGCCATCGATGCCAGCGAGCTCTATGTTCGCTACAACACCCACGAGCATCATCTGAGCGAAGCGCAGTGCCGCCGCATCTCTCGAGCGGCCGCGCTGGTCAATACGCCCGAGCAGTCCAAGCAGCTGGATCAACGCAGCGGCCCGATGATCATCGTTTCCGCCAGCGGCATGGCGACCGGTGGACGCGTGGTTCATCACCTGAAATGTTTCCTCGGTGACGAGCGCAACCTGGTGCTGCTTGCAGGCTTTCAAGCTCCTGGCACACGAGGCGCGGCGCTTGCCGACGGCGCGCAGACGCTGCGCATTCACGGGCAGAATTATCCAGTGCGAGCGCAGATTGGTCAGTTGCACTCCGCATCGTCCCACGCGGATGCAGACG
>CAMLEO010000429.1 GCA_946478975.1 uncultured Steroidobacter sp.
GATGACCGAAGCGGCGATCGATCCCGGCTTCCTGCGCCTGGAGTTCGAGAAGCTGTGGAGCAAGGTGTGGCAGGTCGCGGCGCGGCTCGATGAGATTCCAGAAGCGGGCGACTTTACCGTTTATAACATCGGCGATCAGTCGGTGCTGGTGGTGCGCGTCGATGAGGCGACGGTGAAGGCATATCACAACGTGTGTCCGCACCGAGGCACCGCGTTGGGCGAGGGCTGCGGCAAGTTCGAGAACTCGCAGATCATGTGCCCGTTCCATGGCTGGCGCTGGAACCTGTCGGGTGAAAACAAATATGTGCTCGAACGCCAGGAGTTTCGCGGCGGGCAGCTGCAGGCGAGCGATGTCGCGCTCAAGCAGCTGAAAGTCGCAGTGTGGGCGGGCTTCGTGTTCGTCAACTTCGATCGTAATGCCCAGCCGTTCGATGAGTTCATCGCGCCGGTGCGCGACATCGTCGAGGGACTCGCAGTCAAGGACATGCACCACTACTGGTGGAAGTCCATTCCCGTGCCGTCGAACTGGAAGGTGGCGCAGGAGGCGTTCTTCGAAGCGTTCCATGTGCCGGCCACGCACCCGCAGTTGGAAAAAGGCGGAGCGGAAGTCGTCCGAGGCTTGCGCGAGAGCGCTCAGTTCACGCACACGCATGTTGCTTATGAAGCGTTCGCGCATGGACACGGGCGTTTCTTTGCCGGCAAGAAGACACCCATGGCCGGTCACGTCAACGATCGCAAAGGGGATCCGCTTGAGGACATGGCTGCGCGGTTGATGTTGCTCGTCGAAGGCATGGACGCGATGGTGCTGCAGGAAGATGTGGATGTGCTTCGCAGTCTGCGTGGCAAGCCGATTCCCGAAGGCTCTTCGTTGGGCGGCGAGTATGTGAAGGCGCTGTACGCAAAAGCCGCCGCCGAGCAGCGGCCGATGCCGAAGCCCGTGCCCGAGATTCTGGGCATGTGGGGCGGCGAAGTCGTGATCTTCCCGAACCTGATGATTCTGCCGCAGGCGGGCAATGCGATGATCTATCGCGTACTGCCCGATCCGGTCGATCCCGATCGTTGCACGTTCGAGATCTATTCCACCAAGAGTTATCCGGCAGCGGCGAAACTGCCACGCGCGACCGTCGAGCGCGTTACAGACATTCACGATCCCGAGCAGTTGCGGCTCATCCCGCGGCAGGACCTTGGAAACATCCCGCGCATCCAGCGTGGCCTGCATTCGCGCGCGATGCGCCAGACCTGGCTGGCGGTGGAGCAGGAGAAACTGATCCTGAACATGCATCAGGAGCTGGATCGATATCTGGCCGCGGAGTGATGACGCACGCCCATGCAGAACGAAATCAAGCCGCGAGTCGAGCCGGTATTGCCGCCCTGGAGTCCGACGGTTGTCGATGCCGCGAGCTCGTTTCCGCATGGTCGTGACTTCGTGTTGTCCAAATATCAGGACAAGGACGGCGGCGCGCGAGGCATGCACGGGCTCGGGGTGATATTGGCGTATCCCGCGTTGGCCAAGGCGTTCCTGGCTTTCAACAATCATGTCGCGTCCGCCAGCAGCATTTCACGCCGGATTCGAGAGATCCTGATCCTGCGCATCAGCTGGCTGCGGCGAGCGGAATATGAATTCGTTCAGCACGTCGTGCTCGGGTTGCGAGCGGGCCTCACGCAGGTCGAGATCGAACGCATACAGCAAGGCCCGGATGCGCCGGGATGGGATGTGGTCGACGCGGATCTGGTACGCGCTGTCGATGAGTTGCATGCCGACGCTTGCATCAGCGATGCGACCTGGACGCGCCTGTCGGCTCAGTTCAATGAGCAGCAGCGCATGGATATTGTTTTCGCCGTCGGTTGTTACGACCTGCTGGCGATGGTGTTCAAGACCTTTGGCGTGCAGCTGGAACCGGGCGTCGAGCCGCTCGCTCCGGCCGTCGCGGCACGCATGCACGAGCAGAAATCCGCATCATGAGCGATTCGACGATTCGAGGTCCGGCCCTGGCCGACGGCGAGTTCGGGCCGTTGACCTTGCCGGGCTTTTTCAGGGAAGTGTGTCGCCGCGGCGGGACCAAGGAGGCAATGGTCTTCCAAGGTTCCCGCTACAGCTATCAGCAGCTTTGGAACGAATCGGTCGCGCTGTCGCGCGCGCTCATCGCCCGAGGTGTGACCAAGGATGTGCGCGTTGGGTTGCTGACGACCAATCGCCCGGAGTGGGTGATCGCGGCGTTTGCGGTCGCCATGGCCGGTGGGACTTGCGTCGCACTCAGCACGTTTGCGAAGCGCGAGGAGCTCGAATATCTGCTGCGCATTGGCGATGTGTCATTGCTGATTGCCGAACGCTCGATCCTGGAGCGCGATTTCATCGCCGAGATCATCCAGATCTGCCCGGAGCTCGCGACCAGTGTCGGCGTCGCATACTCGACGCGCCTGCCGTTTCTGCGCCGGGTTGTTTGTATCGATGACGGCCCGGCGCCGCGCGGCGCATTCGAATCGTGGCGTGACGTGCTCCAGGGCGATCTCAAAGCCCCGGCGACGTTGTTGGACGCGGTTGAGAAGGAGATCGCGCCGACCGATCGCGCGATGATCTTCTTCTCATCTGGATCGACAGCGAAACCCAAAGCCGTCCTGCATACGCATCGTGCCTGCGCGATCCAGTGCTGGCGCTGGAGCCGCATCGTCGCGATCGATCCTGACGTGCGCACGTGGACCGCCAATGGTTTCTTCTGGTCCGGCAACTTCACGCAAGCGGTCGGGTCGACGCTGTCCGCAGGCGGCTGCCTGGTGCTGCAGCGATTCTTCGATCCGGGCGAGGCGCTCAGGCTCATGCAGGCCGAGCGTGTGACGTATCCCGTCGCCTGGCCGCATCAATGGGCGCGCCTCGCGGAGCATCCGCTGTATAACGAAGTGGATCTGCGCTCATTGCGCTACGTCGGCGAGACTTCGCCGTTACGAATGCATCCGACCGTGCATGCCGATTGGAACGAACCCCTGGCCTGCTACGGCAACACCGAGACGCTGACGCTCAGCACCGCGCATTACAGCGGCACGCCGAAAGAGATCAGCGATGGCAATCACGGGGTGCCGCTGCACGGCATGACTGTTCGCATCGTCGATCCGCTGACCGGCAGAGTGCTCGGCCGCAACGAAAACGGCGAGATCGCCGTGAAGGGCGCGACGATGATGCTCGGTTATCTGCGCGTGCCGGCTGAGGAAACGTTCGATGAAGAAGGCTTCTTTCGCACCGGCGACGGCGGCTCGGTGGACGATCGAGGTCGACTGCACTGGCAGGGTCGGCTCAACGACATCATCAAGACTGGCGGCGCAAATGTTTCTCCGCTGGAGATCGATGCCGTTCTCGCCGAGTGCCCGGGCGTGAAGATCGGCGCAACTGTCGGCATACCGCACGACAAGCTCGGCGAGATGGTGGTCGCATGCGTGGTGCGGGAGAGCGGCGCGGTTGTGGATGAAGCCGCCGTGCGCTCGTATCTCTCGCAGCGCCTGTCCAGTTACAAAGTCCCGCGACGCGTGCTGTTCATCCAGGAATCGGACCTGGTGCTCACGTCTTCAAACAAAGTCAGGACTGCGCCGTTGCGCGAGCTGGCGGCTCGTCAGCTTGCCGAACAGTAGATGACCGAGCTGCAGCAGCTGGCCGAGCGCGCGCTCGCCCGAGAGCCGTCACGGCAGGCGATTGAGTTCGAACGTCGCTGGTACAGCTGGGGCGATCTGAGCAAGGTCGCCGAGCAACTCCGCGCGTTGCTCGATGCGAGCGGCGCCGATCCGCTCGCGCCGGTTGCGTTCGTCCCGCGCAATCGACCGTCTGCAGTTGCAGCTCTACTGGGCCTGGTCGCGAAGGGACGATCGATCAGGATGCTGTACGCCTTCCAATCGGCAGCAGCGTTGACGCGTGATGTCGAGCGGTTGCAGTCCGCTGTGATTGTGGCAGCGGCTGAGTATTACTCGCCGGTCCTGCT
>CAMLEO010000430.1 GCA_946478975.1 uncultured Steroidobacter sp.
CAAGCCGAAGCCCACGCCGGCATAACCCGCTTCGCTGAACAGTGATACCGACATATCGGGCAGCTCTTTGCCGCCGGGCAGATGATTGGCGGTCATCAGCTCGATGGTCTTCGGGCTGAGCAAGCGTGCGTCGTCGAGGACGCCGCCGTTCAGGAGCATTTGACAGAAGCGCAAGTAGTCCGCGGTGGTCGAGACCAGGCCGCCGCCGCCCGAAACAAACGTCGGCGCGCGCAGATATTTGCTCGTTTGTGGATCATCTTGCAGCTTCATGCCACCTTCCGGAGTCGCGACGTAGCACGCTGCGAGGCGCGACGCTTTTTCCGGCGGCACGTGAAATCCAGTGTCGACCATGCCCAGCGGCGTGAAGATGCGCTCGCGCAGGAACTGCTCGAACGGCAGGCCCGAAAGCTTGCCGACCAGGTAGCCGAGCACATCGGTGGACACGGAGTAGTTCCATACATCGCCGGGCGATGCTTCCAAGGGAATTTTCGCCAGGCCGTCGATCATCGACTCCAGCGTCGATGCGCTGGCGGGATCGCCGAAGCCGAACTTCCGATACGCGGCATCTACATTCGTTCGTTGCTGCAAGCCGTAGGTGAGGCCCGAGGTGTGGCGAAGCAGATCGATGATGCGCATCGGCGCTGACGTCGGCCGCGTGCGGAACGTGCCGATGAAGCCTGCTTCGTACACGCCCAAGTTGCGCCACTGCGGAATGTAACGGTGCACGGGATCGTCGAGCGCGACCATTCCTTCTTCCACCAGCATCATCAGTGCGACGCTGGTGATGGGCTTGGTCATGGAGTAGATGCGAAAGATCGTGTCTGCCGCGACTGCGTGGCCTCGTTCCACATCCATATAACCCTGCACGCTGGCATGAGCGATCTCGCCGCGTCGTTGAATCAAAGTTGTTGCGCAGGGCAGGCGGCCGGTATCGAGATAGCGCTGCCGAAGGAATCGATCCAGATGCTGCAGGCGGGCGCTGGACAGGCCGACGGATTCGGGACGCATGTGAGCAGTCCTTGCGGTCAGATCAACGAGTGCCGCTGCGGCTCGCGCATGAACACGTAGACCAGCAGCGAGCAGAATACACAGCCAGTGACATACCAATAAAACATCGCTTCGTGGCCGGCGTTCTTGAATGCCAGCGCGATGACTTCGGCGCCGCCGCCGAAGATCGAGACGGCGATCGCATACGGCAAGCCCACCCCGAGCGCGCGAATCTCCACCGGAAACAATTCGGCTTTGACGACGGCGCTGATGGAACTGTACAGCGACGAAATCGTCAGCGCGATCAGGATCAGGAAGAATGCGACCCAGGCATCGCGTGCTTGCGCCAGTGCCGACAACAGCGGCACAGTCGAGAACAGCGCCAGCACGCCGAACACGATCAACATCGGGCGGCGACCGAACCGATCCGACAGCGCACCGACGAACGGCTGCAGCAGCATGAACACCAGCAGGTTCGCGGTCGAAACCAGCGTCGATGCGCTCTTGGTCAGTCCCACGGTATTGACCAGGAACTTCTGCATGTACGTGGTGAACGTGTAGAAGTACAGCGTGCCGCCCATCGTCAGGCCGATGACGATCAGCACTTCACGCGGATGTTTCATCAGCAAGGCCAGCTCGCCGGCCTCGGCGATTTTGGACTTCTTCTGGAACGCGTCGGTCTCGACCAGGCTGCGACGCAGATACAAAGCGGTGAGCGCGGCAACGGCGCCGATCGCGAATGGAATGCGCCAGCCCCAGGTTTCGAGCTGATGCGCATCGAGAAGTGCGAACTGCAGGACCATCAGCACCGCCAGCGCCAATAGCTGGCCCATGATCAGCGTTACATACAAAATGCCGGAGTAGAAACCGCGGCTGCCGGCCGGCGCGATCTCGCTCATATACGTCGCACTCGTGCCGTACTCGCCGCCAACGCTGAATCCCTGCAACAGGCGCGCGATGAGCAGCAGGATTGGTGCCGCGATTCCGATCGTCGCGTAGGTCGGAGTGGCCGCGATGATGAGCGAGCCGAGGCACATCAGCGTCACCGACAACGTCAACGCCGCCTTGCGTCCATGTCGATCCGCATAGCGACCGAATACCCAGCCGCCGATCGGGCGCATCAGGAATCCGACGGCGAAAATCGCCGCAGTATTCAGCAACTGAACGGTGTGATTGCCTTCGGGAAAGAAGCTGGGCGCGAAATAGATCGCGAACGCGGCGTACGTATACCAGTCGTACCACTCGATGAGATTGCCGACCGAGCCGCCGAAAATGGCGCGCACTCGTTGGCCGGCGGTCAAACGAGATCGATCAGTCGTTTCGCCAGGTGGAGTTCCCGCCGCGATCGAAGTCACTGCATGCGTCTTTGTTCTTGAGCCCGCCGCGGATGGTGGCGCAAGCGACGCGCAAAAGGAAGCGCAAAGAAAAAGCGGCGGACGGCTCAATCGTCTCGAAGAGGATTGAGTCGTCGCACCGCTCGAAAGTCACGGCCGCTATATCGACGCAGTCATACCCAAACGTCGACTAGTGTTTCGGCCGTGAGCTTCGAACCTTTCCATCTTGAAGGTGGGCATCCTGGCCGCGGCCGACTTCGGCCGGGTCATGCTCTTTCGCGTGCTGTTTCGCCTGCTCTTCGGCGCGCCGGATCTCCTGCTCCTGCTCGGGCGAAACGTTGCCGGCATTCTCGATCTCGCGCTTGCCGCGCTCGGACTGCACGAACTCGGTGGTCGCCTTGCGATAATTGCGATCGGCTGTCTTGTTGCCTTCGCCTTCGTTGCGCGTTCCCATGATCCGTTCTCCTGCAGCCATTCGATAAAGCTGGGAGGAAAACGCGCGGCTGTGAGCGAGGTTCCGGTTTTGCCTCGGGGCGAGTCGGCGGCGTGGTGACGATCAGGGTATGCTGTCGGTGTGTATTGGATACTCGCGACAATTTTCATATTGATTGCCCTGACAGTGCCGCGCTTGCGGCCGTTGGGTATCGTCGGCTGCGTGCTCTTGGGAGGAATGCTCCTATGGGGGGTGCTAGGTCGTTTACGACATGGTGATGACGACAATCGACAGACCGTGCAGCAGCAGCGTGGACGGCCGGCATCGCCCGCGACCGTGCAGCAGACGATTCCGCCCGATCAGGTCGTGGTCGAGAATTTGCAGCTGACCGGCGGCGGGGCGCCGTTCGAGCTCAGCGGCCGCATTGAAAACAAATCGGACACGCTGCTGCGTTCGTTCACGGTGCTGGTCACACGTCGCGATTGTTACGAGGGCGCGCTCGATCCGAGCGGTTGCGTAGTGT
Organism: uncultured Steroidobacter sp.; assembly: GCA_946478975.1. The sequence continues at coordinate 3,278 of CAMLEO010000430.1, forward strand.
TGTGGCAAGACCGGCAATGGGTGCCGCTGTCGGTGCCGTCCCAGCAAACAAGGGACTTTTCGACTTCGGTATGGATGCACGGCGAGGCGCCGCGGCCGCGGGGCACGCTCAAAGATTCCTTCGAAATCGTCGCCGCGTCCGGCGAGATCGCCAGACAATAATTGGGGCATACGGATGCGACTGTTGTTGAGTTATCTGATCGCGGGCTGGTCGGGATTTTTCGTCATGGCCGTCGAGCTGCTCGGCGGACGGTTGCTCGCGCCGACCTTCGGCAGCAGTATCTATGTCTGGGGCGCGATCATCACGGTGTTCATGCTTGCGCTGTCGATCGGTTATCTCGTCGGCGGACGCTGGTCGATGAATGCGCCGAGCGTGCGCAAGCTCGGGTTGATTCTGATCGTGGCCGCGCTCACGGTGCTGCCGATATTGTCGTTCGGTGTGCCGCTGCTGGACGCGGTGGCCGCGGCGATTCCCGATCCCCGGTTCGGCTCGCTGATCGGTGCGACGGTGTTGTTCTTCATCCCAACCGTCTTCTCGGGAATGATCTCGCCGTACGCCGTGCGCCTGATCGTGCCGGACCGATCGAGCTCCGGGCGTCATGCAGGCCAGCTGTATTTCGTCTCGACGTTCGGGAGTGCCGCGGGCACGCTGCTGACTT
>CAMLEO010000431.1 GCA_946478975.1 uncultured Steroidobacter sp.
CTTTTCCCTCGGGCGCTACCAGCGCGAGTGGCAGGATGCCCGAGTCGCTGATTTTTTAAGATGGCAGAGGACGATAGCGCGTGTCGACGATTCAATCCCGGTTGGAAGTCCGTAGTCCGGAGTTTGCCGCGAATTCCTCGGCGATGACCGAGCTCGTGGCGGATCTGCGGACCAAAGTCAGCGAGGTGATGCTGGGCGGCGGTGAAGCGGCGAGGGCGAAGCATACGGCGCGTGGCAAGCTGCTGCCTCGCGAGCGGGTGCGCCAGCTGCTCGACGCCGGCTCGCCGTTCCTCGAACTGTCGCAGCTGGCGGCGTATCGAGTTTATGAAGATCACGTGCCGGCGGCCGGCATCATCACCGGCATCGGCAGGATTGCCGGCCAGGAGTGCGTGGTCGCCGCCAACGACGCGACGGTGAAGGGTGGAACGTATTATCCACTGACCGTGAAAAAGCATCTGCGCGCGCAGGAAATCGCCGCACAGAACCAGCTGCCATGCATTTATCTGGTCGACAGCGGCGGCGCATTCCTTCCCGCACAGGATGAAGTCTTCCCGGATCGCGACCACTTCGGCCGCATTTTTTACAACCAGGCGAACCTCTCGGCCGCAGGCGTACCGCAGATCGCGGTGGTCATGGGCAGTTGCACCGCCGGCGGCGCGTACGTACCGGCGATGTCCGACGAGGCAGTGATCGTCCGCAATCAAGGAACGATCTTCCTCGGTGGTCCGCCTCTCGTGAAAGCAGCGACCGGCGAGGTTGTCTCCGCAGAAGATCTAGGCGGTGCCGATGTTCATTCGCGCGTGTCCGGCGTGACGGATCATTACGCGATGGACGATGCGCATGCGCTCGCGATCACGCGACGTATCGTCGGCAATCTCAATCGCACCAAACATCTGTCGGTGCAGACGGCGCCCCCTGAGGAGCCGCTGTATCCTGCGGAAGAACTCTACGGCGTCATTCCGTCCGATTCTCGCAAGCCGTTCGACGTGCGCGAAGTGATTGCACGCGTCGTGGACGGCAGCCAGTTCGACGAGTTCAAGCCGCTGTACGGCACGACGCTGGTCTGCGGCTTTGCGCGCTTGTTTGGATATCCGGTGGGTGTGATTGCAAACAACGGCATCTTGTTCAGCGAGTCGGCGCTCAAGGGCGCACATTTCGTCGAGCTTTGCTGCCAGCGCGGCATTCCGCTGGTGTTTTTGCAAAACATCACCGGCTTCATGGTCGGGCGCAAGTACGAGTCCGGCGGCATCGCCAAAGATGGCGCAAAGATGGTGACTGCCGTTGCCTGCGCTCGCGTCCCGAAGCTTACCGTCGTGATTGGCGGCTCGTTCGGCGCCGGCAACTATGCAATGTGCGGGCGAGCTTATTCGCCTCGATTCCTTTGGATGTGGCCGAACGCGCGCATCTCTGTGATGGGCGGCGAGCAGGCCGCCGCTGTGCTCGCACAGGTGCGACGGGACAGCCCGAAAGGCAAATCCTGGAGCGCCGAAGAAGAGGAAGCGTTCAAGGATCCGATTCGCCGCCAGTATGAAACTCAAGGTCATCCGTACTACGCGAGCGCGCGTTTGTGGGACGATGGCATCATCGATCCCAAGGACACGCGCATGGTGCTCGGTCTCGGATTGTCCGCCGCGCTGAACGCGCCCATTGAAAAGACCCAGTTCGGCGTGTTCCGGATGTGAGCGCGGGTGAATTCATGAGCATGTTTGAAAAGATTCTGATCGCCAATCGTGGCGAGATCGCCGTGCGCGTCATCCGCACTGCGCGTCGCATGGGTATTCGCACTGTTGCCGTGTATTCAGAGGCGGATGCGAATGCCATGCATGTGGAGCTGGCGGACGAGGCCTATTGCATCGGCCCAGCACCGGCGGCGCAGAGTTATCTGCGTGGCGAGGTCATTCTCGATGCAGCGAAGCGCTCCGGCGCGCAAGGGGTTCATCCGGGCTACGGATTCCTGTCGGAGAACGCCGCCTTCGCGCAGGCTTGTGCTGAAGCAGGCGTTGTATTCATCGGCCCGCCGATTGAAGCGATTCGCGTCATGGGATCGAAGGCCGATTCCAAACGCGTGATGAGTACGGCGGGGGTGCCGCTCGTGCCTGGATATCACGGCACGGCTCAAGATCTTGCAACGTTGCGGTCGGAGGCGGAGCGCATCGGTTATCCAGTGCTCGTCAAAGCTTCGGCGGGCGGCGGCGGCAAAGGCATGCGCGTCGTGAATTCGGCGGCTGAGCTCGCCGATGCAATTGCCGGTGCCAAGCGTGAATCGTTGGCGGCGTTCAAGGACGACACGCTGCTGCTCGAGAAATATCTGGTGCAGCCGAGACACGTCGAGATCCAGGTGTTCGCGGACACGCATGGCAACTGCATTTATCTATTCGAGCGCGATTGTTCGCTTCAGCGCCGTCATCAGAAAGTGATCGAGGAGGCGCCTGCGCCGGCGCTGCCGGATCAGTTGCGTACTCGCATCGGCGAAGCTGCGGTCGCCGCGGCTCGCGCGGTGAATTACGTTGGCGCCGGCACCGTCGAGTTCATGTATCAGGGCGGGCAGTTCTTTTTCATCGAAATGAACACTCGCTTGCAGGTGGAGCACCCGGTCACGGAGATGATCACCGGACAGGACTTAGTCGAATGGCAGTTGCGCGTGGCGTCCGGCGAGACACTGCCGCTGACGCAGGATCGGCTGCAGCGCCGCGGCCATGCCTTCGAGGCGCGCGTTTATGCTGAGGATCCGCAACGTAACTTTCTGCCGGCGATCGGGCGTTTGTCACATCTGAAGCCGCCGGCCGAGGGGCCGCATGTGCGCGTCGATACCGGCGTGCGTGCTGGGGATGAGATCTCAGTTTATTACGATCCCATGATCGCCAAGTTGATCGTGTGGGATGAGGATCGGGCGTCGGCCTTGCGCAGGTTGCGCCTGGCACTGGCCGATTATGAGATAGCTGGCCTGACGACCAACGTTGCTTTCCTGGGAAACATCGCCGCGCACCCGTCGTTCGCTGCTTGCGAGATCGATACGGGCTTCATCGAGCGTCACCGCGATGCGCTCATTCCGCCGCCGGCGCGCACTCCAAACGAAGTGCTCGCGCTTGCGACGCTGGCCTTTCTGTTGCGTCAGTCAGCCGAAGCTCACGCAGCTCCGCGCACGCATGCAGATCCGTTTTCGCCGTGGCACGAAGTGAACGGCTGGCAGTTGAATGCCGAGAGCCACTACGACTTGCAATTGCGAGATGCCAATGAGCTGCATCGACTGACTCTGCATTTCCGTTCGGGCGGCTACGAAGTACTGGTGCCGGATGGCAGCAAGGTCAAGGCCACCGATGTCTCGTTCGCTGACAACGCGTTGACTGCTTCGGTCGACGGTGTGCGTTATCGCGCGAGCACCGTGTTCCAGAACGGCGAGCTCACGTTGTTCACTCAAGGCCGTTCGTGGCGCGTTCAAATCGACGACCCGCTCGCTCGCGCTGAAGACCAGGCCGGCGGATCTGGCCGCATCACGGCGCCGATGCCGGGCGCCGTTGTGGCTGTGCTGGTGGAAGAAGGGCAGGCGGTCGAGCGCAATCAGCCTCTGATGGTGATCGAGGCGATGAAAATGGAACATACATTGCGTGCCTCCTCGGCCGGCAAGGTCGTGAAGCTGAAAGTTGCCAAGGGCGACCAGGTGGTGGAGGGCGCGGAGGTAGTGACGATCGAGGGCTAGTCGTATACCGTCTGGCGCCCATGAACATCGTCCATTTGCGTCGACCTTACCTGCATGGCTGCAGCGTCGTCCTGACCGCTGCGGCTTTGGTGCTTGCCTCGATCGCACAGGCGGCTGCGCCGGCGTTGACGGAAGCGAAGCCCGAAAGCGTCGGATTCTCTTCCGAACGCCTGGCGCAGCTCGATCAAT
>CAMLEO010000432.1 GCA_946478975.1 uncultured Steroidobacter sp.
GGGCCGGCTGATCGAGATGCAGCTGGAGGAGACCATGGTCGGCGTCGCCGCCGTCAATCGGCTCGAAGCGGATGTGATTGCGATCACCGGCGATCTGGTCGATGGCAGCGTGCGTGAGCTCGCATCGCACGTGCAGCCGCTCGCCGAACTGCGCGCCAGGTACGGCGCCTACTTTGTAACAGGAAATCACGAGTACTACTCGGGCGAGCGCGCCTGGACCAACGAACTGCGACGACTCGGCTTGCGTGTGCTGATGAACGAGCACGTGGTCCTCGATCACGACAACGCGAAGCTGGTGCTGGCCGGCGTTCCAGATTTCGGCGCGCATCACTTCGATCCTGTGAATCCGAGCGATCCGGCCGCCGCGTTGGCGCGTGCGCCCGCCGATGCTGGAGCAAAGGTTTTGCTGGCTCATCAGCCGCGCTCAGCGCCCGCAGCCGCCGCGGCCGGTTTCGATTTACAACTTTCCGGCCACACCCATGGTGGGCAATTCTGGCCGTGGAATTACTTCGTGCGATTCCAGCAGCCGTTCACCGCCGGCCTCGATCGACTGGGATCGTTGTGGATCTACACCAGTCGCGGCACTGGATACTGGGGGCCGCCAAAACGTTTCGGCGCGCCGTCGGAGATCACTCGCATCAGGCTGGTGACGGACCGCTCCCCGTCGACTGCCTGATCGCAAGCTTCGCCGGAATCGTTTTGCTCTCGACCGTTTCATCGTGAATCAATGCAAGCAGGCTTTCCACGAGCAGCGTTGCCGCGGCTTTTGTATCTTGTTGTACCGTCGTCAGGCTGGGATTCGTAAAGCTGGCGATGGGAATATCGTCGAAGCCCGCGACGGCGACATCTTGCGGCACGCGAATGCCACGATCCAGCAGCGCACGCATCGCTCCGATCGCAATCAAATCGCTCGCGCAAAATAGCGCATCGAACTTCACACCGCGTTCGATCAAAGCACCGACCGCGTCGTAGCCGGAGCGCTCGGTCGTGAACGCATCGATCTGCAGATCGGCGTTCACGGCGATGCCGGCCTGCTGCAGCGACTGCGAATAGCCTTTGTAACGTTCGAAGAACTCGGGATAGTGCTCCGAGGCGTGACCGACGAATGCGATGTTGCGACGGCCGCGTTCCAGCAAGTGCTGAGTCATGTCGCGGCCGCCTTGGTGATTGTCACAACCGATCGACACGCCGGGATGCCCCGGCAGCACCACGCCCCAGCGCACGAAATGCGTGCCTTGCTCGACCAGCAGTTCCAGCCGATGCAAATATTCCAGATAGTCGCCGTAGCCGAGCAGAATCAGGCCGTCGGCTTTCTTGCTGTCCTCATATTCCATGTGCCAGTTGCTCGACAGCTGCTGGAACGAAATCAGCAGGTCGTAGCCCTGCAGCGCGCAGGCGCGGGTCAGCGAGCCGAGCATGGAAAGAAAAAACGGATTGATCAGCGAGTCGTCGAGCGTCGGGTCTTCGAAGAACAGCAGTGCCAAGGTGCCGGACTGTTGATTGCGCAGGTTGGACGCGTTCTTGTCGACCTTGTAGTTCAGCTCGGCAGCGATTTGCAGGATGCGCTGGCGGGTCTGCTCGTTCACCGTCGGGCTGCCGCGCAGTGCCCGCGAAACAGTCGGTTGCGATACGCCCGCCCGGTAGGCGATATCGAACGACGTGGCTTTGCCTTTACGCATGCCACCATTTTGCCAGCCGCCGGGCGTCAGTTCACTGCGTAGCCTGGCCGCCGATCCACGTCTCCAGGACGTTGATGCCGCCGTCCACCAGTACCAGGTCCGCCCGGCAGCCGGGCTCGATCCGGCCGTGATCGCGCTCCAAGCCCAGGAAAGTTGCGGGATTGAGGCTCGCCATGCGAGCCGCCTGCGCCAGGTCGACCCCCAGCATGACGGGCGAGTTGCGGACTGCGGTCGCCATGTCGATGTCCGATCCGGCGAGCCGGCCGTTCTCGTCGACCAGCATGTTGTCGTTGACCGAAATCGGGCGGCCTTGCAGCCGAAAGGATTTGTTGGGCGCGCCGACCGTCGGCATCGCGTCGGTCACCAGCATGAAACGGTTCTTGCGCTTGCTGCGCAGGGCGATCTGGAGCACGACCGGATCGACGTGATGGCCGTCGACGATGATGCCGCACCAGCTGTTCTCGTCATCGAGCGCTGCGCCCACCGCGCCGGGCTCGCGTCCGGTCAGTTGTGACATCGCGTTGAACAGGTGCGTGAAGCCCGTAACCCCGTGATCGAGTGCCGTGCGGATTTCTTCGTAAGTGCCGTTGGTGTGGCCGGCAGAAACAATCACGCCCGCATCCCGCAGCTTGCTGATGATCTGCGGCGTGGTGCGCTCAGGCGCCAATGTCACCAGCGTCTTGCCGCCCTTGAGCGAAGTGAGCAGGCCCAGCGCATCCTCATTGAGCCAGCGCAGTTTGGTTTCGTCGTGAACGCCTTTGCGCGCGGCATTCAAGAACGGACCTTCGATGTGAATTCCGAGCACGCCGGGAACGCCGGCCTCGATTGCATCCTGCGTGGCCTTCACTGCGCGGGACACGACTTCGAGATCGTCGCTGATGAGTGTGGGCAGGAAACCCGTGGTGCCGAAGCGGCGATGCGCGCTTCCGATCTCACGAATCGATTTGACGCTCGGATCGTCGTTGAACAGCACGCCGCCGCCGCCGTTCACCTGCACGTCGATGAAGCCGGGCAGCAACGTCTGGCCGCGCAAATCGTAGATGCGATCGGCAGTCCAATCGTCATCGCGCGCGACGATGCGTGTGATGAAGTTGCCTTCGATGAGGACGACTTGATTCTCGGCCCAACCTGCATCGCGCAGAATGCGGCCATTGACGAGCGCCAGGGTCATTACAGCGTCTCAGTCACTTTGTTGAGATGCGGCGGCTGGTCGGGATCGAAGCCGCGCGCCGGCGCGAGCGAGGCGACCATGCGATAAAAACTTTGCACCATCAGCAGCGGCTCGATAGCGGCATGCGCGGCGACCGTCGGCAGCTCGATGGAGCCGGCGACCTTTGCACCCGCGAGCAACACGTCAGCGCCACGAGCGACGAATTCGGCAGCCAGCTTTTCGATGCCGCCGCGACTCTCATCGTTTTGCGACAGCATGAGCACCGGAAAGCCTCGGCCCACCAACGCCATCGGGCCATGCTTCACTTCGGCGGCGCTGAATGCTTCCGCATGCAGGCCGCAGGTTTCTTTGAACTTCAGCGCAGCTTCCTGGGCGACGCCCAAGCCATAGCCGCGCCCCACCACAAACAAATTGCTCGCTCGCTGCAAAGGCGGCAGCGCCGCGCTCCAGTCGAGAGTCCACGCTTGTTCGAGCTTTTCCGGGGCGCCGATCAATGCATCGAGCAACGATCGATCGTCGGTCCAGCACGCGGTGAGATGCACGATCGCGCTGAGCGAAGCGATGTAGGACTTCGTTGCCGCAACGCTGGTTTCAGCCCCTGCGCACAGAGGAATGGTGTGATGAGCGAGTTGCATGAGCGGCGCGTCCGGCGAATTGCACAGCGCGATTACAGTTGCGCCATTGCGTTTTGCATTCTCGGCGGAGGCCAGCAGGTCCGGGCTCTTGCCCGATTGTGAGATCACCAGGAACACGACGCCGCGCATGTCCGGTTGCGCGTCGTACAGCGAGCTCATCGACGGTGCCGCCGAAGTCGTCAGCAGCTTGGTGTGCGATTCGATCAAATATTTCGCAAACGTCGCGGCGTGGTCCGAGCTGCCGCGTGCGCATGTCACAACCGCTCGTGGATTCATTTCCCGCAGCAGCGCGCCGATGCGGCGCACGTTGACTGCGTTCATTTCGATCTGGCTGCGGACCACGCGAGCCGCTTGCGCGGCCTCGTTGAACATGCGGCTGTCGGT
>CAMLEO010000433.1 GCA_946478975.1 uncultured Steroidobacter sp.
CAACAAGTCACAAATCGTTTCTGCGAGCTCGCGAGCCGCCACTGCTGGCGGCTTCAATGACGCCGGATCAGCGTCGGGAATTGCAGCCGCATGCATTGGCGTATCCATGTCGCCCGGATCTATCGTAGTGAATCGCACGCCCTGCGCCGACAATTCCTCGTCCCAAACGCGAGTCATGTGCGCGAGTGCGGCTTTGCTCGCGCCGTAAGCGCCCCAGCGCGGATACGCGTTCACTGCGGCGTCGCTGGAGATATTCATCACCAGCGCGCCTCTGCCTTCGCGGGCCGAAGCGGCCAGCGAGCCGAGCAGAGCTTTGGTCAATCGAAATGGCCCGAGCACGTTGGTCGCGAGCGCCCGTTCAAAATCTTCGCACTGCGTATCGCCGAGCATGGCGAGCGGCACCGGGCCGAGGTCGGACGCGTTGTTGATCAGCACGTCCAGGCCGCCGAGCAGGCCGGTGACTTGCAGCGCGATGCGATGAATGTCGTGCTTGTTTGCGATGTCGCCGACGATGCCCACGACATTGTTTTGGGCAGACTCCTCCGCCGCAACCATCGCGACGCGGGCTTCGGTGCGAGCGATGAAAGCAACCTGAGCGCCGCGCTGTTTCAGCTCACGCACCAGTGCCAGACCCAGTCCCGACGTGCCGCCGGTGATCGCGACCCGCACGCCCTGTAGCTGTCGAGTTTGCATAGGATCTCCTTTCGATGACAGCATCATAGAGATCGATCGCGACGACCCAAGCGCCGTGTCCAACGTATTGGCAGACGGTCGCGCGCGTGGACAAGACGAGTCGCCTGACTCGATCGCGAGTATCAAATATGGATAAACCTGAACTGGTGGCCGAACACCTTGCTCGCAACCTGGTTGCGTTTCGCCAGGTGCGCAATCTCACTCAAGGCGCGCTGGCCAAGAGCGCCGGTGTGCCGCGCTCCACGATTGCCAATCTGGAATCCAGCAATGGCAATCCATCGCTCACCGTGCTGGTGAAAGTAGCGAATGCGCTCGACGTGCCGCTCGACGAGTTGCTCGCATCGCCGCGTGCGAAAGTCAGGAAGTGGACGCGCGAAGAACTGGGATCGCAGAGCGCAGGCCGAGGCATCACGATTCGTTCGCTGATTCCCGAGCGCGTGCCCGAGGAAGTGCTCAACGTGATGGATTTCGCGCCGGGCGCATCGATGCGCGGCTCACCGCATCTGCCCGGCACGCGCGAGTTTTTCACGTGCCTGTCCGGGCAGGTCACGATCTTCGTCGCCGGCGATCGCTTCGATCTCGCGGCCGGCGACGTGCTGGCGTTTCCCGGCAACGTGCCGCATTCCTATCGCAACACCGACGCGAATCGCGCCGCGCAGGGAATATCCGCGGTGCTGCTGGCGCGGGCGGGTGTTTAGTCGTTCGCTACTTTTAGCACCAGCTTGCCGAAGTTCTCGCCGCTGAACAGCTTCAGCAATGTTTCGGGGAAGGTATCGAGTCCGTCGACGATATCTTCCCGCGTCTTGAGCTGGCCGCTCTGGATCCAGCCTGCCATCTCGCGGCCGGCCTCGCCATAACGATCGGCGTAATCGAACACCACCATGCCGGTCATGCTCGCGCGATTGACGAGCAGCGACAGATAGTTCGACGGGCCTTTGACCGGCGTCGTGTTGTTGTATTGTGAGATCGCGCCGCAAATGATGATGCGGGCTTTACGCGCGAGTTGAGTGAGTACGATGTCGAGAATGTCGCCGCCGACGTTGTCGAAATAAACATTCACGCCCGTGGGGCAATGACGCCGCAGCGCCTGCTTCACGTCTTCGGCTTTGTAATCGATCGCGGCGTCGAAGCCGAGCTGCTCGGTGAGATAGTCACATTTCTGTTTGCCGCCGGCGATGCCGACCACGCGGCAGCCTTTGATCTTCGCGATCTGGCCCACCACGGTGCCGACCGCACCCGCGGCGCCGGATACAACTACCGTATCGCCGGGCTGAGGCTTGCCGATGTCGAGCAGGCCGAAATATGCAGTCATTCCCGGCATGCCGAGCGCGCCGAGAAACACGGGCAGCGGCGCGAGCGACGGGCTCACTTTAGTCAATCCTTTGCCATCGAGCGTGGCGTACTCCTGCACGCCCAACAAGCCGCTGACGTAGTCGCCTGCTTTGAACTTGGGATGATTCGATTCGAGGACTTTGCCGACGCCGCCAGCGCGCATGACCTCGCCGATCTGCACCGGCGGAACATATGACTTGCCCTCGTTCATCCAGCCGCGCATGGCGGGATCGAGCGACAGGTACAACGTCTTCACCAGCAGCTCATTTTCACCAGGCGAGCGCGCCGGCTCGGTGACGTAATTGAAGTCGGTGCGCTTGACCATGCCGACGGGTCGAGCTGCCAGACGGAACTGATGATTGGTGAAAGTCATGTTAGATGCGCGCTTGGGAAGAGAGTGGCATCCTGCCACGACTCTCTCGTTACTGCTCGTTCGTTTCGTCTTCGTCGTCGTTGTCGTCGTCCTCGTCGCCGCAGTCGGCGCCGAGCCAGCGGCCTTTGATCTTGCTGGTGATGGTCATCGCGCTCGCGCCCTCGCCCACCTTCAGGTCCAGATCGCCGGTCATGGTTTCGGGCGTGGGCGAAGTAACTTTGAACGTACCGGTGCCCTTGGTCTTGCCGTTGCAGACCAAGCGAATCTCTTGCGAGTTACGCGTGGTGCGCACGATGGTCTGCGTGCAGTCCTCCGAGTTCGCCGAGTTGAATGGCTTCTCCAGGTCGTCCTGCGTGATGCACTCGCTGCTCACTTCAGGTTCCGGCTCCTCCGCCGTGGCCGCTTTGATTTTCGCCTCCATGTCGGCGCGCTGCTGCGGCGTCATCTTATCCAGCACTTCCTTGGGCAGCGGCGGCATGCCGCTGAAGTGCGAAATGGAGGTGATTTCCCACAAGCCCACCTTCACATTGAGCTTTTCGGCACCGGCAGCGGTTAGCGCGGCCAAGGTCAGTGCCGCAGCGGCGGTGAGCTTTAGAATCTTCATGGCATCAACTTCCCAGGACAGCTCCAAAACGGAACGGGGCGCGGCACTACAGCGTTTCCGCTGGACACCGACGGCGCCGCCGGCACGGCGACAGCGCGATTTTTCACCGCAGAGGTGCGATGTGGCAACCCAGAAGCTTTCTCGCTATCGCGCCATGCGCGATTTCACCAAGACCGCCGAGCCCAGCGGCCGGCAAAAGGTGGACAAGTCCGAACAGCTGCGTTTCGTGATTCAAAAGCACGCAGCAACGCGCCTGCACTACGACCTGCGCCTGGAGCTCGGCGGCGTGTTCAAGTCGTGGGCCGTCACGCGTGGTCCATCGTTGAATCCGCAAGACAAGCGGCTCGCGGTCGAGGTCGAGGATCATCCGCTCGACTACGGCGATTTCGAAGGCACGATTCCCAAAGGGCAATACGGCGGCGGCACCGTGCAATTGTGGGATCGCGGCTACTGGCAGCCCGTCGGCAAGCTCTCTGCCGAAGAACAGTTGCGCAAGGGCGAGCTGAAGTTCGAGCTCGAAGGCGATCGATTGCACGGCAGTTGGGTCATCGTGCGCATGAAAGGCGATCGTTACGGCGGCAAGCGCACCAACTGGCTGCTCATCAAACATCGCGACCAGTACGCGCTGGATGCCGCGGGCGTGGAAGCGTTCATGGACGAAGATCGTTCCGTCGCATCGGGGCGGCCGATGGCAGACATCGCGGCGGGCAAAGGTCGGGCGCCCAA
>CAMLEO010000434.1 GCA_946478975.1 uncultured Steroidobacter sp.
CTCCAGGATCTGCGTCACCACGCCGATCCACGCTTCGGCGAGCAGCGGTTCAACTTCACTGGACGTGTAGACCACGTCGCTGTGACGAAACTGGCCCTGCAAGAACGCGTTGTACGCTCGTGCCTTCACTCGTGCGCCGGCGAAGAAATAAACCTCGCGACCGCCGCGATAACTTTCACTCGGCACCGGCGCAGCCATGTAGTCAGTGAGCTCGGGCGCGAAGCCCCACCACGGCGAGTTGAAGCGACCCGCACGCAGCGAGATCGACGCACTCGTTTCGGTGAGGAAGCCAACACTGCCCTGCACGGTCGTCTTCACATCGACGAGGCCGCTCGGATCGGCGATCCAAAGTTTCTGTCGCGCGAGTGTGTAGCGCGCCGTCGGCTCGCCGCCGGCAGAGATCTGGTGATCGTAACCAAGCGGCGGTTCTGAACCGACCAGCTTATGAACGGCAGTGTGCAAGCGTTCGGACACCGACAATCCCAGCACGCCGATGGTCAGGCTGCTGGTCCAGGCGCCGCGTTCATCCGCATCCACGCGCACCCGGCCGTTCGATAAAAACAGCAGGCTCGCGTACGGACGATCGTCCGGCTGCACTTCGCGCACCAGCGTGTCGCTGGGCGTGAAAGCCATCAAACCGATCTGGCGCGCGTAGTGAACATTCGTGTCTTCGGTGTTCGCATCGTCGGCGCTGAGCTCATCGATTCGGCGCAGCAGCGGATCGAGCGACAGCAAACCGTCGCGGGCGCGCTCGCCGGAGATCGTGATGCTCATGCCGCCGGTGTAGTCGCGATCCGTCTGGTCGCCGGCGAACAGATCGTTGTCGATCTGCACGCGCAACGCGTCCACGCCTTCGAACCAGCCGATGCGCTGATCGGAAACGACTACTTCAGTGATTGCTTTTTCGACTTCGCTCGCGGGCTGCTCGATGCCCGTCGCGACATTCGCGTCGCCGTCGGCGGCGCGCGCTTCCTGAGTGTTAATTGCCAACGCGGCAGTGCCTAACGCCGCTAGTGTTGCCCAGCGTAGCTGTGCAGCCCACGTACCTTTGTTTGTTGTCGCCATGTTCTTTCCCTTCCCAATCGCGCTGCGCTGATTTGCACGCTGCGTTTACCTTCGCTGTCGACGATGTTTGTGACGTGGCGCTACTGTCTCCAAAGCAACGCGCTCGATAAACGCGGGGACCGGAATGACATTGATGAATCGCAGATGAGGAATCGCGATCGACCGTGGTACGCACAGCGTTCCGTTGTTACTCATGCGGCAACCACACCGTCGCATCGTTATTGCAATCACACTGCTGCAAGTGCACTAATCTGCTTGTAGACGCAGAGAATTTAGGGTTTCGGCGTGAGCGGGCGATCAGCCCGGCCGAAACGGCGTCGAGATTGATTCCGCCCAACGCGGGGTACGGCGGGAACAGGGGATTTCGCTTTGATGGCGAGCGGTGCCTATTGGGCAATGGAATCTTTCCTGGGGGGAAAGAAAGATGGATAAGTTCACCTGCATGGTGGCGCTGGCGAGAGTGGTCGAGCTGGGCAGTTTTGCCGAGGCGGCGCGGCGGATGGGAGTGTCCGCGCCGATGGTGACCAAATATATAGGTCACCTCGAACAGGAGCTGGGCTCGCGATTGTTGAATCGCTCCACCCATTCCTTGAGCCTCACCGACGTTGGCCAGCTCTATCACCAGCGCTGCGTTCAAATTCTGGAAGACATCGAGGAAGCCGAGGCGGTCGCAGGCGCGAACAAGGCCGTGCCGCGCGGCGCGCTGAAGATCTGTGTCTCCGGTGCGTTCGACCTTTCGCATCTCGGACCGGTACTGCTCGACTATTCGGCGAAGCATCCTGACGTGCGCCTCGAGGTAAACGTCAGCAACCACTTCGTCGATCTGGTCGAGGAAGGATTCGACCTGGCGGTTCGCGCCAGCACGCACCTGCGCACCAACCTGACCACGCGCAAGCTGGCCACGTCGCGCCTGGTGGCCTGCGCTTCACCGGAATATTTGAAGCGCAATCCGCTGCCGGAGATTCCTGAAAATCTGCTTCAGCACAATTGCCTCGCGTTCAGCGACACGGCGCCGACGTCACAGCAGTGGCGCTTCGAGCGCGATGGACGCAACTCGGTCGTGCAGGCGTTGGGCACGCTGCGCGCGACCAGCAACGATTTACTGAAGCAGGCGGCGCTGAGGGGACAGGGCGTGACGTTGCAGCCGACGTTCAACGTTTACGAGGAGCTGCGCGCCGGCACGCTGGAGCAGGTGTTGTCGGACTACGATGCGGGCTCGCTGGGGATCTACCTCATCTACCCCCATCGCAGATACCTGGCGACCAAGGTGCGCAGCTTCATCGATATGTTGAGTGGCAGATGGGGTGATGACCCGGAAGCGGACCCGTTCTGGCCGCCTCAGTAGCTGCGCTCCAGCTCCCACTGCCCCCAGGGCACGCCCCGGCGTACATGGACACCAAAGCCGGCGTGCTCGAAGTGACGCATTAGCCGCGCTCGATACCAATCCGCCTTGCGTAAGTTGATGTCGCCATCGCTGGTGGAGCGATCGGCGTTGTCGCGCCAGTCCTCCAGCGTCGGCGCGTGAAAGTACAACGCGCCTCGCGACAGTCGCGACAGGTTCGACATCGCCCGCGCAGCTTCGCGATCAGACAAGTACTGCATCACGTCATAACAAACGATCAGATCGAAGCGCCCGCGCGGTCGATATTCCGCCAGCGACTGCTGGACCCAGCCGTGCTCGCGGCACAGGTGCTCGCTGACCTCCAGTCCCACATAGGTTGCATCGGGAAAGGCTGCGAGCAGCGGCTCGCGCAGCCAGCCAAGTCCGCAGCCGGCATCGAGAATCCGCTTCACCGGCAGCTCCAGCTGCTTGACCAGCGCCGCCACCATGCCGGCGCGCCGGGCCATCTCCTCGCGAGTTGTAACTCGCGTGCGCGGGTTCATATAGAAGCGCTGGTAGAAGCGGGCGTCGAAAGAGCGCGTGGTCACCGTACGTGTCGTCATCGCGGGGAACCTGGCTGACTGCGTCGGCAGTTTACCGTTGATAGTCCGTCTCGCGTCCCCACCTAGTCGTTCATGACCAACCTGGGAAGCATTCATGGCCATTCGTAACCCGCCCTCGTGGATGTGGGCCGAGGCCTGCGAAATGATGGAACGCGCGCAACGGCTGCAGCGCCAGTTCTTTCGTTTCGGCCACGCCGTCGCCGCCGAGCCTCGCTGGGAACCGCCGATCGACATCCTCGCTTATGGCAACGAGGTCCATGTCGCCGTGGCGTTGCCGGGCGTTGCCGCCGAGAACATCGAAGTCCGCACCGACAGCGGGCTGTTGATCATCGGCGCCACTCGTCCACTGCCGGTCACTCACCACGCGACCGCGGTTCATCGGCTGGAGATTCCATACGGACGCTTCGAGCGGCGTATTGCGCTCCCCGAAGGTCGATATCAATTGTTGGAGCAGGCGTATGTGAATGGCTGCCTGCGACTGCGGCTCGCTCAACGCTGATGCCTCACGGCAAGTGAGAAACTCAATGACCGACTCAACACGTAATGACACCACGCCGGTCGCACAAACGACGGCCGAGCCCGTGCCGACCATCACCGACGACATGC
>CAMLEO010000435.1 GCA_946478975.1 uncultured Steroidobacter sp.
CCGCACGTCCAGGCCGAGCAGCTGATCGCGCACGGCGCCGCCTACCAGATAAATCTTCATGAACGCATTCTACCGGCTATTGCTCCGGTATAGCCGGCACTTCCACATCATCTGGCGGTCGCAGCCCCGCGGTGTAAAAATGCTGGCTGCCAACGGAAGACCTCAACCCAAGTTGCGTTTCCTGCATCACCTTTGCCGCTGCTCCATCCTGATCGTCGCCTCGCTGAGCGCGAGCGGCTGTTACCTGCTGCAAGCGGCCACCGGGCAGATGGAGCTCACTTCCAAACGTCGGCCGATCGAGAAAGTTCTCGCCGATGCGAGCACGCCCCAGGAACTGCGTACTCGACTGGAGTACGTGTCAGCCGCGCGCACTTTCGCTTCTGCTGAGCTTGGCCTGCCGGACAACGCCAGTTATCGCAGCTATGCGGATGTCGGCCGCCCGTACGTGGTGTGGAATGTGTTTGCGACCGAGGAATTTTCGGTTCAGCCACGACGCTGGTGTTTTCCGGTCGCCGGCTGCGTCGTTTATCGCGGCTACTTCGACGAGAACAATGCTCGAACGTATGCTCGCGGCTTGCGCTTGAAAGGCTTCGACACCGCCGTCGGCGGCGTGGCCGCGTATTCCACGCTCGGACATTTCAAGGACCCGGTGCTGAACACCATGATGGGCTGGAGCGATGCGCAGCTCGCGTCCACGTTGTTTCATGAACTGGCGCACCAGGTTGTGTATGTCGCGGGCGATTCGGAATTCAACGAAGCGTTCGCGACCGTGGTGGAGGAGGAGGGCCTGCAGCGCTGGCTGTCCTCTCGCGGTCGTTTACAAGACATGACTGCATGGAATGAACAGCGCGAGCGCGGTGCGCAGTTCATCAACCTGCTGCTTCGAACTCGCGAGCAGCTGGATCAGTTGTATCGCTCGCCTTTGTCTGAAGAGGTGAAGCGCGATCGCAAGCAGTACCAGTTCGGCCTGCTCAAGTTGCAATATGCCGATCTGAAAAAAAGCTGGAACGGCTACCGCGGCTACGACTGGTGGTTCAATCGCACGCTCAACAACGCGCATCTCGTCTCCGCCGCGACGTACTACGGATGTGTGCCTGGTTTGAAACGTTTGTTGCAGTCAGTCGATAACGACCTGCCGCGCTTTTATGACAAAGCCCGCGAGCTGGCGAAGCTGAGCACCGAAGCGCGCAGCTCCGCGGTCTGTGAGATCAAGCCGCCGCCCGCGACCGACCCGATCGTTTCTTTCGATCCTTGAGCGATGCAGGAGCGTCAGTTCAGCTGGCCAGCGGATTGACGATCTTCACGCCGACGATGGATTGGCCCGAGTTGAGATCTTCGGTGTACAGGTGCGACGCTCCGACCTGCTCGGCCGATGCGACGATCAATGCATCCCAGAAGGAGAGTTGCGACAGCTCCGCGATCTCACTGGCGCGTAGGATGGTTTCCGGTGTGGTCGGGTAGTGAACCCACGGCGTGTAGGTGCGAACGATTTCGCGCGCGCTCGGCCGCGCGGTTGCCAATTTCTGAGTGATCGTTACATAGAGCTCTTGAAGCACCTGCACGGAGACGCGCCCGGTCTGTTCGTCCCACAGGCGCTCCAAAGCGCGAGCGGCGCGTTCGCGTTTTTCACCGGCACTGCGATCGTGAGCGTAAATCAGGATGTTCGTATCAACGAACACGACGTCGGTCATGGATCGCGCTCCGGTCGTGCATTCGCGCTCCCTGCAAATCGAATCCCGACTGCAGCATGGCTTTGGCGCTGTGACGCGCGGCCTCATAGGCACGATCTTCGCCGATAAGCTCACGAAGCTCATCCGCAAGTAGCGCGCTGACGCTGCGCCCGCGGCGCGCGGCAATCGCGCGCGCCTGCTTCAGCAGCGAAGGTTCGATGGCGACCGTGATGTTCTGTTTCGCAGCCATAAAACTGTACCAAAGCCGTTTCACGTAAAATACGTGAAGGCAGCGTGAGGGTCAATCGGGTATCCCTGTCCATGGCCTGAGCATGACAGCCACGCACGGGCACGAGACACCGAATAACTGGCTATTCAGCTCAAAAATGCGCGTACCGGGACGAGGCGTTTGCGTGTATGTAGCGCTCGAATTTCAGATCACCGCAGCCGCAACGCGTTGGTGATGACGGACACCGACGACAGGCTCATCGCCAGCGCGGCGAGCAGCGGGCTCAACAGCCAGCCGGTGAGCGGGTAGAGCAGGCCGGCGGCGATGGGAATGCCCAGCGCGTTGTAGCCGAACGCGAAGACCAGGTTCTGCCGAATGTTTCCAACCGTCGCCTCGCTGAGCTGGCGGGCGCGCACGATGCCGATCAGGTCGCCTTTCACCAATGTGACTTGCGCGCTTTCCATTGCTACGTCCGTGCCAGTGCCCATGGCGATGCCGACATCCGCTTTGGCGAGCGCGGGCGCGTCGTTGATGCCGTCGCCGGCCATTGCAACTTTGCGCCCTTGCGACTGCAAGCGAGCAACGACATCGGCTTTGTCTTTCGGCTGCACTTCAGCGATCACTTCGTCGATCGGCAGATTCTTGGCAACTGCGCGGGCGGTCGCTTCATTGTCGCCGGTGAGCATGACGAGCCGCAGGCCTTCGGCCTTGAGCTGCTTGAGCGCGTTCGGCGTGGACTCTTTAATGGCATCGCCGACGCCAATGGCTCCCGCGAGCTGGCCGTCCACGCTCAGGAACACCACGGTGCGACCTTCGCGTCGCAGGGCGTCTGTGTCTGTGCTCACGAGTTCGATGTTTGCACCGACTGCTGACATCAGCGCGGCGTTGCCCAAAGCGAGCGCACGACCTTCCGACTGACCACGCACACCTTGACCCGTGACCGATTGAAACTCTGTGACATTCGCTGCCCGAGCATTGCGCGACTCCGCGCCGCTGACGATGGCGCGAGCCAGCGGATGTTCGCTGCTGCGATCGAGTCCCGCGGCCCAGCTGAGTACCTGCGATTCTGTGTAACCATTCACCGCTACGACGCGGTCGAGCGTGGGATGGCCGATCGTGATCGTGCCGGTCTTGTCGAGCACCAATGTATCGATGTTTCGCAGGTTTTCGATTGCTTGCGCATCTCTGAACAGCACACCGACCTGCGCACCGCGTCCGCTGGCGACCATGATGGAAATCGGCGTCGCGAGGCCCAGCGCACAGGGGCACGCGATGATCAGCACCGCCACGGCATTCACGATCGCATACGCGAGCCGCGGCTCCGGCCCGACAGCCCACCAGGCAATGAATGTGAGAACGGAGATCGCGATCACCGCGGGAACGAACCAAGCGGCGACTTTATCTGCCAGTCGTTGCAGCGGCGCCCGCGAGCGCTGTGCCTGTGCGACCAGTGCCACGATTTGCGACAACAAACTTTCCGCGCCGACGCGCTCGGCTTCGATCACCAGCGTGCCGGTTTGATTGATGGTCGCGCCGGTGACGCGGTCGCCCTTGGCTTTTTCGACCGGCATCGGTTCGCCGGTGAGCATCGATTCATCGACGCTCGATTGGCCGTCCAGCACTCGACCATCGACGGGAATCTTCTCGCCCGGTCGCACGCGCAGACGATCGCCGGCGTGCACTTGATCGAGCGGCACGTCCTGTTCGGAC
>CAMLEO010000436.1 GCA_946478975.1 uncultured Steroidobacter sp.
GCAATGGGCACTGCCGCTCAACGATTCGAGCCGAAGGAAGGTTCCCGACAGCCGGCTACTCCGACCAGCCGCCGCCGAGAACTTTATAAAGCGTCACAATGTTGCTCAGCTGCTGCAGCCGCGTGTCGATCAATCCTTGCTGAGCGCTGTATAGGGAACGTTGCGAATCGAGCACATCCAGGTAACTGTCGACGCCCCGTTCATATCGCGCCTGCGACAGCTTGAAGCTGGCGGCCGTTGCGTCCACGAGCGAGCGGCGGGCGGCCAGTTGATCGCCCAAGGTGCGGCGTTCGGCTAACGCGTCGGCGACCTCACGAAAGGCCGACTGAATGGCGCGTTCATACTGCGCCACTTCGATCTCGCGACCGACCGTCGCCGCATCCAGGTTGGCCCGATTCGCTCCGCCAGCAAACAACGGCAGCGTGATCTGCGGCGCGAAGCTCCAGGCGCCCGAGCCGCTGTCGAACAAGCCCGCCAGGTCGGCGCTGCTGCTGCCGGCCGAACCGGTCAATGAGATGCGAGGATAGAAGGCGGCGCGAGCGGCGCCGATGTTGTAATGAGCGGCCTTGAGCTCGTGCTCGGCCTGCAGAATGTCGGGCCGACGTTGCAACAGGTCGGACGGCAAGCCCGCCGGCAGATCGGCAACCGAGCTGACCGCATCGCTCAACAGCGTCGGCGCGAGCTCGTTGGGAACAGCTGTGCCGACCAGCAGCGTGAGTGCGTTACGGTCTTTGGCGATCAGTTGCGTATAACGAGCCACGTCGAAGCGCGCCGTGTCGACACTCGTTTGAATCTGCCGCAGCGTCAGCTCGGAGGCGCTGCCAAGCTCGAACCGCCGCTGAGTCAGCGCATAACTTTCGCTTTGACTCTGCAGCGTCTGCTGCGCCAGGCCGAGCTGTTCCTGATCCGCCGACCAGGTGAGATACGCGTTCGCGACCTCGGCAATCAAGCTGATCTGAGCGGCACGCCGCGCTTCGGTCGTGGCGAGAAACTGTTCGAGCGCCTGTCCATTTAAACTGCGCACGCGACCAAACAAATCGAGCTCGAAGGAAGCCCCGACATTGGCGCTGTATTGATGTGTCGTCATCGACTCGCCGGTGATGGACAAGCTGGCCGGCGTGCGGCTCGCATTCACCGCACCGTTCGCATCCACCTGCGGCCAGCTTTGCGCTCGCTGAACTCGGTACTGCGCGCGTGCCTGCTCGATGTTGAGCACCGCGACGCGCAGATCGCGATTGTTGGTCAGCGCCAGCTCGATCAGCGAGCGCAGTTTGGGATCGTCGTAGAAGCTGTGCCAGTCGATGTCCGCGGCTCCCTGCTCGGTCGCTGTGTGTTCGGTCGCGGCCTGGTCGGGATAGTTGCTATCCACCGGCGCGGCCGGGCGTTCGTAATGAGGCGTCAGGGTGCAGCCCGCAAGCAGGCTCGCCGCCAGGACTGCGATCGACAAAGTTGTATGTTTCATTGCAGGGCTCCGGTGAGCTCGAGCGTCGGTTGTGCGTTCCGGCGGGCAAACAGTTTCATCACCACCACGAACAGCAGCGGCACAAAGAAGATGGCGAGCACCGTGCCCGAAATCATGCCGCCGACCACCGCCGAGCCGAGCGCGCTGCGAGCACCGGCACCGGCGCCGGTGCTGGTCAGCAGCGGCAACGAACCGAGCACGAATGCCAGCGAAGTCATGAGAATCGGCCGGAGTCGCAGCCGGGCAGCGGCGATCGCTGCGCTCACCAGGTCGGTGCCTTTGGCGTGCAGTTCCTTTGCGAACTCGACGATCAAAATCGCGTTCTTGCTGGTGAGGCCGATGGTTGTAAGCAGGCCGACCTGGAAGTACACGTCGTTCATTTTCCAAGTCAGGATCGCGGCGATCAGCGCACCGAGCACGCCGAGCGGCACGACGAGGATCACCGCAAGCGGAATGGACCAGCTCTCATACAGCGCGGCGAGGCAGAGGAACACGATCGCAATCGACAACGTGTACAGCAGTAACGTTTGCGAACCCGCTTCGCGCTCCTGCAAGGAGACGCCGGTCCATTCGTAACCAATGCCGGCGGGCAGCTCCGCCGCGTGCTGTTCGACGATCGCCATCGCTTCGCCGCTGGAGGCGGCGCCTGGCATCGCCATGCCGAGAATCTCCACCGATGGCACGCCGTTATATCTTTCCAAGCGCGGCGAGCCGGACGTCCATTCGGTGCTGGCGAAGGCGCTGAACGGCACCATCTCGCCCGAGGAATTGCGCACGTACCAGCGGTCGATGTCTTCGGGCAGCATGCGATACGGCGCGTCGGCCTGCATGAACACTTTCTTCACGCGGCCGCGATCGATGAAGTCGTTGACGTACGCGCTGCCCCAGGCGCTCGAAAATGTATCGTTGATGTCCGCCAGCAACAGGCCCATCGTGCCCGCGCGATGCGTGTCGATGTTGAGGCGAAACTCCGGCGTGTCCTCCTGGCCGTTCGGTCGTACCGCGACCAGCTTCGGTTCTTTGCTCAGCGCGCCGAGCAGTTGATTGCGAGCTTGCATCAACGCGTCGTGACCGAGGTTGGCACGATCTTGCAACATCAGATCGATGCCCGTGGCATTGCCGAGCTCAGCGACCGCAGGCGGTGAGAATGCGAACACCGAGCCGTCTTGCAGATTGGCAAATCGTTGCATCACCTTGCCGGCGACCGCACCGACTTGCAGATCGTCACGTTGACGTTGATCCCACGGCTTCAACCGGATGAAGACCATGCCAGCATTCTGGCCGCCGCCCGCAAAGCTGAAGCCGGCCACGCTGAACACGGAATCGACCGCGTCCTTCTGCTCCACCAGCAGATGATGTTCGACCTGTTCGAGCACGCGAATCGTGCGGTCCTGGGTCGCGCCCGGCGGCAACTGCACGATCGCAAACATCATTCCCTGGTCTTCATCCGGCAGGAAGCCGGTGGGAATCTTGCTGAAGCCGAAGGCCACCAGCGCGACCAGCACTCCATAGCCGATCAGGAAGCGACGACGGCGATCGAGGATCCGACGCACGCCGCCTTCGTAACTCGTGCTGCCGCGCTCCAGCCAGCGATTGAATGTGCCGAAGAAACCCGTGGTTGCTCGCGCGTGATTCGGATCGACCGGCTTGAGCAGCGTTGCACTCAGCGCGGGCGTGAGCACCATCGCAACCAGCACGGACAACGTCATTGCAGTGACGATGGTCACCGAGAACTGGCGATAGATGACGCCAGTCGAGCCGGGGAAGAAGGCCATCGGTACGAACACCGCCGCGAGCACCAAGGCCACGCCGATCAGCGCGCCGGTGATCTGACTCATCGATTTGCGTGTGGCCTCGCGGGGCGGCTGATGTTCCTCGGCCATCACGCGCTCGACGTTTTCTACCACCACGATCGCGTCGTCGACCAGCAAGCCGATGGCAAGCACCATCGCGAGCATCGTCAGCGTGTTGATGGAATATCCAAACACCGCCAGTACGCCGAACGTGCCCAGCAAGACCACGGGCACTGCGATGGTCGGAATCAGCGTGGCGCGGAAGTTCTGCAGGAACAGATACATCACCAGGAACACCAGCGCGA
>CAMLEO010000437.1 GCA_946478975.1 uncultured Steroidobacter sp.
CGGGACCAGTACTCGATCCACAGGACGTGGATCGCTCGCTCAATCCACAGGGAGGTTCACCATGATCCGCCGTCGTGTCTTCGCACCGTGGGCCGCCGCGTTCGTTCTTTGCGGGGCCGCGCTCTGTTCGGTATCCGCATCCGCCGCTTCACTGACTGAGATTTCCAACTTCGGGCCGAATCCCAGCGGCCTGCGCATGCACGTGTATGCCCCGGATGTACTGCGTTCGCCGCCGCCGATTCTGGTTGCCGTTCACTACTGCACCGGCTCGGGTCCTGCGTTCTTCAACAACACCGAGTTTCGTACATTGGCGGACCGGTATGGCTTCATCGTGATCTATCCGTCGGCCACGCGCAGCGGCAACTGCTTCGATGTTTCTTCGCCGCAGGCGTTACGTCGCGATGGCGGCAGCGATCCGGTCGGCATTCGTTCGATGATCACCTATGTGGTGCAAAGCTACGGCGCCGATGCAAATCGTGTGTATGCAACGGGTGCATCGTCCGGCGGAATGATGACGAATGTTTTGCTGGGTGTTTATCCGGATGTGTTCAAAGCCGGCGCCGCGTTCATGGGCGTTCCCTTCGCCTGCTTCGCGACGACCGATGGTTCGATGTGGAACAGCGCGTGCGCGAACGGCCAGATCACGCACACACCGCAGGAGTGGGGCAACCTGGTGCGCAACGCGTATCCGGGATACACCGGCGCGCGCCCGCGCATGCAGGTATGGCACGGCACTGACGATGCGACCTTGCGCTTTCCCAACTTCGAGGAAGAAATCAAACAATGGACGAATGTACTCGGCGTGAGCCAGACGCCGTCGTTCACGGACAGCCCGCAGGCAAACTGGACACGTACTCGCTATGGAGCGACCGGCGTCGGCGCGCCCGTCGAGGCGATCCGCATTCAAGGCGTGGGACACAGCCTGCCGCTCGCTGGGCAAGCTGCAATGGCGATTCAATTCTTCGGGCTCGATTCGACCGGAGGCGGTACGGACACTCAAGCGCCGAGCGCACCCGCGAATCTCACCTCGCCCTCGCGAACGAGCAATTCCATTGCGTTGAGCTGGAGCGCGTCGACGGACAACGTCGGCGTGACGGGTTATGACGTGCTGCGTGCACCGGGCGCGAGCGGCGGCACATTTACGCAGATCGGAACATCGGTAACGACCTCGTTCACCAACACGGGCCTGAGCGCAGACACGACGTATCGCTATCAAGTTCGCGCACGGGATGCTGCCAACAATACGTCAGTGGTCTCGAACACCGTCACGGTGACGACGATGAGCGGCGGCACGGGCGGCGGTGGATGTGCGGCGACGGGTACAGTGCAGACCCAATGGCAGGATGGCTATGTGATTCAGCCGGCCACCGTCACAAACACCGATACTTCAACCATCAATAGCTGGACGGTGACGTTCGATCTTCCTGCCGGTCACACCATCGTGAACTCCTGGAATGCTGTGCTCACATTGAGCGGTCAAGCGGTGACCGCGAAGAACACTCCGAACAACGGCACCATCGGTGCAGGCGGCAATCAGCAGTTTGGATTCCAGGTGCGTCGGCCGACGGGCAACACTCAGGTGCCCGCAACGTATACGTGCACGTCACCGTGACGCGATGGTTCGACCAAGTGAGGTCGCCGCAGGATGATGTTTCCTGCGGCGACTTCAGTCGCACGCCGCGGTCGCTTCGATTTCCACGAGGAAGGCCGGATTGGCGAGCTTGCTCACGACGAGCACAGTGATTGCAGTCGGATGCGCGCCCCACACGGCTTGTGCGGCGGCGTAGGCGTGTCGCACGTCCTGTCCGTCGATGATATAAATCCCCAGCCTCACGACGTTTGATGGACTCGCATCGACCGCTTCGAGAGCCGCGATCACATTGCGCAACGCCTGCGCGGTCTGCGATTCCAAACCATCGCCGACGACGTGCCCGGAGGCGTCGATGCCATTCTGTCCGCCGACGAACACCAGCTTTGAGGCGGATGTGACGGACACGACCTGCGTGAACGCAGGATTGCGATGTAACGACGCGGGATTGACGTGCTGAATCTTCATGACGCGTGACTCCGTGCTGTCGCTCGATCAGGACTTGCGTTCGAGCCGGGCGAGGGGATTGCTGACCTTCGCGCCGAAGGTCTCGGCATGTTCCTGGCCCCATTTGTACAACTCGCCGAGCGGAGTGCTGAGCGTCTTTCCCAACGCCGTGAGCACGTAGAACGTTTGTTTGGTTGCGCCGTTGCCCTGGCTCTTCTTGGTCACGAGCCCGCGTGCGCCCAGGTCCGCCAGCCGCTCGGTCAGCATCTTGTCGCTGAGATTGGGAATGAGCTGCCGCAGGTCCTTATAGCGCAGCGGCTGTTGCTTTAAATAACACAGGATCACGGTCTTCCATTTTCCGCCGAGCACGTCGAGCGTGAATTCGCTCGGGCAGCCGAAGCTGCGCGCCAGTTTCTTTGCCATTGTTGTTTCGTACTTACCAGTTGGTGCGTTGAACGGCGCATCGCAGCCTGCAACCATGCGCCGCTACAGATGGTGGAGGTAGTGAGTGAGGTGCGCAAGCGTCGTCGTCGGGATGGTTGCAGTCGCAGGGATTGCGTCGGCTCTTGTTTCTTCGCCGTTGGCGGCGGGGCCGCCCGATGTGCTCCGGCCGCCGTCGGATTTCGCGGCGATCGCTGATCCCAACCTGCGCTCGATCGCGCTGTTCGAAGAGGCGGGCAAGGTCATCGCGAGCCCAAGATGTGTGAACTGTCATCCCCGCTCGGATCGTCCGACGCAGACCGATCAAATGCGGCCGCATCAGCCGATGGTCACGCGCGGCGCGAAAGGGTTCGGTGCTCCGGGCATGCCGTGCAGCACCTGTCATCACGAAAGTAACTTCGATCCCGCGGGCGTGCCCGGCCATCCGCAGTGGCACCTGGCGCCGCGCTCCATGGCTTGGCAAGGACGATCGCTCGGCCAGATCTGCACGCAGATCAAAGATCCTGCGCGCAACGGTGGGCAGAGCCTCGATGCAGTCGTGCATCACATGGCCGAGGACAGCCTGGTGGGATGGGCGTGGTCGCCCGGTGCCGGCCGCACGCCCGCGCCCGGGACTCAGCGCGAGTTCGGCGCACTTTTGCAGGCATGGGTGGAATCGGGCGCGGCGTGCCCGAAACCGTGATGTGACAAACGAGAAGGATCGCGGCGTGAACGAATCAGGACTCACCGGAGCGACTCGTCGCGAATTTCTGCGACTGGTCGGAGCCACGAGCGGCGCACTCGTGTTGGGCGCACATTGGCAGACGAGCGCGGCACGAGCTCGTTCCGAAAGCAGTGTGGGCGCTGGCACGAGCGTCCCGCTCACGGCGTGGGTACGCATCGCGCCGAGCGGCAGCGTCACGCTCATCGCCTCGCAGTCCGAGATGGGACAGGGCATTACGACGACGATGGCTGCTGCCCTGGCGCACGAACTTTATCTGCCGTTCGAATCGGTTCGTCTGGAGTTCGCGCCGTTCCAACCGGACTATCGCGATCCGGTTTACAACTGGATGTTTACTGGCAACAGCCAGGGCACCT
>CAMLEO010000438.1 GCA_946478975.1 uncultured Steroidobacter sp.
GGCGCTGCGCAGTCCGCGGGCAAACCGGTTTTTTGGCGTGCTGCTGGGCCTGCCCATGCTGACCAGCTTCGAAGAGTGGCGGCGCTCGCACTTGCGCCATCACGCGGACGTGCGCAACGAGTTCCAGTTCAGCTTCGACAAGGTCGGCAACTGGGGCGAGCTGCTGCGTTGCTGGCTGATGCTGGATCACTACAAGAGTGCATACGTGAAGATGGTCCATTCTCTGTGGGGCGGCGTCGATTCGCCCGATCCGATTCGACGGGCGGTGAACCGCGAGTATCTCCTCATGGCGCTGGCGCACATCGCAGCACTTGGCGTCACCATCGCGTTACAAACCTTCGCCGTCGTTTGGCTGTGGCTGCTGCCTCTCATGGTCGCAAGCGTCGTCAACTTTCACATCCAGCTTCCAGAACACTACGAGTGCGACACCTCATCGAACCAGGCGCTGCGAAACAGCCGGTCGATCCGCGCGAGCGCACTCGCGGCCTGGTTCGTCAACAACAACAACTTCCACGCCGCTCATCACTGGATGGCTGCCATGCCGATTTCACATCTGCCGCAACTCGACGCCGAGCTGCGCCGGCAGGTAGAGATAGAACGGGACACCTACCCCAGATTCTTCCGCAACTACTACGCGCACCTGCTGAGGAACTTCCGGACTGCCTGAGATTCTTCGGGCCAGAGCGCCCCTGGTTCGTTAGATGACTCCCTGTGTGAATTCTTCTTCCAGCTCGGCGTCTTCCCCGTCGGTCACGAGGCTGGAAAGATGCTTCATGCTCTGTGCCAGCGCCTCAATGGACAACGATTGAAAGATGGTCCACACCGGCACCCGCACCTGCGTGCGCTCGAAGATGCGCATGACGATTTTCGGCGTGAGCAGGGAATGGCCGCCGAGCTCGAAGAAGTTGTCGTGAACTCCGACTCGCTCGATCCCGAGCGCCTCGGCCCAGATTTCTGCCAGCATAGTTTCCGTAGGCGTCCGCGGCGCCACGTATTCGCCTCGCAACTGAGATTTACCTTCCGGCATGGGCAGCGCATTTCGATCCAGCTTGCCATTGGGTGTCAGTGGCAGCGCCGCCAGCTCGATGAAGTGCGCCGGAATCATGTACTCCGGCAAGCTGGTTCTGAGGTGTGCACGCAGCTCATCGCTCGCCGGCAGCGCGGCCGAGCCGGCGGCCACGAGATACGCGATCAGTCGAGCATCTCCAGGTTCGAACTCACGAACGGCGACGACTGCCTGCCCCACCTCATCGCGACTCAACAATGCCGTCTCGATATCGCCAGCCTCGACGCGGAAGCCGCGAATCTTGAGCTGCTGATCCATGCGGCCCAGGAACTCGATCGTGCCGTCAAAGCGCCGGCGCGCCCGGTCGCCGGTCCGATACAGCCGCTCTCCGCGAGCGAACGGTGACGGCACGAACCGCTCGGCGGTCAGCCCTGCCCGATGCAAGTAGCCGCGGGCCACGCCGTCGCCAGCAATGCAGATCTCGCCCGGGAACCCGATCGGAACTGGCTGCAGGTGTTCATCTAAAACGTAGATTTGTGTGTTCGCGAGCGGACCGCCCACAGGTTCCACGATGCTGCGCTCATCTGCATCGACGATCTTGCGAGCGCTCGACCAGATGGTGGTTTCCGTCGGGCCATAAACATTCCACAACGACGCCACTCGACGCACCAGCTCGCGCGCAAGATCGGTTCTGAGTGCTTCTCCGCCGCTCAGCGCGACGAGCCCGGGGCGACCGGTCCATCCCGAGGCCAGCAGCAATTGCCACGTCGCCGGTGTCGCCTGCATGACTGTCACGCTCTGCCGCTCCAGCGTCTCGGCAAGCAGTTGCCCGTCCATCGCCGCTTCGCGGCTGGCGAGCACAACGGTTGCACCGACGAGCAGCGGCAGAATGAGCTCCAGCGCCGCGATATCGAACGAAACTGTCGTCAGAGCAAGCATGCGATCCCCATGACTCAGCCCGAAGCTGTGTTGCAGGGACTGCAGGCAGTTCACCACCGAGCCATGCGACACCATCACGCCCTTCGGTCGCCCGGTCGAGCCTGACGTATAGATCACGTACGCAAGATGAGCCGAGGTCCTCCTGGATGACACGCGGACCTCAACAGCATGCTTCGATCCGGCGACAATCTGCTCCCACAGCACATCGAGAACGACGATGGTCGCAGTGGTACGAGGCAGCAGGTTTTCGAGATGCCGCTCGGTGAGCAGCACGGCCGGCGCTGCATCGTCGAGCATGTATCCGAGTCTTGCGGCTGGATGGTCCGTATCCAGCGGCAGGTACGCGCCTCCCGCCTTCAGGATGCCGAGCAGGCCGATCACCAACCAGTGACTGCGCCCCATGCACAACGCGACGGTTGTGCCCGGACGGACGCCGTTCGCACGCAAATAATTTCCGAGCTGCTCGCTACGCGCGTCGAGCTGCGCATACGTCAGCTGGTGATCCGCGCAAACCAACGCCACAGCATCTGGAGTGCGCTGGACCTGCTCGGCGAACAAATGGTGAATACAACGATCGCGAGCGTATTCGCGCGTGGTCTCGTTCCATTGCACCAGCAGACGATGTGTCTCGTGGGCGTTCATCAGCGGCAACTGCCACAGTGCGCGGTCTGGATCCTCTGCGATGCCTTCCAGCAAGACAGCGAACTGCGCGGCGAGCCGGCTGATCGTGTCGGCATCGAACAGTGCCGTTGAATAATCGAACCAGCCGCGGATTCCCTCCGGCTTTATTTCCAGGTTCAGCCACAGGTCGTACCTGGCCGAGACCAGTTCGCCGGAGGTGCCGGCGAACCTGGCTTCACCCAGCTGCACGGAGTCATCCGCCGCCGTCTGCGCTGACATTACCACCTGAAATATCGGCTGCCGCGACAGGTCGCGTTCCGGCCGCAGCTCCGCCACCAGTTTCTCGAACGGAATGTCCTGGTAGTCGAAGGCGTCGAGCGTGGTCTCGCGCACCTGGCCCAGGAATTTCCGGAAGCTCAGGTGGTCCTGAACGTGACAGCGAACAGGCAGCATGTTGAGGAAAAATCCGATCAGACTCTCGGTTTCGGGCAGCGTTCGTCCCGTGACCGGAGTTCCGATGACGATATCTTTCTGGCCGCACCAACGGCTGAGCAGGATCTGAAATGCTGCCATCAGCAGCATGAACGAGGTGGATCGTTCCTTGCGGCACAGCTGCGTCAACCTGCGGGACAGCGCGGCGGGCAAGTTAAAAGACAGCGAGGCACCTGCGAAGCTCGCCGTCACGGGCCGCGGTCTATCAGTCGGCAGCTCGATTGCAGCAGGCGCGCCAGCAAGTTGTTTGCGCCAGTACTGCAGTTGCTGTTCCAGCACTTCACCTTGCAACCACTCCTTCTGCCAGACTGCGTAGTCAGCGTACTGAATCGTCAGCTTCGGCAGTGGCGAGGGCTCACCGCGACTGAAAGCGCTGTACAGCGCGCCAAGCTCGCGACTCAGGACACCGAGCGACCACGCATCCGAAACGATGTGATGCATGACGACCAGCAGTGTG
>CAMLEO010000439.1 GCA_946478975.1 uncultured Steroidobacter sp.
CCTCGACTACTTCGACGTCGTGTTCAGCTCGCACAGCTTCGGCGTGCCGAAGGAACATCCGGAGTTCTGGCAGCAGCTGCAGGCGCAGCTGCATTTCGATCCGGCGCGCACTCTATTCGTGGATGACAGCCTGGCGGTTCTCGCCGCGGCTCAGCGCCATGGCATCGCGCACGTGTTCGCGATTTCGAAGCCGGATACGACGCTGGGCGTTCGTGAGGTGAAAGGATTCCTGTCGGTCGAGCAGGTGAGTCACCTGCTCGAAGATTTCGGCGGCTGAACGACCGAAGCTCAGGTCGTCTCCGGCGGCGGCGCGACGCTCTCGTTACTCGCTGGACGTTTGCTCCGTCGACGCCGACGCCGTTTTCTCGGCGGCGTCTCGCCATTCTCGCCATTTGCAGCCGGCGCATTTGTATCCGCGGTAGCGGCGGCGACAGCGGGTTGTTCCGTTTGCGGTGGGCGAGGTGGTGACGAATGACCGCCTCCGCCGCCTTGACGGCGATCGCCACCGCGATGGCCGCCTTTGCGACGATCTCCGCCGCGGCCGCCACCACCGGGACGGCCGCGACCGCCTCGATCGCCGAAGTGACGACGGGGCAGCGGCGCAGGAGAAACAATCTCCGGCAGCATCGCGCTCGCGACCACGGCGACCGGCAATTTGCGGCCGATGTACGCTTCGATGTCCGGCAGGGAAATCACGTACTCTTCGCAACCGAAGCTGATCGCATCACCTTCAGTGCCGGCACGCGCCGTGCGTCCGATCCGGTGCACGTAATCTTCCGGATCCTGCGGCAGGTCGTAGTTGAACACGTGACTCACATCGGGAATGTGCAGGCCGCGCGAGGCGACGTCGGTGCCGATGAGCACAGCGAGCGTGCCCTCGTGAAAATCACGCAGCATGCGCAAACGTTTTCGCTGAGGCACGTCGCCGGAAATCGCTTCGGCGTTGATGCCGTTCGCACGTAACAACGATTCGATTTCTTCCGCCGCCCGCCGCGTGTTCACGAACACCATGCTGCGTCGCGGATCCATGTGTTTGAGCAGGCCGACGAGCAGGCGTGGCTTTTCATCATTCGAGGGGTAGTAGATGACCTGACGCACGCGGTCCACGGTCATCTTGTCCGGCTCGATGCGCACCAGCGTCGGCTCGTTCATGTGCTCGTACGCGAGTTCGAGCACCCGATGCGAAAGCGTTGCTGAGAACAGCATGTTGAGGCGCAGCTGTGGATCCGGCAGACGACGCAGGATGTAACGAATGTCCGCGATGAAGCCGAGATCGAACATTCGATCCGCTTCGTCGAGCACCAGCACCTGCACCGAGCGCAGATCGATCACACGCTGCTTCACGAAGTCGATGATGCGGCCGGGCGTGCCCATCAAAATATCGACGCCCCGTTCGAGCTGATGCTTTTGTTTTTCGTAATCGACCCCACCAAAGGCCAGGCCGAGCTGCAGACCGGTGTGCGAGCCGAGCACTTCGGCATCGCTATGGATCTGAACCGCCAGCTCGCGCGTTGGGGCGATAATCAAAGCCCGCGGTGCATTCAGACTACGAGTAGGCGGTGGCGGCTCGCGCATCAGGCGCGCGTACATCGCTACTAGAAATGCCGCGGTTTTTCCCGTTCCTGTCTGCGCCTGGCCGGCGACATCGAGGCCAGCAAGGGCCTGCGGCAAGGTTTGCGCCTGAATCGGCGTGCAACGTTCGAACGAGGCGTCGGCCAGGCCCTTCTGCAGAGCCTCGGGCAGATGCAGGCTGGAGAAGGACAGGTCGGTTAAGTGGGAATCAGCCATTCGATATGAATTACCTGTTTGGAGAAGTGTCGGGCGCGACGCTTGCAAATTGGCAGGCGCCCGGTTTTAATAAGCCTCAACGAAGCGGATCTATCCGCACCTGCCCCGAACGGAGCACTGGCTCCAAGCCCCTCGAAGACCTGACTCTTGATGGCCGGACACTTGATTGTGTGTCCTTTGCGATACTCAAGAGGGTGCTCAAGGGGATATTCAAGCAGACATCGCGAAACAGACTTGCGCGAAACAGACTGAGCAGACTGGCTTACATCGAGCACGAGCACCGCTCACACAGTTTTTTCCACGTAACTTTCACGCGCCCTTCGTATGGAGATCAGCGTAAGGCAGCCCAGGCGGCCAAATCAGTAAGTAAGTGCCCCGGCATTGTGCCCGAGCGGGCACACGCAGTCACCCGGTCATTGCCGCGCCCGCTTGCGGCGCGCAGTTAATTACTTCAGCAACCACACCCCGTAGCCATTCAAAGGCCATTCCCCCACACCGCCCCATCCATCAATTGGAGGAGAGTTTCTGGTGAGCAGCGATACGATTGTGCACGTCACCGACGCCAGTTTCGAAGATGACGTCGTCAAGGCCAAGGGCCCGGTCCTCCTGGATTTCTGGGCGGAGTGGTGCGGCCCCTGCAAGATGATCGCGCCCATGCTGAACGAGATCGCGACCGAATATAAAGAGAAGGTCACGATCGCCAAGCTCAACATCGACGAGAACCCCAAGACGCCGCAGCGATTCAATGTGCGCGGCATTCCCACCCTGATTCTCTTCAAGAATGGTCAGGTCGAAGGCCAGAAGGTGGGAGCCCTCCGTAAATCAGACCTGGCCGCATTTCTGGACAGCAAACTGTGAGAGGCTATCTCGGTAATCAGGCCCGCAACCGCCCGGGCAATAAAGGCGGCGGCGGCGGTGGTCGGCCCAATCGTGGCAACAACGACAACCGCGGCAATCGCGGCGATCGTGGCGACCGCGCTCAACAGGGGCCACAACACGACGACCTGCCGATGGACGACGCCTTCGACGGCGATGACGTCGGCGTAATCTCCCCAGCGGAACTGGCGGCCTCGCGCCAGTCGATGAACCTGACGCAGCTGAAGCTGAAGCCGGTTCCGGAGCTGGTGGAGATCGCGCAGCGCATGGGGCTGGAGAACCTGGCCCGCTCGCGCAAGCAGGACATCATCTTCTCGATCCTCAAGGCGCATGCGCGCTCCGGCGAGGACATCTACGGCGACGGCGTGCTGGAAATCCTGCAGGACGGCTTCGGCTTCCTGCGCTCCGCCGACAGCTCCTATCTCGCGGGCCCGGACGACATCTACGTCAGCCCCAGCCAGATCCGCCGCTTCAACCTGCGCACCGGCGACTACATCACCGGGCGCGTGCGCCATCCGAAGGAAGGCGAGCGCTACTTCGCCATGCTGCGCGTCGACGACATCAACGGCGATCCGCCGGAGGCGTCGAAGAACAAGACGCTGTTCGAGAACCTCACCCCGCTGTTCCCGCGCAAGCGCTTCCGCCTGGAGCGCGGCGACGGTTCGACCGAGGACATCACCGGCCGCATCCTCGACCTGATGGCGCCGCAGGGCAAAGGCCAGCGCGCGCTGATCGTGTCGCCGCCCAAGGCCGGCAAGACCATCATGATGCAGCAGATCGCCACCGCGATCACGACCAACCACCCGGACGTGCACCTGATCGTGCTGCTCATCGACG
>CAMLEO010000440.1 GCA_946478975.1 uncultured Steroidobacter sp.
GAGTCGCTGCGACAGGAAAACGTCGAGCTGCCCGCCGGCCGCATCGAATCGGTCGAACGTGAATTCACATTGCGCACCGATACCGGTATGCGGACCGCGGACGATTTCCGGCAACTGGTCGTCGGTCGCGGCGCTGACGGTTATCTCGTGCGGCTCGGTGAAGTCGCGACGGTGGAGTTGGCCGCCGAAGACTTGCGTTCCATCGCACGCGCCGACGGCAAAGCAGGTGTGAGCCTGGGCATTGTGCCGCAGTCCACCGCAAACATTCTCGACGTGGCGGAAGGCGCGAAGGCCGAGCTGGCCAAGATCAAACAAAACCTGCCTTCCGATTTGCGGCTCGACATCAACGTCGACGATTCCATTTTCGTCAGCCAGTCCATCTACGAGGTGGAGCACGCACTGGTGGTCGCGTTGCTGCTGGTGTTGGTGGTGATTTACCTGTTTCTCGGCACGGTGCGCGCAACCATCATTCCGGCCGTGACCATTCCGGTGTCTATCATCGCGGCTTGCATCGTGATGGTGATCGCCAACTTCTCGGTGAACGTGCTGACCTTGCTCGGCGCGGTGCTCGCCATCGGCCTGGTCGTCGACGATGCGATCGTGGTGCTCGAAAACATCGTGCGACGAATGGAGCTGGGCGATGCGCCGTTGCTGGCATCGATCGACGGCAGCCGCGAGATCGGCTTCGCGGTCATCGCGACCACGCTGGTGTTGATGGCAGTGTTCCTGCCGATCTCGTTCATTCCCGGCAACGTCGGACGTTTGTTCGGCGAGTTCGGAATCACGATCGCCGCTGCGATCGGCATTTCTGCGCTGGTGTCGCTGACCCTGGTGCCGATGATGTCCTCGAAGATTTTTGCGAAAGGCATCGTGCGCGGCCGGGTGGCTCACGCGGTCGATCGCTTCTTTCAGTGGCTGTCCACCGCGTACGAGAGCAGCTTGCGACGCGCGTTGCGTGCTCCGATGTTGGTCGTGGTCGCCGGTCTGCTGGCGTTCGGGCTGGTGTTCGTGCTGTTGAAGCACTTGCCGGCGGAATATGCGCCGAGCGAAGACCGTCAGCGCGTGTACATCCGCGTCGTCGGCCCGGAAGGTGCGAGCCTGCAGTTCATCGATCGTTACCTGCGACAGGTCGAAGATGTGGTGATCGAGGAGGTGGATCGCGGCAACGTGCGTCGCTATCTCACGCGCAGCGGCTCGTTCGGCGGTGGCGGAGACGTGAACACCGGCGTCGTGGTGCTGATGTTGAGCGATTGGAGCGAACGCGACGAATCGGCTCAGCAAATCGCCGCACGTCTGCGAGAACGTTTGCGTGAGCTGGTCGGTGTGCGAGTGTTCGTCAATACGCCGGGCGGGTTGGGCGTCGGCGGTTCGAATTCGCCGGTGCGCATCGTGCTCGGCGGCAGCGAATATGAAGAGCTCGCGCGTTGGCGCGACATCATTCTTGCCAAGGCGGCGGAGAATCCCGGGCTCACGAATCTCGACTCGGATTTCTATTCTCGCAAGCCGCAGATCCGCATCTCGGTCGATCGCAATCGCGCCGGCGATCTCGGCGTTTCGCTCACTGCGGTCGGCCGCACGTTGGAAACAATGATGGGCTCACGCATCGTCACGACGTTCCTGGAGCGTGGCGAGGAATACAACGTCATCCTGCAGGCCCGCGACAGCGATCGCGCGACGACCAGCGATCTCACCAATATTTATGTGCGCTCGGCGACGACGCGCTCGCTGGTGCCGTTGTCGAACCTGGTGCACGTGGAAGAGACCGCCGGCCCGATTGAATTGAAACGTTTCAACCGGCTGCGGTCCATCACGCTGTCCGCCAATCTCACGCCCGGTTATTCGCTCGGCGAAGCGCTCGATTACATGGAGAACCTGATTCGCACCGAGCTGCCGGCGCACGCCGTGATCAATTACGACGGCGAGTCGCGCGAGTTCAAGCGCTCGGGCGACGCGATGTACATAACGTTCCTGCTGGCGCTGCTGATCGTGTTCCTGGTGCTGGCGGCGCAGTTCGAGAGCTTCCGCCATCCGCTGATCATCATGGTCACGGTGCCGCTGGCGGTCGCGGGGGCGATGCTGGGGCTGTGGGTCACGGGCCGGTCCATCAATGTATACAGTCAGATCGGCTGCATCATGCTGATTGGCCTCGCGGCCAAGAACGGCATCCTGATCGTCGAGTTCGCCAATCAGTTGCGCGACCAGGGCGTGGAGTTCGTGGAAGCGGTGATCGAGTCGTCGACCATTCGGCTGCGGCCGGTGCTCATGACCAGCCTGTGCACCATCTTCGGCGCCATTCCTTTGTTGCTGGCGTCGGGCGCCGGCGCGGAGAGTCGCAGCACCATCGGCTCGGTGATCGTGTACGGCGTGGCGTTCTCGCTGTTGTTGACGCTGTACGTGGTGCCGGTGATCTACACGTTCGTGGCGCGTAACACGCGCTCGCCGGAGTACATCAGCCGCGCGATCGAGAACCTGCGTGCCAAAAAGAAAGAGCCGGCAGCTGCAACACTAACCGGCTCACGTCCTGAGCGTTCATCGACTGAACCGCTCTCGCAGGAGGACGGTGGATGAGACCACGTTCAGGGCTGCGCGTTCCCTAAATCTTTTGTAATTTTGGAAAAAGATTTTTGGAATGGAGCCCGCATCAATCTGCCTGTTTAGTGTCGCATCAGTTAGGAAAATTAACTGATGTAACGAAGTTGTAAGCAACTGGCGACAGGGCCGGCATTGCTAGAATGGCGACCCCAAGATGCGGCGGCCGAGGGTGGCTGCCGGTTAATGTCGGACACTCGCCATGGCTTTGACGCCTTACCAACAACTCGAACAGGAATTCCGGCGTCTGCACGCTTTCCGCAGCGCTGCCAGTCTGCTCCGCTGGGACTCCGCGGTGATGATGCCCAGAGGCAGCTCCGATCTGCGCGGCGAGCAACTGGCGGCACTGGAGACCGAATCGCATTCGCTGGTCACCTCGCCGCGCGTCTCGCGACTGCTCGATCGGGCCGAGGCCAACAGCCAGGCCCTGGAGGACTGGCAGCAGGCCAACCTGAAGGAGATGCGTCGCGAACGTGAACACTCAATCGCTACGCCTCAGAATTTGGTTTCAAGACTGGCCAAAGCGACCGCGCGCGCCGAGATCAAATGGATCGAGGCGCGGCAGAAGAGCGACTTCTCGCTGTTCGCTCCGCACCTGGAGGAAGTGGCCAACCTGGTGCGCAACAAGGCCGAACTGCTCGGCAAGGCGCTCAAGCTCGATCCGTACGACGCGCTGCTGGACGAATTCAGTCCCGGCATGACGACCGCCGAGATCGACGGCATCTTCACGACCCTCGGGCGCCGGCTGCCGAGCCTGATCCAGGAAGCGATCGATGCCCAGGCCAAGCATCCGCCGCTGGAGATCGCCGGCCGGTTCACGGCCAGCAAGCAGCGCAGCCTCGCGATCGAGATGATGAAGACCCTGGGCTTTCCGTTCGATCGCGGGCG
>CAMLEO010000441.1 GCA_946478975.1 uncultured Steroidobacter sp.
CTGGTGATCGGCAGCGCCGTGAGCCTGGGCCTGCGGCCGTTCCATATGTTCGATTTCATCGCGCCGGCGACGCTCGCGGCGATTCCCGGGCTGTTGTTTCTGTGGCTGGTCGCGCCGCGATTGTTGCCGGACAAGCAACCGCATTTCGGCGATGCCTCGCCGCGCATCTTCGATGCGCAGCTGCATTTAACAGATAACAGCCCGGTGGCCGGCAAGACGCTCGCCGACGCCAAGAAACTGACGCAGGGCACGTTGTCGGTGCAGTCGGTGCGGCGCTCGCCCGAGTTGACGATTACGCCGCTGCCGGACATGGCGCTGCGCCCGGGCGATCAGCTGGTGGTTCGCGATACCTCCGAGAAGCTGATGGAGTATTCGCGTGTGCTCGGCGCCACGCTGTTTTCGGGCGAAACGCGCATCGATGCCGAACATCCGCTGACCGCTCCGGATCAGCAGACCGCGGAGCTGGTGCTGACGCCGGCGTCGCCGCTGCGGGATCGCACGCTGGCGCAGGCGAATTTCGACTGGCACTACCAGCTGATCCCGCTCGCCGTGCATCGCCCCGGCGAAGCGGCAGCGCTCAATCACGACACGGCGCTGCGTGACATCCGGCTCGGCGTCGGCGACGTGCTGTTGGTACAGGGGCCGGCTGAGCAGATCGAAGCGCTGAAGAAGCGCAGCGAGCTGCTGGTGCTCGATGCCACCACCAACGTGCCGCTCACGGCCAAGGCGCCGCTGGCGCTGGCGATCATGGCAGGCATCGTAATCATCACGTCACTGAAGATCGCGCCGGTTTCCATCGCGGCGATCTGCGGTGTGCTGCTGATGGTCTGGACCGGATGTTTGAAATGGCAGCATGCCACGCGCGCTTTGGATTCTTCGATGATTCTGCTGACGGTCGCGAGTCTCGCGCTGAGCCTCGCGTTGGTCACAACCGGCGGAGCTTCATACATCGCGCAGCTCGGAGCCATCGTCGGCAGGTCGCTGCCGCCGCTTGCGATCATGAGCGCGACCATCCTGTTCATGTCGGTGATGAGCAGCGTGATTTCAAACAGTGCGGCGGCGGTGATCGGCACGCCGATCGCGATCGAGCTGGCCCGCCAGCTGGGCCTCGCGCCGGAGCCGTTCGTGCTGGCGGTGCTGTTCGGCGTCAACATGGGCTTCGCCACGCCGATGGCCGACAACTGCAACGTGCTCGTGTACAGCGCCGGCGGTTACAGCTTCAAAGATTTCCTGCGCGTGGGATTGCCGTTGACGCTGATCATGTGGGTGGCGCTGACGTGGGCCTTGCAGCGGTTTTATCCACTGCAATCGACAGCGCATTAAACAGGTCGCGGGCCGGCCGGGTTTCGCAGCTACTATTGCGGAATGCCTGCCATCAAACAGTCGTTATCTATTGCCGAAGCGCGGCGGACTGCCATCGGCGCTCAGCACTTCATCGGCGCCGGCGGAGCGCCGAAGAATGCGAAGTCGCTGGCCGAGCTGGTGCGGCGACTCGGCGTGGTGCAGATCGATTCGGTCAACGTTCTCATTCGTTCGCACTACCTGCCGATCTTCTCCCGGCGCGGCGCCTATCAGTGCGGGCTGCTGGAAAAGGCCGCGTACGAGCAGCGGCTGATGTTCGAATATTGGGGCCACGAAGCGTCGTTCCTGCCGGTGGAGCTGTATCCGTTGTTTCGCTGGCGCATGGATGACGCGCGGCAGGGCGTTGGCACCTGGCGTCGGCTGCGTACTTACGCCACGAGTCACAAAGAACTGGTGGACGCGGTCGTCAAACAAATCCGCGAGCGAGGCGCGCTCGGTGCCAGCGAACTCGCCGACGCCGGCAAATCCCAGGGCAGTTGGTGGGGCTGGAGCCAGGGCAAGGAGATCCTGGAATGGCTGTTCTGGATCGGCGATGTCACGACCGCCCGGCGCCGCAATTTCGAACGGCTCTACGACCTCACCGAGCGCGTCGTGCCCGAGGCTGTCATGGCGTCGCCCGTGCCGTCGCGAGAGGTCGCACAGCGCGAGCTGATGCTCATGGGCGCCCGAGCCATGGGCGTCGCCACTGCGCGTGATCTGCGCGACTACTATCGGTTACCAGCCAAGGACGCAGCGCTGCGGCTGCAGGAACTGGTCGAGGAGGGCAAGTTGTTGCCTGTCGCTGTGGAAGGATGGAAGCAGCAGGCCTATTTGCATCACCAGGCGAAGGTGCCGCGCCAGGCGCAGGTGGCGGACGTTGCGGCGTTGTTATCACCGTTCGATTCGTTGATCTGGGAACGTCAGCGCACCGAGCGTCTGTTCGATTTTCACTTCCGCCTGGAGATCTACACGCCGGTGCATAAACGTTTGCACGGCTATTACGTGCTGCCGCTGCTGATCGGCGACCGCGTCGTGGGGCGCGTCGATTTGAAATCCGAGCGTCAGAGCGGATGTTTGCAAGTGAGGGGCGGGAGCGTCGAGCCGGGCATCGAGGTGGGCGCTGTGATCGCGCCGTTGACCGAGTTGCTGGCGCAGCTCGCGCAGTGGCTGGGGCTGGAAAAAGTTGCCGTGACGAGTCGCCGTGGCGAGTTGATGAAAGCTCTCAACCGCCGGCGCCGCGCACCGACCAGCCGAAAATACACATCACAATGAACAATGTCAGGTAGAAAAGAAGGCTCATTGTCGAGCGCTCCGGTTGCATTCTTCCTGTCATTAAGACGCCAGCACGCAGTGGTAGGTTCCCCGCCGCGTTGTCGTATCTACGCGACGACGGTTTTTTCAGCCGCGATGTTTTGTTCCATTCAGGCGCCGGTCAGGAAAGGAACATCTGCCCAAAAAAAATCAGCCCCCGTCAGGGGGCTGATGAATCGATCGGGCCCGAGGGGGCCAATACAAACGTGGTTGGTCAATCATCCATCAGGAAGCTGCGCAGCTGCTCCGAGCGGCTCGGGTGACGCAGCTTGCGCAGCGCCTTCGCTTCGATCTGACGAATGCGCTCGCGCGTCACATCGAACTGCTTGCCCACTTCTTCCAGCGTGTGATCGGTGTTCATGTCGATGCCGAAGCGCATGCGCAGAACTTTCGCTTCGCGCGGCGTCAGGCCGGCGAGCACCGAGTGCGTGGTTTCGCGCAGGGATTCCATCGTCGCCGAGTCGATCGGCGAGTCCACCGACGTGTCCTCGATGAAATCGCCCAAGTGCGAATCCTCGTCGTCGCCGATCGGGGTTTCCATGGAGATCGGCTCTTTCGCGATCTTCAACACGCGGCGGACTTTGTCCTCCGGCATTTCCATGCGCACCGCCAGCTCTTCCGGCGTCGGCTCGCGGCCCATCTCCTGCAGCATCTGCCGCGAAATGCGGTTGAGCTTGTTGATGGTCTCGATCATGTGCACCGGGATGCGGATGGTGCGCGCCTGGTCGGCGATCGAGCGGGTGATCGCCTGGCGGATCCACCACGTCGCATAGGTCGAGAACTTGTAGCCGCGGCGGTATTCGAACTTGTCGACCGCCT
>CAMLEO010000442.1 GCA_946478975.1 uncultured Steroidobacter sp.
GAGCGTGATGATGCCGATCGATATCACCAACGTTCGCACGACTGCTCGCGAGCCGCCGCGAACCTCGGCAGAAACGTAAGCGGCTTCGTTCCATCCGCCGTACGTCAGCAATACGAACACCATCGCCAGGCCGAAAGCGCCAGGCGCTTCGCGAGCGGCCGAGAGGGCAGGCGGCGCTACCTCCAAAGTCATGCCCGCGATTGCCACCAACAGCACCCCGCTGATTTCGATCAGCGTCAGTGCATTCTGCATTCTCGACGAGCTGCGCAGGCCCACGACGTTGATCGCCGTCAGCAGCAGCACCGCGAGCGCTGCATACATCGCCGATGAATACGTGCCGAGGCTGAACAGCCGCGTGAGATAGTCGCCGAGAATGAACCCGAGCAGCGCGATGGATCCAGTGCAGATCACCATGCTCCGCGCCCACGCGAACAGAAAACTCACATGGCGGCCGTAAGCGCGGCTAAGAAATGTGTAATCGCCGCCCGCGCTGGGGTAGGTCGTCGCGAGCTCGGCATACGTGAGCGCACCGACCAGCGACAGCACGCCGCCCAGCACCCACGCGAGCAGCATCAACGTCGGCGTGCCGGCGATTCCAGCAACCATCGTCGGCGTTTGAAAAATCCCAGCACCGATGACGATGCCGACCGTGATCATCGTGGCATCGAAGACGCTGAGTGTCGGCGCCGGTGTGCTGGGCGCGGTCGACCTGTCGACATCGTCGCGCGCTCCGCGATCGGCGTCGACTGTTGCACTCATGACGATTGATGCGTGCCGATGAACTTGCCAACCGCACCGTTACGAGTAGCCTCGGCCTCGATGCGATTGCCGGATACTGTGCCTTTCATGAGCGTATGCACATCGCCTTCGGAGAAGATCAGATTCAGCTCCGTGCCTTTGATCTCGCCGCGATCGATTTCATAGCCCTGGGCCCCGACCTTGCCGGTGAGCTTCTGGAATGTTTGCTCCAGCTGCAGGGTGAATGTGTCGCTGCCGCCTTGTTGTTTGAACGTCCACTTGCCCGCGACCTTGGCGGGCACGAGCCACAGGTAGGCAGCGCCGTCCTCCGAGATCGAGCTTTGATCGGGCTGCCAGTCGCCCATCAGAAACGAATGCGACACGATGCGCGTGCCGGGTTTCATTGCCAGGATGGTCGGCCGAAGTTTCAGGTTCAGCTCCGGCAACAGGTACAGCGTGACGACGGTGGCGTCGCTGAAGTTGGTTTCGAAGATGTCGCCCTGGATGATCTTCACCTTCTGCGTGAGGCCTTCGGCACGCACGAAACATTGCGCCAGCGTCGCCATGTCCGGGTTGTATTCGACACCGATGGACCGGGCGCCGAACTGTCTGGCGGCCGCGATTGCGATCTTGCCGTCGCCGGCACCCAGGTCATACACCAGATCGTTGCTGGAGACCTTGGCCATCTCCAGCATGCGCGTCACGAGCTCGTCGTTGGTGGGCACCCAGACCACATCTTTGCCAGGCTGGCCGGTGCTCGGCTGATATTGTTTTTCGCAATCGGCGCGCTGCTGGCTGTGCGCCTGCCAGCAGGCGAGCAGGGCCGCGAGCGCAAACAAACGGATCCATGTCGGGGCGGGAAAGCGGTGGCGACTGAACACAGCATTTCTCCTGATCCGCGCGAGTCGAGGCCGAGCTTACCGCAGGAACGGGAACCTGGGAGCCGTGTAATTCATCCAGCCGCAGTTTTCGGCAGGCGGCGCCACACGATCAGCCGATTGTTCGCCGGCATGGCGTGATCCTTCACCAGTTGCAGGCCGATGCGGTTCGCAAGCGCGTCGACTGCTTCGAAATCGCGGATGGCGCTGAGCGCGGAGCGTTGTTTCAACCAGCCGTCGAACTCACGATTGCTGTCGCTGGTGTAAGCGCCGTGATAATTGAACGGACCGTAGGCGGCCAGCAGGCCGTCGGGTTGGAGCACCGTATCGAGACCGGCAAAGAACTTCTCCACCGCCGTCCACGGCATGATGTGCCAGGAGTTCGCGGTGAACACCGCATCGAAGCGCTGCTTGGGCCATTCGCCCGTGACATCCAGCGGCAGCGGCGGAGGTAAGTTGGGCAGCGCCGCTTCCTGCAGCCACAGCCGAATGCCCGGCAGGTTCTCTTCGAGGTCGGACGTTTGCCACACGGTGTTTGGCAATGCCGCCGCAAAGAACACGGCATGTTGTCCGGTGCCGCTGCCGACTTCGAGCACGCGACGGCGATCCGCGAAGTACGGCTGCAACACCGCCAGGATCGGCTCCTTGTTGCGCTCGCAGGCGGGCGCGAAGGGTTTGGATGCTTGCATCGATGCGGCTCCCAGCGAATCTGCAACCTTGCGACAATGGCGTGCATCTCAACGGCGAGTGTCGATGATAAACAGGATGGCTATGAAAGGCAGCGTGTGGGCGGTTTTGTGTCTGTGGGTCGTGAGCGGGGCGGTGTATGCGCAGGATTGTCCGGACATCGCGCCTTACCAGAAGGCCAGGGAGGTCATCGAAGACCTGGATCGCATCGTCTCGCCCGATGGCGTCCAGGAGACATACAAGACCAGGATCGGCGGCATCGATCAGTGGATCACGGCGCGCGGGCAGGATCGGGCCAATCCGGTCGTGCTGTTCGTGCATGGCGGCCCGGCGTCGCCGCTGACGCCGACGTTGTGGCAGTTCCAACGGCCGCTCGAAGAGTACTTCACGATGGTGACGTACGATCAACGCGCTGCCGGCAAAACTTTTCTGGAGACCGATCCCGCGACGATTGCGGATACGATCCACATCGCGCGTTACGTCGACGACGCCATCGAGGTTGCCGAGCATCTCAAGCAGCGGCACAAGAAACAAAAGCTGATTCTGATGGGCCACAGCTGGGGCAGCGTCGTCGCCCTGCAGGCGGCGCTCAAGCGTCCCGATCTGTTCTATGCCTACGTCGGCATCGGGCAGGCGATCAACGTGCGTGACAATGAACGGCTCAGTTATGAATTCGGTCTCGAAGAAGCGAAACGTCACAACAATACCGAAGCGGTCAAGGAGCTCGAAGCGATTGCGCCGTATCCGGGCGACGGGCTGATCAGCCGCGAGCGCATCATTGCCGCACGCAAGTGGGCTCAGTATTACGGCGGGCTGAGTGCCTATCGCGACACGTCTCGTTATTTCTTCCGCGCGCCGCTGCTGGCACCGGAGTACAGCGCTGCGGACGTGTGTGCCGTCGACAACGGCAATCTATTCACGCTGGATCGAATCATGCCCGAGTTCCAGGCCGTCGATTTCAAACCGGTGCGCTCGTTTCCGATTCCGGTCGTGATGCTCATGGGCCGTCACGATTACACCACGCCTCAGCAGCCCACCGCCGAGTGGTTGGCGAAAGTCTCCGCGCCGTACAAGAAAGGCGTTTGGTTCGAACATTCCTCGCACATGGTGCCGTGGGAGG
>CAMLEO010000443.1 GCA_946478975.1 uncultured Steroidobacter sp.
AAATTCAGCCCGATGCGGCGAATGGGCGCATCCAGCGAGCGCGATCCAACTCGCCGTGAGAAGAATGAAGCGATGGCTCATAGCGGCGTCGACGCGAGGTCATCGTGGTGGAGCTTGAAGGTCACCGCGAAGCGTCCCCACATGCGCGAAGGTGTTCCATCGACCGTGCCTGGCTGGAGTCGCCAGTGGAATGATTCATTCATTGCGGCGTAGTCGAGGTCGGGATAGCCGCTGGACCGGTCGATCATCGCGTCGGCAACACTTCCATCTTCGAGCACGTGCAATTTCAGTACGACAGTGCCGTGCTGGCCGCCCCGGCGGGACGCCGGCGGATACACCGGAGTCGACAGCGGCGTTTGCGGATCGCTTCGTGGAAGCACAATGTCAGTCGCCGTCTGAACGGCGGCAACGGTGGAGATGATTGCTAGCAGGGCGCAACCTAGCAGCACTTGTTTACTGCGATGGATTCGTGCGGGCTGGGGCTCGCGCAGAATCCTTTCGATTCTCGCGCCGAGCGAACTGGTTTTGACCATCGGCACGAGCGGGCTGGTGTCACAAGTCCGTTGCACGAGACTCAGCAGCAGTCTTGCATACGTCGTTCGTTCCTCGGCGTGCTCGGTCGCGGCATCGTCGCTGATATGCTCGTTCAGCAAGGACAGCCGGCTCGCCAGCCACCAGGCGAATGGATTGAACCAGAACAAGTTGCGGTGAATCTGCGCGAGCCATTGCACGTA
Source organism: uncultured Steroidobacter sp. (assembly GCA_946478975.1). The sequence continues at coordinate 735 of CAMLEO010000443.1, forward strand.
GAAGTCTTTACCTTCGATGTGTGCACGCTCGTGTGCGACGGCGAGTTGTCGGGCCGCCGCAGGCCAATTCTCGAAATCGACCGGCACGAGCACAGTCGAGAACACAGTAACGGGCGAGCTCACTTTGGTGGTGGCGCGGATATCCAGATCGTCATCTATTCCGTGCGAGATCGACTTGGCCTTGCGACGCGCATGCCACCATCGTCCGATTCCCCAGATCTGACGAGCGAGGAGCGCGGTCGACACCAGCAGCAAGGTTACGAGCACGACAGTGCCGAGCCAGCTTCCAGAGACATATTGGGTCGGCAATACGATGAATCTGGCGGCCTGCGCATGGAATGGTGCACTCGGCGCCGGGGAGATCTCGCCCAGTTTCACCAGCAGCGGCATCGATAACGATGCGGCCAGGACCGCTCGCCAGGTACCTCGTTCCAGCCGCGGAATGTCGATGCGAAATGCTTTCAACATCAACCAGGCAATCAGGCTCAACACACTCGAGCGGAGGGTCCATTCGACGATCAGCATCATCGCGGCGTCCCCTTCTTGGCGCGAGGCGAGCGCGCTTTCGGCTGCTGCTCCGCCTGTTCGACGGCCGCGAGCAGACGATCGATCTGCTTTCGATCGACCATCTTGGCATCGACCATGCCGACCAGAACTTCATCGACCGAGCCGTCGCAGAACCAATCGACGATGCGTTGGATGGCCTTGACGGCGACGCGGTGCCGGGGTTCGGCCGCCGAATACATGAACGTGCGGTTCTCGACTTGGTGCGTCACATAGCCCTTGGCTTCGAGGCGGCGAAGCACGGTCCGCACCGTCGGCTCCTTGAGCTTGCGATCGAGTTTCTCGCGAATGCTTTCCGAGCTGAGCGGGCCGTGGGCCCACACGAGGTTCATGACCGCTCGTTCCAGTTCGCCGAATTCCGGCTTGGTCGCTTTCATGTTCTGATGTTACGCGGTGTAGTGTTACACAACGTAACAGAGCCAACTACGCGGACGCAAGCGGGATCCAGCCAGTAACAATTAATGCTCAGCCGGCCAGGCGACGCTGACCTTCAACCCGGCGAGCTCCGAGCGACCTAAGATCATCTGGCCGCGGGTCGCGGCGACGAGGTCGTTGGCGATGGCTAAGCCGAGGCCGTGGCCGGGCCGGCTTCGTCGAGGCGAGAGCCGCGGACGAGGGCGGAGGCGATTTTTTCGGCGTCGATGCCGGGGCCGTCGTCTTCGATGATCAAACATCCGCCTCCGGTCGCCTCGCCAGTGATGCGAACGCGACGGCGGGCGTAGCGGGCGGCGTTCTCGATCATCGCGCCAGCGATTTCTAACAAATCTTCCGCAGCGACGGGCAGCCGCAGGCTTTTACGAACGGTGACTTCGAATACGAGCTTCGCGCCGAATTCTGTTTTCTCCACGACGCCGATCAGCGATTCGAGCAGAGGGAGTGCAACGATGCTCTCACCGCTCGGCGCAGCGCGGATTGCAGCGGCGCGGCTGCGGGCGAGCTCGCCTTCGATGGCGGCGGCCATGGCTTGATCGAGGCCATCCGCCGCGTCGATGGCTCCAGCTTCCCGAGCCCGGCGACTCTGCGCCGACAAAGCAGCAAGCGACCCGCGCGGCAGCCAGTGCAAGGAAGATGGCGACGGCCGCGCCGAGTGACAATCGAACTCGCAGCGAGCGTGGCATCGCCACGGATGTCACTTTAGATTGCCGCCCGCGAGCAGAGAACCGAAGCCGCGACGCGTCTCGATCAAATGTTCGGCGAGCTCGCCGGCGGACACCGCGCGCCCGGATTGATGCGCGAGATAATCGAGGAAACGAAATTCGAGTTGTGACAATCGAACCGGGCGCCCGCCATAAGTCGCGGACATGCGATGCGTATTCAGCACGAGCTGGCCGACTTCGATGGTTGAAGATGCACGCCCGGCGGCACGACGGACCAAGCCGCGAACTCGGGCGATCAGCTCGCCCATTTCGAACGGCTTGCCGAGATAATCGTCGGCCCCGGCTTCGATGCCTGCGACCTTTTCGGTCCAGTCGTTGCGCGCGGAGAGGATCAACACAGGAAAGATTCGCTGCGCATCGCGCCAGCGCTTGAGCACCGATAAACCATCGATGCGCGGCAGCCCTAGATCCAGCACAGCGACGTCGTAGTCTTCAACGCTGCCTTTGTACCAGGCATCGTTTCCTTCGCTGGCGATATCCACTACGAAGTCCGCGCCGCCCAACGCTTGAGCGAGATCCCGCGCGACCGCGGTTTCGTCTTCTATCACCAGGGCGCGCAATCAATCGTCCTCGATGTTCAACACCGCGCCGGTGCGGGCGTCGATTTTAACTTCGGACGCTGCCCGCGCTGGTCAGTATTTTGATCTCATAGACCAGCACTTCGCCGCGTTGCAGGGCTTCGCGCACTGCGGTGTGATCGTGCGGATTGCGATGTCTTCGCTCATCGGCCAGGCCGGGCGACACGCTCGAACCGAGCGTGCCGAGCAGCAGCAGGGCAGTAGCGACATGACGGATGATGGCGCTACTGTGACCCAGCGACCTGACACGAAGCGTGACGTCGAGGAGCGGTACTTCTCGGCGGAGGCCGACGTGTTGAGCGTCTGCACGACCGTCAATGCCGCCATGTTGACGATACCGCGCACTGTGACCGA
>CAMLEO010000444.1 GCA_946478975.1 uncultured Steroidobacter sp.
AGCCATCCGATCATCAAACAATATGGATACCCGCACTCCAGCGACACCGACCTGGCGCACATCGAGAGCGTGCTCGATGCGCTGCGCAGCGCGCCGGACGCGCAGGCGCGGGCGCTGATCCCCGGTGCTGATTTCCAGGAATTCAGGGCAAGATGGCACTCGTTCTTAAATTGAGACGCCACGGCTACGTGCTGGCCATGCAGGTCGTCAACCTGCTGCTGGCATTGCTGCCGTTCAACGCGCTGCGTCTGCTGATCCTCAAGGCAGTCGGGGTGAAACTCGGGCGGCGCGTGATCTGCGAGCGCTGCGTGCGGCTCGATTTTCCCTGGCGCCTGACGATCGGCAGCAATTGTTATATCTCGCGGCAGGTCTATCTGGATTGCCGCGGGGGTCGCATCAGCATCGGCGATGATTCCGATATTTCAGAGGGCGCGACGATCTACACGCTCTCGCATGACATCCAATCGGCAGATTTCGCTCCCAAGCGCGGCGACGTGCACGTCGGCGCTCGCAATTGGATCTGCGCCCGCGCCATCGTGCTGCCCGGCGCGAGACTCGGAACGGGAAGCGTGCTTGGCGCTAATTCGGTATTTTCCGGCAGCGCTGCTGATTTTACATTGCTGGTCGGCAATCCCGCCCGACACGTCAAACAACTCGATCCCGCCCGAGCGTCCCGTGTCCGGCAATAAATCGTTGGACCTGCTGTTCGTCAACGGCATCAACACCGACTTCGGTGGCTCAGGCGCGGAAGCTAAAAAGACCTGGGAAGCATCGCTGCGCGAACATTCCCTGTCGTTTGAGATGATGCAGACCGTGCCACGCTTCGGATCGGCGCGTAAGAGCCGCTGGTATTTCATGCTGCTGGCATTGTATTTCCTGCCGGGAACTTTGTTTCGGGCGTTGAGCACGCCAGTATTCGAGTTTGCGTACAAATTCTCGCCGCTGCTGCTGCTGCGCTTTGTCCGCGCCCAACTGCGCCTGCGGCCCCGGCGTATTGTCTTCAGCCATCACGCTTGTTTCTATCTGGCGCTGTTCGCGGCGCGCGCGAAACGGGTGTTTCTGATTCACGACCTCATGTATGTTCGAGCGCGTTCGAGAGGCGGGTCGCGCCGGCTGCAGCGTTTTTGTCTGCGCGTCGAACTCATGATCTATCGCATGGCGCCGGCGCTGCTGGTGCAGTCGTATCACGAGTGGCGCCTGCTGCGCCGTTTCGTGGGCGAGAGCGTCCATCTGATTACCTGCTGCGAGTTGCGCCCGGCGGCCGCAGAGTCGGCAGGGAGAGGGCAGGGCCTGGCCGTGATCTCCGATTGGCGACGTCCGGAGAACATCCACGGTGCGCAGCAGTTTTTTTCCTCGCCCGAAGCGATCACGTACAATGGTGCTCCACTGTACTTCAGGTTTTTCGGCTTTGGCTCCGGCGCACTGGTGGAACGGCTCGCGACGGCGGGAGTGTCCCCCAGGATTGGCATCGCGGACGGCGGGGTTTTCAAGGATCTCTCCGACATCAACGAAGGGTATTTCTTCGTGCCGATCTACCAGGGTGCGGGCATCAAGCGCAAAACCCTGGAAGCCCTGAGCGCGGGCCGGATGGTGGTGGGCACCAAAGCCGCCTTCATCGGCTTGCCCCCCTGGATCATCGCCCGAGTGACCTGGCGCGTGAACTCCATCGAGGACCTGCAGGCGCTTCCTGAACTTCCCAGTGCGCAGGCGTTCGGCGCGGCGTTGGGCGAGTTGTCGCGACGGTTTCGCGGCCTCGGAGAAATTGTGGAGTTCAAGAGCCAACCGGCGGGCGAACGCGAATATGTACGCGGATAGACGGATGATCCAAAGATGCGAGTGTTAGTACTGGGTGCGTCGGGCATGCTGGGCAACGCGGTGGCGCGTTTCCTCGATCAATCGCCCGGCTTCGAAGTATTCGGAACATTGCGCGGACCGGCGCCCCAGGCGCTGCTGTCCGGCCCGCTGCGCGAGCGGCTGATCACCGGTGTCGACGTCGAAAATACCGACGCGCTGCTGCAGACGTTTCGTTTGACGCGCCCGGAGCTGGTCGTGAACTGCATCGGTCTGGTGAAGCAGTTGGCCTCCGCAGAGGACCCGCTGCAGGCAATCCCGATCAATGCACTGCTGCCACATCGTCTGGCGCACTTGTCCGCGCTGGTGGGGGCCCGGCTGGTGCATCTGAGCACTGACTGCGTGTTTTCCGGCGCCAAGGGCATGTATACCGAAGCCGATCGCCCGGACGCCTACGATCTCTACGGCCGCAGCAAGCTGCTGGGCGAGGTGGACTACGAGCACGCCATCACGCTTCGCACCTCGATCATCGGTCATGAGCTCAATGGCGGGCGCAGCCTGATCGGCTGGTTTTTGCGCCAGGAGCAGGCGGTGCGAGGCTACCGGCGGGCGATTTTTTCCGGACTGCCGACGGTCGAGATCGCCCGGGTGATCCGCGACTACGTGCTGCCGCACCCGGAATTGCGAGGCCTGTATCATTTGTCGGTGAATCCGATCAATAAATATGACCTGCTTCGCATGGTGGCGTACGAATATGAGAAGAAAATAGATATTCAGCCGGACGAATCGGTGGTGATCGACCGCTCGCTCGATTCCACCCGCTTCCGGCAGGCAACCGGTTTCGAGCCCCGGCCCTGGGGCGACTTGATCAAAATCATGCGGCAGTTCGGCTGACTCACTATGTTCGAAAACAGGAAATTGCTGATTACCGGCGGCACCGGCTCGTTTGGCAACGCCGTCTTGCGACGCCTGCTCAATTCGGAGTTCGCCGAGATTCGCGTCTTCAGTCGCGATGAAAAGAAGCAGGAGGACATGCGGCTCGAGCTCAAGAGCGACAAGCTGCGGTTCTACATCGGCGACGTGCGCAACTACGACAGCGTCAGCGACGCGGTTCGCGGCGTCGACTTCATATTTCACGCCGCGGCTCTGAAGCAAGTGCCGTCGTGCGAGTTCTATCCGATGGAGGCGGTGCGCACCAACATCCTCGGTGCTGAGAATGTGCTGCGCGCATCGATCGAGCACGAGGTGAAGCGCTGCGTCGTGCTCAGCACCGACAAGGCCGTCTATCCCATCAACGCCATGGGGCTGTCCAAGGCGATGATGGAAAAAGTGATGGTCGCGAATTCCCGGCTGTGCGATCCGAACAAGACCGTGCTGTGCGCGACCCGCTACGGCAATGTCATGGCTTCGCGCGGTTCGGTTATTCCATTGTTTCTAAATCAGCTGCGTTCGGGCGCGCCGTTGACCGTCACTGATCCCAACATGACGCGTTTCCTCATGTCGCTGGACGAGTCGGTCGACCTGGTGCTGTACGCGTTCCAGCACGCGCGGCCCGGCGATATCTTCGTGCAGAA
>CAMLEO010000445.1 GCA_946478975.1 uncultured Steroidobacter sp.
GAGGACGGCCACAGCGAGGTGGAATGCGCGAGCCCGCAGCGTGCGGTCACACCCGGGCAGTACGTGGTGTTCTACCGGGAAACCGAGTGACCGGGCGGCGGCGTCATCGACCGAACCGCCTGAAGCCGCGCGAAACCGTTATAATCCCGGCGATTTGCCCGGCCCCCATCACGAGGGCGGCCAGGCGATGACCATAGGGGCGGCCCATCCGAGGTGGCGCCCCTGGCGCTGCCAGCGCTGTCGCCAGCCGCGCCCCATCCTATCCTCGCGGAGGACGCATGAAAGACTCGTTTAAGGCGCGCACCACGCTCGCTTGCGGCAACCAGAATTTTGAAATCTTCAGTCTCGCTGCACTGAAAGACCGCAACGTCGCGCGCCTGCCCTACTCACTGAAAATTCTGCTGGAGAACCTGCTGCGCTTCGAGGACGGCGTCAACGTCACTCGCGAGGACGTCGAAGCGCTGCTGAATTGGGATCCGAAGGCGGCGCCCGCTTACGAAATTTCTTTCACGCCCAGCCGCGTGATCATGCAGGACTTCACCGGCGTGCCGGCCATCGTCGACCTCGCCGCCATGCGCGAAGCGATGATCAAGCTCGGCGGCAATCCCGATGAAATCAATCCGCTGTCGCCCGCCGAACTGGTCATCGACCATTCGGTGCAGGTCGACGCGTACGGCACGGCGCAATCGCTCGCGCAGAACACCAAGATCGAATTCAACCGCAACACCGAGCGCTATGCGTTCCTGCGTTGGGGCCAGACCGCGTTCCGCAATTTCAAAGTCGTGCCGCCGAACACCGGCATCGTGCACCAGGTGAACGTCGAGCACCTGGCACGCGTCGTGTTCGATAGCGAGCGCGATGGCGTGCGCTGGGCGTATCCGGACACGCTGGTCGGCACCGACTCGCACACCACGATGGTCAACGGCCTGGGCGTGCTCGGCTGGGGCGTCGGCGGTATCGAAGCCGAAGCGGCCATGCTCGGCCAGCCGGTCACGATGCTCATTCCGCACGTCATCGGCTTCAAGCTCGTCGGCAACCTGCCGGCCGGCGCGACCGCGACGGACCTCGTGCTCACGATCACCGAAATGCTGCGCAAGAAAGGTGTGGTCGACAAGTTCGTCGAGTTCTTCGGCGACGGCCTCGCCAACCTGCCGCTCGCCGATCGCGCCACCATCGGCAATATGTCGCCGGAGTTCGGCAGCACCTGCGCCATCTTCCCGATCGACGAAGAAACATTGCGCTACCTGGAGCTCACTGGCCGCAGCGCCGAGCACATCGCGATGGTGAAGGCGTATGCGCAGAACCAAGGCATGTGGCGCGTGAACGGCGCTCCGCAGGCCGATTACACCGATGTGCTGGAACTCGACCTCAGCACCATCGAACCTTCGCTCGCCGGCCCGAAGCGTCCGCAGGATCGCGTGCCGCTGCGTACGGCGAAGCAGGTCTATCAGACCAACCTCAAGAAGATGGCCGAGGAGCGCACGGCGAAAAATCCGAGCGCCAAAGGCACGGCGGTTGCGACCGTCGATGGCAAGAGCTTCGAAGTCAGCGATGGCGCGGTGTTGATCGCCGCGATCACGAGCTGCACCAATACATCCAATCCGGCTGTGTTGATTGCCGCCGGCCTGTTGGCTCGCAACGCTCGCAAGCGTGGCCTCACCTCCAAGCCCTGGGTGAAGACCAGCCTCGCGCCCGGCTCGCGCGTGGTCACGGATTATTTGAACAAGGCGGGATTGAGCGCTGACCTCGACGCCGTGGGCTTCTACACCGTCGGTTACGGCTGCACGACGTGTATCGGCAACTCCGGCCCGCTGAAACAAGAGATCAGCGACGCCGTAAAGGCCGGCGATGCAATCGCGTGCTCGGTGCTCTCCGGCAATCGCAACTTCGAAGGCCGCGTGCATCCGGAAGTGAAAATGAACTTCCTGGCCTCGCCGCCGCTGGTGGTCGCGTACGCGCTCGCCGGCACGTTGAATCTCGATCTCACGACCGAGCCGCTGGGCACGGGCAGCGACGGTCAGCCGGTGTATCTGAAGGACATCTGGCCGACGCCGGCCGAGATCCAGCAGTTCATCGCCAAGTCGGTGGACGCGGCGATGTTCAAGAAGAGCTACTCCAGCGTGTTCGCAGGCGACGAGAACTGGAACGCGATCAACACGCCGACCAGCAAGATCTACGCCTGGGACGACAAGTCCACTTACGTGAAGAACCCGCCCTACTTCGTCGGCATGAGCATGAAGCCCGGCGCGGTGACGGACGTTCGTGGCGCTCGCGCGCTCGCGTTGCTGGGCGACTCGGTGACCACCGATCACATCTCCCCGGCCGGCGATATTTCCAAGTCGAGCCCGGCGGCGAAATACCTGGTGTCGCTGGGCGTGCAGCCGGCCGACTTCAACTCGTACGGCGCGCGTCGTGGCAATCATGAAGTGATGATGCGCGGTACGTTTGCAAACATTCGCTTGCGCAATCAGCTCGCTCCGGGCACCGAAGGCGGCGTCACCGTGCACGTGCCGAGCGGCGAGCAGATGAGCATTTACGACGCGGCCATGCGCTACAAACAGGAAGGCACGCCGCTGGTCATCCTGGCCGGCAAGGAATACGGCACCGGCTCGTCGCGCGACTGGGCGGCGAAAGGCACGATGCTGCTGGGCGTGAAGGCTGTGATCGCCGAAAGCTTCGAGCGCATCCATCGCTCGAACCTGATCGGCATGGGCGTGCTGCCGTTGATGTTCAAGGAAGGCCAGAGCGCGGCCAGCCTCGGCCTCACCGGCAAGGAGAGCTTCGAGATCATCGGCCTGAACGGTGGCGCGGCGAAGATGGTGACTGTGGTCGCCACGCCGACGACCGGCGCGCCGATCAAGTTCGAAGTGCGCGTCCGCATCGACACGCCGAAGGAGCGCGAGTACTTCCAGCATGGCGGCATCCTGCACTACGTGCTGCGTCAGCTGGCGTCGTCGAGCAAAGCTGCGTAAGGCTTGGTCAAGGAAGCTAAGGAAGCAACATGAGCGAGCACGTTCGCATCTCTGTCGAAGACGCTGTTCTCCGGATCACGCTGGCGCGGCCGGAAAAAAAGAATGCGTTGACCATGGCGATGTACGCGGCGCTCGCGGATGCATTGGCCCGCGCCGAAAGCGATCCTTCGGTGCGGGTCGTGCTGTTCGATGCTGAAGGCGATGCCTTCAGCGCCGGCAACGACCTCGGCGATTTCGCCGCGGTCGGCTCCGGCAAGATCTCCCGCGACGATATGACGACCTTCCCGTTCCTGCTGGCGCTGGCGAAAGCTCGCAAACCTTACGTCGCAGCCGTACAGGGATTGGCGGTGGGCATCGGC
>CAMLEO010000446.1 GCA_946478975.1 uncultured Steroidobacter sp.
CTGCGGGAGGTCCTCGAAACGTGAACCGCGTCGAGCGGCTGATGAAGATCGTCGCCAAGCCGTCGAGACGCATCATCGGCCTCATGTCGGGAACGTCGCTCGACGCAATCGACGCGGCGATGGTGCGCTTCTCGTTAGGTCAATAATTCAGCCGAGGTCACGGACATGATTCGACTTCTCACATTGGTGGCTTGCGCCGCTCTGCTGTCCGGGTGCGTCAGCGGCTACACGCTCGTGCAGCCCAAACCGGTCGCGGTCGCGGCGGGCTCGATGAAAGTGCAGCCTTCGATGGCCTGGAACAAGATGCCCAAGTCCGGGATGGACATCGCGCAGGAAGAAAACTGGACCCAGAACGGCCCGATCCTGGACGTGATCACGTTCGTCGGCGGGCTGCCGGACGGCCAGGCGATCGCCAAACAAGGCGCAAAAGACGATCGCAAGGTGCCGGTGTTCCGCAGCAACATGACGCCGCAAGACCTGGTGTCGATGCTCGAGTCCTACTACCGCATCAAGACCGGCGCGACGGTGTTTCAAACATCGAAGGTCGCGCCGGCGAAGTTCCTCGGCCAGCCGGGCATCGAGTTCGGTTTCAACTATGTGCGTGCCGACGAAGTGAAACGCCGCGGCCGCGCGTTCCTGGCGATCGCCGACGGCAAGCTGTATTTCATGTCGCTGGATGCAGCAACGCTGCATTACTTCGAAGCGAGCTCGATGGAGTTCGCGGCGATGGCCGCGTCGGCAGTGAGAAGCTAAGCCTCGCTGTCCTTCACGGCCATCCACAAATCACGGATGTAATCGAACAGCCAGCAGGCCAGCTCCAGGCGATGCCACGTCGTGAGCTCGGTGAGCGACGTGTAGGCGCTGAGCAGCTGCTCGCGCTGGAGCTTGTCGTACTTGTGATAAACACACACCGACGCCAGGTCGAACAGCCGCTGACCGACGCCGGAATATTCCCAATCGATCAGGCGCACGCGGCCGTCGTCGGTGACATTCAGGTGATGCACGTCGTTGTGGCACAAGGTCGCCGCCGAATTCTCTTTCAGCTTCAACGCAACTTGCAGCGCGCGCTCGCGTAGCGACTTGGTGACCAGCGCCGGCTGCACGCCGCGCTCGTTCAGCGTCCGGAAATAACCTTCGAGCGATTCATTGAGCTCGACCCGACGCACGCCGGTCGGCGGTGGAATCCGGTGCAGGCGGCGGAACAGCTGCCCCAGCCGCTGAATGTTTCCTTCCGCGGTGGCCTCGGCCTCGGTCCAGGTGTCGCCCAGATAACGCGTGATCAGCACGCGGTTGGCGGGCTCGCACAGGATGACTTCGGGCCCGATGCCCGCTTCCGCGACCGCGCCGAGCACCAGCGCTTCGCTCTGCCGATCGATCTGCAGCGAGTTTTCGTGCGCATTGCTGATGCGGACCACGACATCGTCGTGCCGCGTCCGTACCAGCCAGCTTTCGTTGGTGAGTCCGTGCTTGATCGGCTCGCAGGAAAGAACCGCTTCCGGGGCGACGCCGAGCGCGCCGGCAGCGAGGCCGGCAGGATTCATTTCAAATCACGAGGGCGCGACCGCGGTCGTTCGCTGCATCGCCTGTTCCCGCCGCCACACAATGTATCCACGCACCACGATCCCGAGGTAGATGATGAACAATAACGTCGTCGCGAGCAGCCCCTGGCTGAAGTACAACCCGGCGGCCGCGCCGTCGACGACGATCCAGTACAACCAGTTCTCGATTATGCGTCGCGCCACCATCCAAGTGGTAACGAAGCTGCCCCAAGTGACGAAAGAATCGAGGTACGGCGCCGGCGAATCGGTGTAGCGGCCCAGGATCCAGCCGTTGATTGCGCTCGCGATTATGACAAGCGCAGCCGCCATCACGTGCTGGTTCACAGTCCACGATTCAATTTTCACGTCGCCCGCGTCGGTGCGACCCCGACGCCAGTCGATGAATCCGTACACGGCCATCGCGAGGTAGAACACATTCAGCGCCACCTGCATGTACAGGTCGGCTCGGGCGAACAGCACCACGTAAATGGTGGTACTCGCGAACGCGCACAGCCAGCACAGCAGGTTGCGCCGGACGGCGAGCAGCAGGTACGCAAGGCCGATCAGCGCAGCCGCCGCTTCCCACGGCGAAGTAGCGAGCAATTGCTCGATGAGTTTTTGCACGAGGCCGCCTCATTCGCCGTTCGGCGTGCCGCCGAGCACTTTCATCACGAACACCTTGCGGCCCTGCTCGCCAAAGCTGACTGCGGTTTCCTTCGCGAGGATTTCGAACAGCCGCGCATGCTCGCCCCAGACCTGGGTGCTCATGGCGTTGGTCGTGACCTGCAGCTCCGGGTAGCGGTTCAGCCGGTCGATGAAATCCTTGATCGGCGGGATGTAGTCGGCGTCGAGCGGATACAGGCTGATTTCAATGGCTGTGCGCATGACCTCTCCTATTTGAATTCCCAGCGGGCGGTGACGCCGAACTGGCGGGGCTCACCGAGCTGTGTGTAACGAGTGGCCGGAAAATCCGGCGGCTCATTGCCAAAATAGAAACCGCGAATGGTGTAATCCTTGTCGAACACATTGCGGCTCCACGCATACACCGCCCAGCGGTCCGCTTCATAGCCGGCTTTCAAATGCGTCAGCGAATACGCGGCGGCGCGAATGTTGTTCTCCGGCACGTCGAAGTAATAATCGTCGCTGGCCGTGAAATCGACCCGCGCCATCCATCCCGCCGGATGTCTCCACGTGGCGTTCAGCGACAGCTGATACTCCGGCGAGTACGCCTGATCGCGATCGCTCGCATCGGTGACGCCATCCGGGCGGAAGCCGGAATAACGAGTGCGCAACAGCCCGAGCGCGCCACCCAGCTCCAAGCGATCCGTCGCACGCCAGCGCACGCTGCTTTCGAGGCCGAGGTTGCGACCGCCAGCCGCATTGTCTGTATAGAAGACGTAGCTGCTCGGATCGCCGATGGGATCGAGCTGGGTGCTGATGGCGATCTGCATGTCGCTGCGCTTCATATAAAACGCCGTGACATCTGCATACAAACGTCCGTCCAGCCACTGACCTTTCATGCCGACATCGAGACCGACCAGGTACTCGGGCGCGAACTTCGACAGCACCTGCGCGGCCTCGCCGATGTTGAAACCGCCGGCTTTGTAACCACGCGACAAGGTCGCGAACCAACGCAAATGATCGTGCGGATCGAAATATAAAGTCGCCTGCCCGCCCCACATGCGATCGCGCTCGCTTGCGTCGGTCACCCGCTGATCGCCGTCTTGGATACCGCGATCTGAATAGTCAGCCGTGCGTTGCTCGCCGCGCAGCCCGAACGCCCAACC
>CAMLEO010000447.1 GCA_946478975.1 uncultured Steroidobacter sp.
CCTATGTTCATCCGGCGGCTTGGCTCCAGCAGGGATGCTGGGCCCAGCAGCAGCTCCATGGATGGAACGCATACAGTCCACGCGACAGCGTGGACAAGGGCGGTGCGCGGCGCCGGAGGAACATAGGACCCACCAGCCTTCGCCAGCCACCGACACTCTTATCAGCTACGCGCTCACTGATTGAACAACGCCATCATAGAGAGCCTCTTCAATGAGCAACCCGAACATGCATTGGAAGCAACGCGGCTCGGCCGCAGGCAACATCGTTACGTTGTTGCTCTTGCTGGGCATCATCGGCCTGGGTATTTACTTGTGGCTGGGCAAGAAAGCACCCGACAGCGGAAGCGCCAACAACACCGGCGCGCAAACGTCACAATCGTCTACAGGCGACAAGGCCGATGACAGCAGCGCGCCGACGCCGATCGAACCTGTAACAGGCACACCCTCGCTCGAGGCCGCGGCGACGTACACGCCGAAAGATGGCGTCCTGCAAATCGACATCAGCGAATACGCCGGCTACGGCGGCCTGATCGTCGCGAACGGCGGCATGGAACCGAATCCGGACTCCTTCTTCGCCAAGGAATACGGCTTCAAAGTCAAAATCACCAAGAGCGAAAGCGAAACCTGGTCGGCACTCAACAACAGCCGCCTCGCCGCCACCGCGACGACCGCCGATTCGCTCGCCGTGCTCGGCCGGCAGTTCGACGCAGTCGTGCCGTTGCAAATCGGCTACTCGCGCGGCGCCGATATGGTGGTCGTCGATCGCGGCGTCACTTCAGTGAACCAGCTCGCCGGCAAGGTCCTCGCCGCTTCTCAATTCAACGAAAGCGAATTCTTCATTCGTTACCTGGCGCAGGAAGCCGGCGTGCCCATCACCATCCTGCGCGATCTCGACTCCAAACCGGGCGCCAACGAGCTGGGCCTGGTGTTTTATGACGACGCCTTCGTCGCCTGCGACGCGTACGCGCACGAGCTGTCCGCCTCGCATCGTTTGAATGGCTGCGTCGGCTGGACGCCGCGCACCGATGAAGTCGTCGCGAAGTCGAGCGGCGCGGCGAAGGTGCTCACATCCAACCGCAACCTGCTGGTGATCGCCGACGTGCTGGCCGTCAACGGCGGCTTTGCGAAAGCGAATCCGGACATGGTCCGCGGCCTCGTGCACGGCATTCTCGAAGGCAATCGTCGCCTGCGCGATCAGCAGGCTCAAAACATTGGCGTCGTCGCCAAAGCGTTCGGCTGGAGCGAAGACCAGGCGCGTGACGAGCTCTCTCGCGTGCACCTCGCGAACCTGCCGGAGAACCGCGCGTTCTTCTCCGGCACGATCGATTCCGCCGGCTCGTTCGGCGGCATCTTCCAATCGTCGGTGCTCGCGTACGGCAGCGTGATTCGCAATCCGACCGACGCCTCGCGATTCGCCGACACAACCGCGCTCGAAGCGCTGGCGAAGAAAGGTTTGTTTGCGGATCAGAAGATCGCGATCGCACCGATCCGCAGCGGCAACACGCAAGCGTCGCTGGAAAGCGATCCGCTGCTCAGCAAGGACATCCGCTTCTTCTTCGAAGCGAACTCAGCGAAGCTGGATCCGAGCGCGACGCAGAACCAGGAGTACCTGGATACGATCAAACGTTTCCTGCAGGTGAGCCCGGGCTCGACAGTCGTCCTGCGAGGTCACGTCGATAACGCACGCGTGAATGAGTTCCGCGAGCAAGGCGGAGAGCAGTTGGTGAAGAGCATGGCGCTGAAGGCGATGGAGTTGTCGCGTCAGCGAGCGATTGCGGTCGCCGATGCGCTGAAGGCGCGCCACAAGGATATTGATCCGTCACGCATCGAGGCGATCGGGCGAGGCTGGGAAGAGCCGGCGAGCACCAACAGCGATTTGAATCGCCGAGTGGAGGTGCAGTGGTTCACGCTGGAATGACGGTCATGCCCTCGCGACGGTGAAACCGATCTTCGTTTCACCGTCCTCACTCTCCGCAAACACCGTCCCGCCGTGCATCGTCGCCACGGCGCGGACGATGGCGAGGCCGAGGCCGTGATTCTCACGGCTGCCGCTGCGCGAGCTATCCACTCGATAGAAACGATCGAACAGGCGGGAAAGGTGCTCCCGCGCGATACCAGAGCCGGTGTTTTGCACCGAGACGCGAATGGCGCCTGGCTGCTGCAAAACGAACACAACGATCTCGGCACCGCGCGGGGCGTGCTGAACGGCGTTCTGCAGTAAGTTACAAACAGCGCGCCGAAACAAGGCGGTTTCGATGCTGGCGTGAGCGTCGCCGTCGATGCGCACGCGCACCTCGGCTTCCTCGAAGATGAATTCCAGATACTCGACCGCGAGCGCAACCTCGTGCGCAATGGAGACCTCGACGCGATTGGGTGCACGCTCGCCGCGATCGGCCCGTGCCAGGAACAACATATCGTTGACGATGGCGCGCAGTCGCTCGAGATCCTCCAGGTTAGAGTGCAGCAGATCTTTTAGTTCCGTGAGATTTCGCTCGCGCGACAATGTGACTTGCGTCTGGCCGATGAGATTGCCGATTGGCGTACGCAACTCGTGCGCCACGTCGGCATTGAACGCTTCCAACTGCTGATACGCAGTCTCCAACCTGGACAGCGCGCCGTTGAATGAGTCGGCGAGTTTCGACAACTCGGGCGGCAGTGTGCCTGCCTGCAGGCGCCGAGATAAATCATCCGGCGACAACGCCTGCGCTTCTGCCGACATGCGCTCCAGCGGACGCAATCCCAATCCCGCGATGTAATAACCAAGCCAGGCAGCGCCGAGCGCACCAACGACGGTGAGTGCAATCAACCAGACCGTGAACGCCTGCAATGTTTCGATGAACGGCGTCTCGTCGATGGCGATCATCAGTTTCACCGGCGGGCGCTCGCCTTTGGCGGGCACTTCGGCGGTGTATGTTTTCATCGGCTGCTCGCCGTCTTTGATCGACAGATGACCAAAGCCGCCGGGCCCGGAGGCGTCGTGAAGTTGCTGTGCCGTCAACGGCGCCCCATAGCGAAAGCGCGTGTCGTCGCCCAGCACCCACAACTTCACCCGGCTGCTGTCGGACAGCACATTATCGAACTTGCCTTGAACGATCTTCCAGTGCTCGGGATCGGAATGTTTGGTGATGATGGTCTGATGCATCTGCCAGCGCGCGCGCAGCTCGTTGACCTGATGTCGTTCCAGCTCACGCTTCAACAATCCATGCATGGCGATGCCG
>CAMLEO010000448.1 GCA_946478975.1 uncultured Steroidobacter sp.
CGGCGGCCTCGACACCAGCTTCTGCGTTCCCTACCTGCAGGAACCGCGAAAGCCGCGCTCGCCGCCGTCAACGCGGAGACGCGCAAGGGCACGCTCAACTATCCGGAAGATACATTGCGCCAGATCAAACATCCGGTATTGATCGTCAACGGCAAGCAGGATGGCGTGTCGACGCTGGCGCGTGCGCATCGGTTCCTCGAACTGTTTGAGAACAGCTGGGGCTACATCGTGCCCCACTGCGGCCACTGGGCCATGATCGAGCACACCGCCGATTTTTGTTCGATCGTCGAACGTTTCCTCACGCGGCCGGTGAGCTGACGTGGCCCCGCCGGGCGTCCACGCGCTGATCGAGCACTTGATCGAAACGCCAGGCGATCGCGCATTGGTCCGCACGCGGCCTGATGAGTTGTTTGATCGTTTCGAGATTCCGGCGGAAGTGCGCGAGACCTTGCGCAGCGGTGGGCGCGACGATTTGGCCCGGCTCGGCATTCACCCGAACTTCGTGATCAAGTGGCTGATCTGGTCGGGCCGGCCAACCATGCCGTTCTTTCCCATCGATTATTACTTCGCGAGGCGCTGATCATGGGCAGGATCGTGGGCGCGTTCGCCATGTCCCATGTGCTGGGCTCGCCGTTCGGATTGGAGGAGCAGGCGGAGCGTGTGTTCGCGGGTATGCGTGAGATCGGGCGACGTTTGCGCGAGACGCGCCCGACTGTGGTGGTCATGATCACCGGCGATCATCTGAATAATTTCAAGCTCGATCGGCCGATGCCGTTCGCGGTCGGCACGGCGGATGTTTATACGCCGTACGGCGATATGGGCTTGCCAACGGAGCCCATTCGGGGTCATGCCGCCTTCGCGAAGGGGTTTGTGACATTTGCCAATCAGCACGACTTCGCACTGGCGCAGCCGCCGCGCTTGCGGCCGGATCATGGCGTGATGATTCCGATCGGCATCGTCGATCCAGCGCGAGAGCTGGCGGTCGTGCCGCTGTATGTGAACACCGTTTACACGCCAGCGCCGACGCCGGAGCAAAGCTGGCGCTTGGGTGAGCTGCTGCGCGAGTACGTGGAGAATGTTTGTGATGAGCGTGAGCGCGTCGCGCTGCTGGCCGGCGGCGGCTTGTCACATTGGCTCGGGGTGCCGCAGGAAGGTCAGGTGAACGAGGCGTGGGATCGCTGGTTCATCGAGGTGCTCGCGCAGGGGCAAGGCGCGGGTCTTGCGAAGCTCACCAACGAACAGATCCTGAGCGATGCCGGCAACGGCGGGTTGGAGGTGAACGCCTGGATCGCAGTCGCCGGTGCAGTGTCGACTGCAACCGGCGAATGTTTGTTCTACGAACCGATTCCCGCCTGGGCCAGCGGCATGGCGGGCATGCAGTTCAATATCTAGGCGGCTAAACCTAACTGCTTCAGCAGCGGCTCGATCTGCGGCTTACGGCCGCGGAATTCGACGAAGGCTTCCATCGCATCTCGGCTGCCACCTTGTTCGAGGATCGAGGACAGGAAGCGATGTGACACGTCGCGATTGAAGATGCCGCCTTCTTCGAACGCGCTGAACGCATCGGCGGCGAGCACTTCCGCCCATTTGTAACTGTAGTAACCCGCTGCGTAGCCGCCCGAGAAAATGTGCTGGAAGCTTTGCGGGAAGCGATTGAACGCCGGCGGCTTCACGACCGCGACTTGCGAGCGCACCTCCGCCAGCGTTTGCATGATCTTGCTCGGCGCGCCCGGCGCGAACTCGCTGTGAATGCGCAGATCGAACAGCGCAAACTCAAGTTGACGAACCGTCTGCATGCCGGCCTGGAACGTACGCGTACCGAGCAAACGTTTCAGCTCCGCCTCTGGCAGCGGCTCGCCGGTTTCGACGTGCGCAGAAATCAGGGGAATCACTTCCGCGCGCCAGGCGAAGTTCTCCATGAACTGACTCGGCAGCTCGACCGCATCCCAGGCGACGCCGTTGATGCCGGCAATGCTCGGATAATCGACGCGAGTGAGCATGTGATGCAGGCCGTGGCCGAACTCGTGGAACATGGTCACGACTTCGGAGTGCGTCAGCAGCGACGGCTTCGAGCCCCCAGGCGGCAAGAAGTTGCACACCAGATAAGCGACGGGCAGCGAGGTCGGGCCCGTCAGGCGCTTGCGGCCGACGCATTCATCCATCCAGGCGCCGCCGCGCTTCTTCGGCCGAGCATACAAATCGACGAAGAACCCGCCGCGACGCGAGCCGTCGTCGTTCAGGATGTCATAGAAGTGCGCGTCGGGATGATAGACGTCGACGCCGGTGCGCTCGACGATCTTCACGCCGTAGAGTTTCTCGGCGACCGAGAACATGCCAGCCAGCACGCGCGGCAGCGGGAAATAAGGCCGCAGCGCCTCTTCGGACAAATCAAAACGCTCGCGCTTGAGCTTCTCGGCATAGAACGCCACGTCCCAGGCATTCAACTCGCGACCGGCGAACTTCGTGAGCTCATCGAACTCACGTTGCGCGACCGGCTTGCTCTTGGTGGCCAGCTGTTCCAGGAACGTGCGCACCTCGCCTACGGACGAAGCCATCTTGGTCGCGAGCGAATATTCGGCGTAATTCGGAAAGCCGACCAGATTCGCCACTTCGTTACGCACGCCGAGGATTTGATCCATCAGCGCAGTGTTGTCCCAACGACCTGCGTTGCCATCCTGATCGGACGCACGCGTGACCCAGCCATGATAGAAGTCGCGACGCAGCGGTTCGTGCGTGGCGTGCATCATCACAGCCATGTAGTTGGGCGCGTCGAGTGTGAACAGCCAGCCCTGCAAGCCCTTTGCTTCGGCGCCAGCGCGCGCGCGTTCGACGATCGGCGTCGGCAGCCCGTCGATTTCTTTCGCGTCGGTGATGTGACGCGACCAGGCGTTGGTCGCGTCCAGCACGTTCTCATCGAACTTCGATTGCAGCGTCGCCAGTTGCTCGACCAGTGCCTTGTAGCGTTGTTTCTTTTCCGGCGGCAGCGCGACACCGGCGAGCCGAAAGTCACGCAACGCATTTTCGAGCAGCTTGCGCTGGCCGGCGGACAGTCGCGCGCCTTCGTTCTTCAGCACCGCGTCGTAGGCCTGGTACAAACGTTCGTTCTGCGCCAGGTCCGTGTTCCACGCGGTGAGCAAAGGCAGGCAGGCGTTGTAAGCGGCATCCACCACCCCAAGGTCGTGAGAGATGAACATACAAGCCAGGTTCAGCTCTGCCT
>CAMLEO010000449.1 GCA_946478975.1 uncultured Steroidobacter sp.
TGTAGGCGGAGCTTACAGTTGCGGATTCCGCTTCGATGACCACCGGCTCCGTTTGCGCCGAGGCGGCGAATGACATAGTGAATAAAACACACGCACTCCAATAAGCACGCGAGTCCCTGCTCATGGCAAATCCCCCAATGAATAGTTGTGCAGTGTCGAACGGTGTTGCGGACGGTCCAACGCTAGCATCAAACCCAGCGGACTGGTAGCGGTATCATGAATCTACGAGAGCGATGCCCGTGTGGCTCGGGTCGATTGTACGAACAGTGCTGTTATCGCTGGCACTCTGGCGCGCCGGCACCCACCGCGCAGGCCTTGATGCGCTCCAGGTACTCGGCATTCGTGTTGTGCAACGAGCCCTACCTGCTCGCGACCTGGCATGAGTCCAAGCGTCCCGCCGCCGTGGAATTCGATCCCAAGCAGAAATGGCTGGGCCTGACAATCGTGGACTCGGATGCGGAAAACGCCACGACGGCGGAAGTCGAATTCGTCGCGCGTTATCGCATCGGCGGCGGCTCCGCTGCACGGCTGCACGAGCGCAGCCGGTTCGTAAAAGAAGGCGACCGCTGGTTCTACCTCGACGGCACGCTCAAGTAACAGCTGCCACGGTCGGTGCGTGCGAATTGACACCGGTTACATTTGCGCCGTAGATTGCGGCGGTTTGTGACCGTTAACACATACAAATCGGCACCGCCGGGGGGATCTGGATGCAGGCAGGCGCGCGAGTGCGACTTGTGGTCGTCGCTCTATTGATGATGCTCGGCTGCGCCGAGCGAGCCGCAGCCCAAGTTCCCGAGGTCGTGCAACGAAACGGCCGTTACGCGCTGCTGGTGGATGGCTCACCGTATCTCGTGCTCGGCGCCCAAGTGAACAACTCCAGCGCCTGGCCCGCAATGCTGCCGAAGGTGTGGCCGGCCGTGCAGCGCATGCAAGCGAACACCGTGAGCATGCCGATTGCCTGGGAACAGATCGAGCCGACGCCCGACCGCTTCGATTTCAGTTTTCTCGATACGTTGCTCGTGCAGGCTCGCGAGCACAATGTGCGACTGGTGCTGTTGTGGTTCGCGACCTGGAAAAACAACGGCCCGAACTACGCGCCCGAATGGGTGAAGCTGGATAACAAGCGCTTTCCGCGCGTCGTCACCGCCGACGGCAAAACGCTCAACTCCCTGTCGCCGCACAGTGCCGTTACATTGGCGGCGGATAAAAAAGCCTTCACGACGTTGCTGCGGCATCTGAAGGCCGCCGACCCTCAGCACACTGTGATCATGGTGCAGGTGGAGAACGAAGCGGGCACTTACGGAAGTGCGCGCGACCATTCACCGGCTGCGGAAAAATTGTTTCAGTCGGCGGTGCCTGATGCGCTGCTGCGTAAGCTCAGCAAACGTTCCGGCAATTGGACGCAAGTGTTCGGAGCGGACGCGGACGAATTCTTCCACGCATGGTCGGTCGCGCATTACATCGGCGAAGTTGCCGCTGCGGGCAAGGCGGAGTATCCGCTGCCGATGTATGTCAACGCGGCGCTGCGGGATCCTTTCAATCCCGGCAAGCCGGGCGCCTATGCCAGCGGCGGGCCGACCGACAACGTGTTAGATATCTATCGTGCGGCCGCGCCTGCCATCGATATCCTTGCTCCCGACATTTATATGCGCGAGTCCGCGAAGGCGAACCGGGTGATGGAGTTGTACACGCGACCGGACAATCCGTTGTTCGTGGCCGAGGTCGGCAACGATCGCGGCTACGCGCGTTACTTCTTCGCCACGCTCGGCAAGCACGGGCTCGGGTTCGTGCCTTTCGGCATCGACTACACCGGCTATGTGAACTATCCGCTCGGCGCGAAGCATGCGGATGAAGCGATGGTCGATGCTCTTGCAGGCAACTATCAGCTGCTCGCGCCGTGGGCACGTCACTGGGCCAAGTTGAGTTATGAGAATCCGGTGTGGGGCGTGGCGCAGCCGGACGACAGCGCCGATCAAACATTGGATCTCAACGGCTGGCGCGCGACGGTGAGCTGGAATCAATGGCAGTTCGGCATGAAGGAATGGACCTGGGCGACCAAGCCCGACGCGCCCGAAGGCCGTGAAGTGCCTGACGGCGGCGCGTTGATCGCACGGATCGGTCGCAACGAGTTTCTGGTCACCGGGCGCAACGCTCGCGTCACCTTCGCACCGGCTGAGCCGTTGCCCGCCAGCAGTGGACTCCTCATGGCTCGGGTCGAAGAGGGCCATTTCGACGCCGACGGCCAATGGATTTTCGAACGTTTGTGGAATGGCGACCAGACGGATTACGGCTTGAACTTCACCACGCTGCCGCAGGTGTTGCGAGTAAAGCTGGCCACTTATTGACCTTGCATGGAGCTTTCCCTGTGATCCCACGACTGCTCATCATTGCGCTCGCCCTCGTCTGCAATGTCGCGACGGCGGCGGAAGGGAAATACCAGAAGACCTCCAACGGAATCATCGTCACGCCGGCGCAAGGCACGGCCAAACGCGTGCGGCTGCAAGTCATGTCCGACCGCGTCGTGCGCGTCACAGCTGTTCCCACTGAAAACTTGTCGACCCCGTCCAGCCTGATGGTCGTGGCGCTTCCCGCGGCGACGAGTTTTACAGTGGACGCGACACCATCTGCGGTGAAGCTCAAGACCTCAGCGGTGCAGGCCGAGGTCGCGCTCGCCGATGGCGTCGTGAAATTCCTGGACGCCCAGGGCAAGCCGCTGCTGGTCGAGCAACAGCGCGCGGCGTTCGAGCCGGTCAGCATCGACGGCAAGAACTTCTACCGCATTCAGCAGCGCTTCAATCCCAACACGCACGAAGCGTTCTATGGCCTGGGCCAGCATCAGAACGCGCAGATGAATTATTCCGGCGAGGACGTCGAGCTGTCCCAACACAACATGGATGTGGCCATCCCGTTCGTGTTGTCTCACCGTAATTACGGCGTGCTGTGGGATAACAACTCCATCAGTCGCTTCGGCAACCCGCGTGCCTATCAGCTTGCGTCCAAGGATCTGGAGATCACCGGCAGCGACGGCAAGAAAGGCTTTACGGCGGTTTATTCCATCGACGGCAAAGAAAAGCTGCGCCGGACCGAAGCCGATATCAACTATCAATACATCAAGGATCTCGCGCAGTGGCCGGAGTCGTTGCTGGGCGAGAAGACTTCGAACACCACCGGCATGCGCACGCTGGCGCCGAAACAAACGGTGGTGTGGGAAGG
>CAMLEO010000450.1 GCA_946478975.1 uncultured Steroidobacter sp.
TCCTTCTGGTCCTGTTCCGCCATCCTTTCGGTCTTGCGCTCGCCGCTGAGGGTCAAGACGCCGCGATCCAAGGTCATTTCCACGTCCTTGGGATCAACGCCCGGCAGATCGACCCGCAACTCGAAACGATTGCCGTATTCGTAAATATCGACCGGCGGAATCCAGCTCGCCGTGGCGCTGCTGGTGTCGCCTCTGTCGATGTTGCCGAACAGCCGATTGATCTCCTCGCGCAACTGGCTGACGGGCGACCAATCGGTATAGGGAATGACTGCCATAAAGTTCACCTCCGAATGAAGTTTAGGGAGTCAGCGTCCGCAGGACGGACGCTCCACTTCGAACCGAAGCCGAAAATAGGGACGGGCGGCAGGGGTTCAAGGGGGGAGCAGCGCCCGCGCCACCGCCGGCCAATCCGGTACGTGCCGAAACGAACAGCTGGTGTGCCCATCGCGTTGCGGCCCGAACAACAGCAGGTTGGAGACGCTGCCGATCATCGGCTGCAGAACGTCGACCCGATCGTCGATGAAGTGCGTGATGCCGAGTTCGCGACAATGCACTGCCTTCTCAGGACGCTTCAGGCAGAAGCGAACGTTTGCAGGGGCGATGCCGGTGCGTGCAAAGAAGCGGTGGTGATCGAACCACTGCAGCGTTCGCTGTTGAATTCTCGGCCCGCACTTCGAAACGATCCAGACCTGGCCGGCAAAGCGCTCGACCAACGCCGGCACGACGTCGAACATGCCATCGTACGGCGGCGTACGTAGCGCATCTTCGAGCGTACCGCCGATGAATGACGTATCCGGCCGCGATTCGTCGCCCGGCGCGATCAGCACCCGGCCCACATCGATTCCCAGTTTCATTTGTTTTCTCCTCATGGTGACCGGGGCCATGATGCGAGAACGAGCTATTCACAAGAACTTGATCTTTTAAAGCGGCTATAGAATCCTTGAATAGTGAACCTGCTGCGCAATGCTTCCCTGGACGCCCTGCTGGCCTTTGCCGAGTTCGCCGAAGATGGCAACTTCAGCCGGGCGGCGTTGCGCCTGCATATTTCGCAGCCGGCTCTGCACACCAAAGTTGCAAAGCTGGCGCGGACACTTGAAACGCCGTTGTACGTCCGCCGAGGTCGCAACATCGACATCACGGCTGCAGGCAGGAAAGTGCAGCGGTTTGCACGCGAGCTGGCGGCTGCGACGGTCGAGTTTCAAGACGAGCTTCTGGAATCGGAGACTCATCAGCCCATCGTGCTGGCAGCGGGCGAGGGCGCCTATCTGTACTTGCTGGGCGAGGGTATCAAGGCATTTCGAGGCGTGAGCAGGCGTCCGCTATCGCTCGTGACTGCTGACGGTGCCGCCGCTCTCGACGCTGTCGCCACGGGCCGAGCGCACTTGGGCGTGGCATCGTTCGAAAGCCCGCCGCGCGATGTGAGCGTGCAGCCGCTGACGCGCGTCGGACAGATGCTTGCCATGCCTTCACGTCACAAGCTGGCGTCGAAACGTCGCATTCGTTTGCACGATCTGGACGGCGCGGAATTGATCGTCCCACCCTTGGGGCGGCCCCACCGCACCATGCTCTCGCATATGTTGCAATCGGCCCGGGTGGATTGGAGCGTGGCCGTCGAGGCGACCGGATGGGAGCTCATGCTGCATTTCGTGCGGTTGGGATTGGGGACGGCGATCGTGAATGCTTGTTGTCGCCTGCCGCCGGGTGTCGTCGCGAGGCCCGTGCCCGAGTTGCCGGCGCTTCAGTACTATGTGTTTCGTCGGAGCCGGGCAGCTGTGACGGGCGCGATGGAGCTCGAAACAAAGCTGCTGGCATTCGCGGACGCCTGGCAAGAGAGGAATCGTCAGTGACGGATCGCCGTCTCATCGGAATATCGAAAGCGTTGTCGCTCATCTTGCGTCACGAGCCGCAGCGCTTTGGCATCGTTCTCGATCCCGAAGGGTATGCGCCGCTCGATGAAGTCCTGAACGCCGTGCGCAAGCGTGTGCCGGACGCGACCGAGCAGGATATCGAAGCGGTGATTCGCGAGGTCGAGCCGGACAAATGCCGCTTCACCTCGAGTGACGGCGAGATCCGCGCCAACTATGGTCATTCGACGGCGGAGAAAATTGTTCACCAGCCGTCGCCGCCGCCAGCGGTGCTTCTGCATGGAACCAGCGAGAGCGCGGTTGAACGTATTCTCGCGCAAGGAATTCGGCCCATGCGGCGGCAGTACGTCCACCTCACCACGAGCGTCGAACTGGCGACTCGCGTAGGTTCTCGGCACGGTAAGGTTCGTGTGCTGAACGTGAGCGCAGCGGAGGCGCACGACGCGGGTGTGATTTTTTATCGTGCGAACGAAGCTTTCTGGCTCGCCAACTGGATCCCGTCACAGTTCGTCCGCTCGTAGACGCATTGTCAACTGTCGGCCTTCTTTCCAAGCAGCTGCCAGGCGCTCAACGCGTTGCCAGCTCAAGATCAGGTAAAACTGGCGTCCGGGCAGGTGCGGCATGTAAATTGCCTCGATAGCTCCGGCGTGTGGCCGGGGGGCGCAACCGTTGCAGCGCTTCCGGCGAACACGATGTCCAGAGCCGATTGAGGAATGAGCGAAATGTCGAATCGAGTGACCCGCATCGTCCGCGCTGTTGTCCCGCTGTGTTTCGCGGTGGTGTCAGTCGCTCACGCTACTTCGCACGATGCTTCGAAGAATCTCGAAGGCACGTGGTGCAGCCACGACGGCGAAACCATCGTTCAGTATTTCGTCTCGGGCGCAAGCGTCACCGCGCTGACGGTGCTCTCCGAAGCCGATCCTCGCCAGGTTGGCAGCCGAACCTCACTGCCGTTGGATGAAGCTCGGTCGCTTGCGAGCAGCGCTTATCACAAGTGCGATCAGCGGCAGGCGTGGGCGAGGGCGCAGGCGTTTCTGTCTTCACCAGCCGCCGAGCAGGCCACGCGCAAGGCGTTGCAGGCCGAGCTCGCCCGCAAGTCCGAAGTCGAACAGTTGCAGCGGGAAGATGAGGAAGTGGAACAGCGTCGCAATGCCGAGCGCGATGCGCACTTCGCCGAAGTGATTCAGCAGCTCAGCCTCGGCCGTCGGTC
>CAMLEO010000451.1 GCA_946478975.1 uncultured Steroidobacter sp.
GTATGCAGCCAAAGGTGCAGCCTTCGAGCGCGCGAGTGCGCCCTCGTCCATGTCACATTTCAGCTTTGCTTCGATCTCCTGCTGCCAGCGCTCGAAGATTCGCGCCAGGCCGGCCTGAAAATCCGAGTCGGCGAATGCCAGCTCCAGGGTGAGATTGTTGAGCGGGCATCCGCGCACCGCGCGCCGCTCTTCCAGTTGTGCAGCGATGCTCTTGAAAGCTTTGGTCACGCCTTCGAGCGTCGTGCCCGCCTCGCGCACCGGCTTCATCCAGGTGTTCTCGACTTCGGCGGCGACGCGCTCCTCGATCACCGCGAGCGCCAGGTCTTTTTTGCTTTCGAAATGATGATAGAACGCGCCGGCCGTGACCCCGGCCTGCTCGAAGATCAGCTGCATGCCCGAAGCGCAGTAGCCCTGGTTTTGAAACAGGTCTGCCGCCACGTCCAGAAAGCGGCTGCGAACGCCTTCCGGATCGTTCTTACGTCCGCTCCCCGCCTTTTTCTTCGCTGCCATCGCCGGATGCTCGTGAGTTCTGTCCGTGCATCATAGCAGCGCTCCCGGTTCGGCTAAGGAACGACCCCTTTGGTGCGCATTTCCTGCAGTTCTCCCGCCGAGCATCCTGCACCGCGCAGCACGTCGTCGGTGTGCTGACCGAAGCTCGGAGCTGCAAACGGTGCCGGTCCTGGCGTGCGTTCGAACTTGATGGAACGCGTGAGGCCTCGGTACTTGCCGACTAACGCATGGTCCAGCGTCGTCACCATATCCTCGGCGAGCACCTGCTCATGATCGAAGACGTCATCGATCGAGCGGGCCGCGGCGCAAGGCACTTCGTCGCCAAAGTGCGCTTCCCACTCGAGCGCTGTGCGCTCGTGCAAAGCTTCGTGCAGCTTCGGCACGATCTCCGCTGCGTGCTGGGCACGCTTGCGTACGCTGTCGTAACGTTCGTTCGAAGCCAGTTCCGGGAGCCCGATCTTCTGGCACAGCGCGCGCCAGAAATGCGGCGTGTTCGCGGAAATATACAAATAGCCTTCGCGCGTCGGATGCAAACCTGTGATGCCGCCGGAGCGAAAGTCACGTCCGATGTCGCGAGGCTCGCCGTCGACCCACACGAGCCGCGCCGACTGCATCGTCAACGCACTTCGCAGCAGCGATACACCCACGAACTGCCCTCGCCCGCTGCGCTCACGCTCATACAGCGCAGACGAGACGCCGCCAGCAACCAGCGCCGCCGCGTAGTAGTCGACGACCGAACCGTAGATGATTTCCGGCGCACCACCGCGCTTGCCTTGCAGAGTGCACATGCCAGTCATGGTCTGGAGCACCTGGTCATAGCCCGCCTTGTCTTTGAGCGGACCTTTCTCGCCGTACCCAGTGACCGCGCAGTAGATGAGCCGCGAATTCACCTGCGACAACTGATCGTAGTCAATGCCCAGGCGCTGCGGCACGCCGGGCCGAAAGTTATGAACCAACACGTCAGCGGCACGCACGAGACGCAACAACGCCGCCAGCCCTTCCGCCTGCTTCAAATCCAGCGACACGCCCAGCTTGCTGCGATTGACGCCGATGAACGCGCGGCTCTCGGTTTCCAACGTCGACGGATACTTGCGCAGGTTGTCGCCGTCGGGCGGCTCGATCTTGATCACCTGCGCGCCTTGATCGGCAAGCAGCGTGCAGCCATACGGACCCGCGATATACGCGCTCAGATCGAGCACGGTGACGCCGCTCAACGGGCCGGCCGGGCCCGAACGTTGGGGCAACGTGACTTCAGCTGTGGACATCAAACATTCTCCTGGGCCTCGACGACCTGCATCCAGGTCAGTCGCCATGCGCCATCGTGCCGACCGCCGGCGGCAAAGTACGGCACGAACGTCAACGGCTCGCGGCCGCTCGCATGCAGTCGCAACGCCGGAGCGGCACCCGCTGCAGTGGCCGGCATTTCTTCGATCAGTTCGTTATCGGGTTTATCGAGAAGCAGCGTTTCTGCGCTCTTGTAACCATCGATGAGCGTCGTCGCATACACGAGCGGGCCACGCGTGATCGCCAGGTAGTCGTAATGCATGACTTCCTGGGCGATCGGCTCGCCATCGGGTGCACGGGATTCCTGTACGCTGTGGCTGACGCGACGATGCAACGTCGGGCGCATGCCGAAGCGAATTTCAATTTCATCGCCCGCACGCCATTCGCGCTCGACCACAAGAAATCCGTTCTGCTCGACCGCTCCGATGGAGGCACCACCCTCGTACAGTTCAACCGTCTGCGCCCAACGCGGTACCCGCACGCGCACCGTGAAGCGAGCCGGTCGATCCGGATCGACACGCAAGCGGATGCGACCGTTGAATGGATAATCTGTGTTTTGCGTCAAGCGCAGGGCGCCGGCCGGCGTGCGAAGGGTGGCTCGCCCGGGCGCGAACAAATAAACGCAAACGTCCGCACCTTGCAGTCCATAGGTGAGGCTGGCGATCTCCTCTAAGGCCATCGCACCGCTGGACTTGCAGCAGCGCCAGTACGTCGTATGCACGCGGCGTCCGTTCGGAAACGAGTAGTAGCACCAGTCCTCGCCGTTCGGCGCCTGCGCGCCGAGCAGATCGTTATAAACGGTGCGCTCTATCTCTTCGGCGTATCGCGCCTCTCCGGTGAGGGCGAGCAACTCTCGGTTGAGTTGCAGCCAGGCCAGGATCGAGCAGGTCTCGACGTACCCTTGCGGGCTGAACACGCTCGGATGGTTGAACACCTCGCGCGATCGATGCGCGACGCCGCCCCACGGCCCGCCGCCCAATGTCAAATGATGGGCGCGGATCGATTCCCACAATCGCGTCACAACCTCGCCGTAACGAGCGTCGCCCGTCGCGCGATGTAACTTCGCGAGTCCCACCAGGTTCCAGCACAGCTGATATGCCTTTCCAGTTGCGATCTCAGCCGCATCGGTGCCGGCAAGCGCCTGCGAGATCACTCTCAGTTCCGAGCGTGCTTCCGCCTGCTCGACGATGCGCTCGGCGAGCCGCAAGTACTGCGGTTCACCGGTCGCAAAATACAGCTCGACCGCCGGATCGAGCAGCACGGTCGCGGAC
>CAMLEO010000452.1 GCA_946478975.1 uncultured Steroidobacter sp.
TGAAAGTGCCTTTGCCAACGTATGCCTTCGATCGGCAGCGCTACTGGATCGAGGCGGGTGAAGGTGCGCTGGCGCAGGCCGCGCAGACCGAGCAGGAAGGCAAGAAGCCCGATGTGGGTGACTGGTTCTACGAGGCGCGTTGGGACAAAGCGCCGCTGCGCGTGCAGGACCAAGACGAAACATCGACCCAAGCGGCCTGGCTGGTGTTGTTGGACGACACAGGTGTGGGCAGCGTGCTGGTCAAGAAGTTGGAAGAGGCGGGCGCGCTGGTAGCGACCGTGGCGATGAGCGAGGACGGCAGCTACTCGAACACCGCCGGGCGCTATCGCATCGATGCATCCGATCCGATGCACCTGAAACGTGTGATGCGGGATTTGCACAAATCGGGAGGTGTGCCGGACCGCATCGTGCATCTGTGGAACCTGGCGCGCGAAAGCGAGATCGAGCCGCTGCAATCGGCGGGACTCGTGAGTCTGCTGAACCTGGCGCAGGCGCTGGGCGAGCACTCGATCGGCAAGGCGGTGCAGCTGAGCTGCGTATCCAGCGAAATGTATGCAGCGCGAGCGGGTGACGTGGTGAACGCTGCGAAGACCACCAGCATCGGGGCGTATCGAGTGATTCCGCAGGAGTACCCGAACGTCACCGTACGCAGCATTGATGTGAGTCGCGAGGAGAACGATGCGGCTCATCTGGCGGAGCTCGTGTTCACAGAAATAACTTCTGCGGCGACGGATATCGCCGTTGCCTGGCGGAAGGGTGAGCGCCTGGTGCAGAGCTATGTGTCGCTGCGGCTCGATGAAGTCCTTCCCGAGCGCGACGTGCTGCGAACGGGTGGCGTGTATCTCATTACCGGAGGTCTGGGCAACGTCGGCCTGACGCTTGCAGATATGTTGAGACGTCGTTACGGCGCCAAGGTGGCGCTGGTGTCGCGACGTGCATTGCCGGAAGCCTCGCAGTGGGATGCTTGGTTGGCCGAGCATCCGCAGGATGCGATGAGCGGATACATCCGTCGCTTGCGCGCGATGGAGGATGCGGGCGGGGAAGTGCTCGTGCTTCGAGGTGACGTCTCGGATGAGGCGCGCATGGAGCAGATCTTCGGCAAGCTGGAGGCGCAGTACGGACAGGTGCACGGTGTCTTTCATGCCGCAGGCCTGGTCAGCGAGGCACAAAGCCCGATCGCGACGGCAAATCGATCGCAGATCGATGCGCAGTTTGCGTCGAAGGTCTACGGCACGCTGGCGCTTGCACGACTGCTCGAGCGACGCCAGCTGGACTTTTGTTTCTTGTTCTCGTCACTGTCGGCGACGTTGGGCGGGTTGCGCCTGGCGACGTACGCGGCGGCGAACGCGTTCGAAGAAGGTTTCGCGTGCTCTCGCGCGGCGGGAGGCACTCGCTGGATCGCCGTGCATTGGGACACATGGGTGATCACGGAAGGCGAACAGCAGCACAAAGGAACGACGCTCGAAGAGTTGTTCATGTGGCCTCACGAGGGCGCCGAAGCGGTGCGGCGCGTGTTGGGATCGACCACGGCGTGCAACGTGGTGAACTCCACCGCAGATCTGTATGCGCGCCTGGATCAGTGGGTCTATCGCAAGCAGCTGTCACAAAAGGATGTGACCAAGAAGCTGTCGTACTACGCCCGTCCCGCGCTGAGCACGTCGTACGTGGCGGCGAGCAACGAGACGGAAAAGCGCATCGCGCGAGTGTTCCAGGATGTGCTGGGCATCGAGAAGGTGGGCCTCGAAGACAACTACTTCGAGCTGGGCGGCAATTCGCTGATCTCATTGCAGGTGATCGCGGAGCTGCAGCGAGAGTTCGGCGTGCAGCTGTCGCCCATCCTGGTGTTCGAAGCGCCGAGTGTGAGCGAGCTGACGAAACGTTTGTTGCCGCTCAGCGGGCAAAGCGCACCCCAGCCCACGAGTTCGACCCGGCGCAAGCGCACCTTGCGGCGGCCGGCGGGCCATTCGGAGGTGGCGATCATTGGTATGGCCGGGCGCTTCCCCGGCGCGGGCAATGTCGCGACCTTGTGGAACAACGTACTGAACGGCGTGGAGTCGATCACCACCTTCAGTGATGAGCAACTGCGGCGGTCCGGCATCGACGAGGCGCTGATCAGCAATCCCAACTACGTGAAGATGCGCGGCATCGTCGAAGACATCGATTTGTTTGATGCGGGCTTGTTTGGTTTCAATCCGCGCGAGGCGGAGTTGATGGATCCTCAGCATCGACTGATGCTGGAGACAGCCTGGGAGACGCTGGAGCATGCCGGTTACGATCCGCATCGTTATGACGGAGCCATCGGTGTGTTTGCCGGCGCGCTGCTCAGTACTTACTGGAAGAGGCTGCAGCGTGATCCGGTACTGCGAGCCAGTGCCGACACCTTCGATGCCGAGCTGGCGAACTTTCAGGACTCGCTGGCCACGCGAATCTCCTACAAGCTGAACCTCAATGGTCCCAGCATATCCGTAGGCACGTACTGCTCCACCTCTGCGGTTGCGATTCACCTGGCATGTCAGAGCCTGCGCTCAGGCGAGTCGGACATGGCACTTGCAGGCGGCGTGTCGTTGCACGTTCCTCATCGGCACGGCCATCTGTTCGAGCCGGGCAACCAAGGCTCGCCCGACGGACGCACGCGTGCCTTCGACGCGCAAGCGCGGGGCACAGTGTTCTCCGATGGCATGGCGATGGTGCTGCTCAAGCGGCTCGATGACGCCATTGAAGATGGCGACACGATCTACGCGGTCATCAAGGGATCCGCAGTCAACAATGACGGTTCGCTCAAGGCGGGCTTTACGGCGCCGAGTGTCGAGCGACAAGCGGAAGTGATCAGCAACGCATTGCAGGACGCCGGTCTGGCCGCCACCGACATTCATTACATCGAAGCGCACGGCACGGCCACCGAACTGGGCGATCCCATCGAGGTGGCGGCGCTCACGCGCGCCTTCCGCGAAACGACTTCGCAGAAGCAGGTCTGCGGGTTGGGCTCGATCAAACCGAACATCGGTCACATCGATCGCGCAGCC
>CAMLEO010000453.1 GCA_946478975.1 uncultured Steroidobacter sp.
GGAAACTGGCGGTGGCATCTTCCAGGCATTGCCGCTGCTGGTCGGCGCGTCGGGGAACGATCCATTCGTGGTGGTGAGCGGCGACGTGTGGACGGAATATCCGCTCGGCGCCAGCGCCAACAAATTGGCGCCGACCGATGTCGCGCACTTCGTCGTCGTGCCGAATCCTGATTTCCACACCAAGGGTGACTTCGGCTTGTCGAACGGCCGCCTCATCGACGAGGGCGAACGTTACACGTACGCCAACATCGGCGTGTTTCGTCCCGAGTTCTTTGCCGGCTGCCGGCCGGGGAAATTTCCGGTCGGGCCGCTGATGTTCGACTGGATCCGCAAAGGACGCGTCAGCGGCGAGCTGTATCGCGGCGCCTGGCACAACGTCGGCACGCCGGAGCAGCTGCGCAAGCTCGATCAGGAAGCGTCGGCCCAGCGTCGCAGCAGGTTGTGATAGACGCCGGTGAGCTGCACCAGCGCCGGATGATCGGGTACGTCGCTGCCCAAGCGCTGAATCGCCAGATCCAGGTCGAACAGCAGCGTGCGCTCGCCGTCAGCGCGCACCATGCTCTGAATCCAGAAGAACGACGCGATACGCGCGCCGCGCGTCACCGGCTGCACTCGATGCAGGCTGGTCGCGGGGTAGAGCACCAGATCGCCTGCCGGCAGCTTCACCGCGTGCGAGCCGAACGTGTCGTCGATCATCAATTCGCCGCCGTCGTATTCGGATGGCTGCGCGAGAAACAATGTCGCTGAGATGTCGGTGCGCACCCAGTCCTGCGTGCTGCGAACTTTGCGCATGGCGTTGTCGACGTGATTGCCGAACGACTGCCCGGACGCATAACGATTGAACAGCGGCGGAAAGATTTTCAGCGGCAGCGCGCCGGCCACGAACAACGGATGGCGCTCCAGCGCGCTCAAAATCAATTGCCCGAGCTGGCGCGCCACCGGTGAGTCTTCGGGCAACTGCGCGTTGTCCTTCGCCTTTGCCGACTGATGTCCGGCAGTGACGCGACCATCGACCCAGTCGGCGGCGTCGAGCTGCCGGCGGCACTCGGCCACCTGCTCGGCGGTAAGAACGTTGGGAACGTGCAGCAGCATGACCGTTAGAAGTTGAAATACGCAGTGAGCTGCACCGAGCGGCCTGCGCCCGGTACAAAGTGGCCGCCGCCGAAGCGATCGACATATTCCTCGTCGGCGAGATTGAGTACGTTGAGCCGCAGCGACACTGTGTCGTTCACCTGGTAGCTCGCCATCGCATCGAGCAGCACGTAGCTGTCGACGACCAGCTCGCCCAAGGTCGCGCTGCGCGAACGCACGATGTCGTCGATATATTGCGCGCCGAGCCCGATCGTTACACCCATCGGCAATACATAAGTCGTCCACGCGTTTGCCGACAGCTTCGGCACCAGCGGCAGCTCCTGTCCCTGATCGAGTGGGTTCGCGGAGAACTTATATTCCGCGTCCAGCCAGCTCGCGCCGGCGAACACCGACCACACCGAGCTGAGCATGCCGGAGGCGGAGAGCTCGACGCCTTTGATGACCTGCTCGCCGTCGAGAATGTACGGATCGGTGTTCAAATTGCGCGTGCGCAGGTTTTTCTTCTCGGTGCGGAACGCCGCTGCGTTCAGCGCGAGCCGTCGGTCGAGCAGCTCCCACTTGGTGCCGACTTCGAGATTGCTGCTTTCTTCCGGCGGCAGGTTGACGTTGTTTGCCTGCGTCGGCGAACTGCTCAGCCCCGAGCCCGTGGTGCCCGCGTCGACGGTCGGGTCGAAGCCGGTGCCGTACGCGACATAAATAGTGCCGTCGGCAACGGGCTTGAATGTGACAGCCGCCTGGTACGTGACTTCATCGTCGGAGCGCGACAGCTTTTCGGTCACGCCGGTCGTCAAAGTGCGCAGCTGATAATCGACGTCGACATCGTCGCGTCGTGCGCCCGCGGTGATTGCCCATTGCTCGCTGAGCTTGAGTGTATCGACAACATACACTGCGACGTTCTTGATCTTCGTCTCGGAAGGGTTGCCGGTGTTCGCCGGCATCGGTCCGAGCGGTGCGAGATTCGGATTAGGGGCGAAGAAATCCGGAATCGTCGGCTGATTGGCGGTGTTCGAGCTGTTGCGGCTGTTGGTGGTCTCGCGCGTGAGTTCGAGGCCGGTCACGAGCGAATGCTCGATGCCGCCCGTCGCGAATTCGATCGTTACGTCAGTGAGGTCGGTGATGTTCTCCGTCTCCATGTCGCGCCGTTGCAGCTGGCGATTCGGCGGACGCGGAGCGGTGATCGCAGAGGAGCGCTCGCTGTCCAGGTAGCGGAGCACGTTGCGCGCGGTGATGGACTCGTTGAAGTCATGCTCCAGCTGCAACGTGCCGCTCTTGGTCTCGATGTCTTCGAAGTCGTAATTCTTCAGGCCGTAGAAGTTGCTTTGATCGACCGCCGGATGCGCCTGATAGGCGCCGGTCGGAAACGTCCCATTATGTGAAGGATCCGTCGCGGTGGTTTGTGTCACCGTGACCCACGGCAGGCCGTAGTCGGGCACATTGTCTTCGTCGACATACAGCGCGCTGGCGGTGAAGCGCGTGCTGGTGCCGAGCCCGAGCGCGAAGGAGGGCGCGATGCCCCAGCGCTTGTTCTCCACCACATCGCGATTGGACACGTCGGCGTCGTGATACATCGCGTTCATCCGGAATGCCATGCTGTCGCCCAACGCCAGATTGTTATCACTCGTGACCCGTTTGTAATTATCGCTGCCGTAGCCGAGCGAATACTCTTGCGAGTCTTCCAGCTGCGGCGTCTTGCTCACCTGGTTGATCGCGCCGCTGGTCGCGCTGCGCCCGGCCATGGTGCCGGTCGGGCCCTTGATCACTTCGACTTGCTGCAAGTTGAAGGAGTCGCGCGTGTAGCTGCCGACATCGCGCACGCCATCGATGAACAGGCTGTTGCGCGCACTCGTCCCGCGCATGGAGAAGTTCTGATCGCCGGGCAGACCGCCGCCGCCTTCGCCGGCTTGAAAGG
>CAMLEO010000454.1 GCA_946478975.1 uncultured Steroidobacter sp.
CACGGAGTCATCGAGAATGATGTTGATGACGCCGGCGATGGCGTCGGAGCCGTACTGGGCAGAGGCGCCGTCGCGGAGTACTTCGATGCGTTTGATTGCTGACGAGGCGATTTGCGCCAGGTCCGGCGCCTGCGCGCCGCGTGCGCCGAGCATCGCTGAACGATGCATGCGCTTGCCGTTGATGAGCACGAGCGTCTGGTCGGGCGACAAGCCTCGCAGCCGCGCCGGACGGACGAACGTGGGGCCGTCGGCGCTCGGCAGGCGCTGCACGTTGAACGAGGGCACGACCTGCGCCAGCGTATCGACGAGCTCGCTGGAAACGGAAACTTCGAGCGCATCGGCGGCGATCACGTCGATGGGCGTGAGCGAATCGAACTGCGTGCGGTTGGCGTCGCGCGTGCCGGTGACGATCACCGTCTCGACCCCGTCGGCGTCCTGAGCGAGCGCGCTGGTCGGAGCGACCACGAAACTCAACGAGAGCGGGAACAGGGAAATTGCCAGAGTGTTTTGTACGACGCGCGCCATGATTTGGAACTCACCGGTGGATACAGATCGCAACGGTGTGGCGTTATACGGCGTATTTATTACAGGACTGTCTCAACTGGTACGCGCCGTGTGCGTGGAAAGGTCAAGACTCTCGAATGACTAGCGCTCCTTCGTTCAATACGCCCGCAGGTCACATCGTCGGCTGGCGCGATGGGCGCGTGATTCGCGCCACGGGAATTCGTTACGCGCGCGCCAGCCGCTTTCAGCCGCCCGTTGCCGAGCCGGCATCGCTGACGACGATCCGCGCCACGCAGTGGTCGCCTGCCTGTGCTCAGGCAGCGCATGAGCTCGGATCGGACATGATCGGCACGGCGTTGCGGCCATTGACGACCACCGAAGATTGCTTGTGCTTGTCAGTGACCATGCCCGGCGACATCCAGGCCGGAGATTCC
The DNA here is from genome assembly GCA_946478975.1 of uncultured Steroidobacter sp. The sequence goes on from CAMLEO010000454.1 coordinate 939, forward strand.
AAGCCGGTGATGGTGTGGATTCACGGCGGCTCGTATGTCTTCGGCGCCGGCGATGCGGCGATCTTCGATCCTCGCGCGCTCGTGGAAGAGCAGGGCGTCATCGTCGTCTCGGTAACGTATCGCTTGGGATTGTTCGGCTTCCTCGGCGGGAGCAACGGTCGCGCGGCCAACGTCGGTCTGCTCGACATCATCGCGGCGCTGCGCTGGGTGAATAGAAACATTCAAAGCTTCGGCGGCGCGCCGGATTGTGTGACGTTGTTTGGACAGTCCGCGGGCGGCGATGCCATCGCTCATCTAATGATCGCCGCCGAGGCGCAGGGATTGTTTCAGCGGGCCATCATCCAAAGCGCGCCGCTCGGCATCAGCCTCGGTCGGCACAAGATGTATGAAGCGATGCTGAGAATCGCCGGCCGCATCGCGCACGATGCGCCGACAGAGGAAGTGATTGCTGCGCAGACGAACGTTCTCTCGGCGGCGAGCGGATTCGGCTGGCCGGCAAGCATGCCTTTCGGCACTCAGTATGGACATCATCCGTTGCCGAAGGAGGAAGAGATTGACGCGGCTTGGTCGCGATGCGCGCCGAATTACGACGTGCTCATCGGTTATACGGCGGAAGAGGGATCGTTCTTTATTCCTCTCATCGAACCGGTGCGCAAGGCAAGCCGGTTGCCTTTGATCGGCAGTGCGGTGCGCCGGTTCGTGATACGCACGATTACTCAGAAGGTGTACGCCGTGGCTGCCAGGCGTTTCGCCGAGCGTCATGCCGAAGCTGGCGGACGCGCATACACTTATCGCCTCGACTGGGGCTCGCAGACCAATGGCTTCGGCGCGACGCACGCCATCGATCTGCCGCTGCTGTTCGGCGATCAGCGTGCGTGGTCGGATGCGGAGTTGCTGAAAGGAATCGACTGGGCCGAGACACACGCCAGGGGACGGGCGCTGCGCGAGCTTTGGGCCAGCTTCGCCATCACCGGCAATCTTGCCGAGCACGGTCGGGTCGAGCCGAATGTGTTGAGTTACAGCCGGGTCGTCCATAGCGGCAGGAACCTCGCCGCGAATGAGGCGTTCGACTCCTGCAAACGAGCGAGGAGGGCGTGACATGGTCACCAACGTTGGAACTCGCGATGTCGGCGCAGTCGATCCTCGACTGCAAACCTCCCCAATCGCCGAGGAGATGTCCGAAGACTGGCAGCTCCTCCGCCAGGAAGTGCCTGAGGGCGCGGCGCCAGTGTGTTATTTCAATGGCGAGGAGTTTCAATCCGGCGCTTTCGTTCGCACCGGCACGGTCGTGCTCGAATGCCGCGACGGCCTGTGGGTCGAGATCGGGCCCGCCGATCCGCGCAATCCTTGAGTTCGCGGCCCGGTGAGCCCGGGCCGCGATTCGGCCGATCAGAACTTGAAGCGCGCCGTGACGCCGAAGGTGCGAGGCGCACCGAGGAACGCGTCGATCATGCTCGTCGGTGTAGGGCCGAAGGACGAGCCCTGCAACGCTGCGTCGAACGCGACCTGGAAGTACTGCTCATCGGTGACGTTGTTGGCAAACAGCTCCACCATCCAGGTCTGATCCTTGCTGCCGAAGCCGATACGCGCATTCACCAGCGTATAGGCATTCTGGATCTTGCGCGGATCGAGATTCGAGCCGGTGTTGTAGTCCGACGTATATTTCGCGGCGACGATGGTTCGGAACAAGAACGAACGGATCGGCTGCTCGAACGTCGTGAGCAGGCTGGCCGACACCTCGGGTGCGAACGACAGCGTGTTGTCCTGGCGCTCGGGGCGGAAGAACACCAGCGAATTGCCGAAGTTCTCGATGGTCGTCTGCGCGTAGGTCACGCCACCTTGAAATGTGAGCTGGCGCAGCGGCGTGTACCACAGCATGTCGACGTCCACGCCTTGCGAAACCACCTGCGGCAGCGAGGTGACCACGAACTGCAGGCCGGTAAAGGTGTTCAACTGGAAGTTGGTGAAATCCTGGTAGAACACTGCGCCGTTGAGCAGCAGGCTGTCGTTGGCCCATTCGGTTTTGACGCCGAGCTCGTACGAATCCACCAGCTCGC
>CAMLEO010000455.1 GCA_946478975.1 uncultured Steroidobacter sp.
ACGCCACCCCCGACCAGCCGCTTGCCCAGGCCCGCGGGCCGCACCGTCTAGGGGTCGAAAACCTGGTAACACACCTTCAGGAGCGACCCATGACTGCACGAATCAATTTCTTCACCGGCAAGCATCAGGACGTGGTCAAGGCCATGCTGGGCCTGAGCGCGCCGTTCGAAAGCTCGACGCTGGAGCCGGCGCTGCTCGAACTGGTGAAGATCCGCGCTTCGCAGATCAACGGCTGCGGCTATTGTTTGGACATGCACACCAAGGATGCGCGTCACGCCGGTGAGAGTGAACAGCGCCTGTACCTGGTGAGCGTGTTCCGCGAGGCGCCGATGTTTTCGGACCGCGAAAAGGCCGCCTTGGAATGGACCGAGGCGCTGACCAAGCTCGAAAATCAGCACGTGCCCGACCAGGTGTACGAGAAGGTGCGTGCGCAGTTCAGCGAAGATGAGATCGTGCGGCTGACGCTCGCGGTGATCGCCATCAACAGCTGGAACCGGTTGAACATCGGCTTCAACGTCGAGCCGGGCGGGTACAAGGTCGGCATGTTCAAAAAGGCCTGACGTCCCGCTTGCCACAAAACTGCTGAACCCGGCCATGCGGCGACTACAATCGCCGCATGGCTGTCGCCCCCACCGTCCATACCGCGACTGACACCTCGCCGCAGCGGGTGCTGTACGTCATCTGGGCGCTGTTCTGGCTGATCATGGCCATGGTCGCCGTGCAGGAGCAGCTCAAGAATCCATACGTTCGCTGGTGGGAGCCGCTGCTCTGGGAAGGCTCGTCCGCCTGCGTCGCGACGCTCTGGATGTTGGTGCAGCGTCGCTCCAGGCAGCGTTATTCGCAGTACCTGGATCAGCCGCTGCGCTGGTTCGGGCAGCACTTGAAGTGGCTGCCGCTGCTCATCGTCACATTCATCGTCGGCATCTATTCGATTCGCCATGGCGTGTATGCGCTGACCGACGAGACATACGAGCACTGGCCGTGGCCGTACGTGTTCGTGTACGAATCGTTCAAGGTGGTGATGTTCACGGGACTGTGGCTCGGCATCATCTTCGGGTTCGATTCGTTCGATCAGTGGCAGGCGCAGCGCCGGCGTTTACTGGAGCTGCAGCGGACGCTGGCCGAAGCGCAATTGTCACAACTCAAGGCGCAGCTGCGGCCGCACTTTTTTTTCAACGCGCTCAATACCATCTCCGCACTGATGCATGTCGATGTGGAGCGGGCCGATCGGCTGCTGGCGCGGCTCGGCGATTTGCTTCGCGCCAGTTTGCAATCCAGTGACCAGGAACTCACGTCGATGCGGGAGGAGCTGAGAACGCTGGAGTTGTTCGCGCAGATCATGCAGGAGCGGTTCGCGGATCGCGTGTCGCTTGCATGGCAGATTGATCCACGGGCGTTGGAAACAAAGATTCCGGTGATGCTGTTGCAGCCGCTGTTGGAGAATGCATTCAAGCACGGCGTGGAGCGGAGTGTCGGGCCGGTCGGCATCACGGTGAATGCAAATCTCTACGACGATGCGTTGATGGTCACGATCAGTAATACCGGTTCCACGCTGGCCGCCGATTTCCACGATGGCGTCGGCTTGAGCAACTGCCGTGAACGGCTCGGTTTGATCTATGGCGGCGCCGCCCGGCTGGAGTTGATCTCCGATCGCGATGCCGTCACCGCACGCGTGACCGTACCGAAACCATGATGCGCATCCTCATCGCGGACGACGAATCTCCGGCGCGAGATAAGCTGCATCGCTGGCTCAGCGAGCAGGCCGATATCGAAGTTGTCGCTCGCGCCGAGGATGGCTTGCAGGCGTCTGCCGAAATCGAACGGCTGCGACCCGATGTCGCTTATCTGGATATCCAGATGCCGGGCCTCAATGGTCTGGAAGTGGCGGCGCAGCTGGAGCAGGACACCGCGCCGCTGATCGTCTTCGTGACTGCATTCGATGAGCACGCGGTGAAGGCGTTCGATCTGAACGCCGTCGACTATTTGCTCAAACCTTACGACAAAGATCGGTTGCAGCGCTCCTTAGCCCGAGTGCGGGATCGGCTCGGCAATGCCGACTCGCGAGCTTCGGCGGTGACCACCGCTCGCGGCCAGACAAATTCGAGCGACCGCCTGCTGGTGCCCGAGGGCGAACGGTTGCAGCTCATCGACAGCTCGTCGATCGAGTGGCTGGAAGCCGACGACAATTACGTGCACGTTCACACCGCGAATCGCGTTTACCTGTTGCGCAGGACGTTGCAGGACCTGCTGTCGCAGCTCGGCGAGCAGCGTTTCGCACGGATTCACAAGTCGGCCGCGGTGAGCATTTCAGCAATCTCATCGTTCACGCCGCTGTTTAAAGGCGATTACGAAGTCTCACTGCGTAATGGCCGCAAGCTGCGGCTGAGCCGGCGCTACAAGGACGCACTGTTCGCCCGCATGGGCCGCTGATTTCCCGCTCGCCCCGGCGCCGGCCCCGTTTGCCACTATGTCGCTGCGCTTATGCGGGCGGCCGCAGAATATCTCTCCACCAACAAGGAGCGGAGGATTCCATGAGCGAGCGGTATGACTTCCTCGACTGGCTGCGGGTCATCGCCATCTTCGTGCTGCTGTTCTTTCACACCGGCATGATGTTCGTCGGCTGGGGCTGGCACGTGATGAACGCGGAGACCATTCATGGGCTGGTGATTCCCATGGACATCTCACATCGCCTGCGCATGCCGTTGCTGTTCGTCATCGCGGGCGCAGGCATGTGGTTCGCGCTGCGTCGGCGAAACGGTGCGCAGTTATTCAAAGAGCGCACCGTGCGGCTGCTCATACCGCTGGTCGTCGGCATGTTTCTGATCGTGCCGCCGCAGGTGTTCTACGAACGATTGTTTCGTGGCCAGTGGGATGGCGGCTACCTCAGCTTCCTGCTGGAGCGGACGCTGCAGTTCCAGCCGTATCCCAAAGGCGATTTCAGCTGGCATCACCTGTGGTTCATCGTTTACCTGTATGTCTACGTGCCGCTGCTGCT
>CAMLEO010000456.1 GCA_946478975.1 uncultured Steroidobacter sp.
TAAGGCTCGGCGCCGGCAAGGAACGCCGCGCCTTCATAGATCTGATAGAACGGATTGGGCATCACCAGCAACGGCTGCTTGCTGGGATCGATGATGGCCTGGACGAATGCAAACAACGCTTCGCGCGTGCCGTTCACCGGCAGCACCATCGTCTCGGCGGAGATCGAACCTTGCGGCAGCTGAAAACGGCGCGTCAGCCAGTTCGCGATCGACACTCGCAGCTGGGGAATGCCGATAGTGAGCGGATAGCTGCCGAAACCATCCATGTTGCGCGTGAGCGCTTCGAGCGCAAACGCCGGCGGCGCATGTCTCGGCTCGCCGATATACAAAGGGATGTGAGCCAGGTGCGCAGGCGGTTGAGCGCCTGCCAGCAGCGCTCGCAGCCGCTCGAAGGGATACGGCTGCAACTTGGCTAAAGCGGGATTCATACGCGGCGGTCGAGAGTTTCGGTGATTCGTTGCGCCAGTCGGCTCTTGGCCACGCTGCTCATCGGCCCGCCGGACCCGTCGGTGACATAGAACACGTCTTCGGCGCGTTCGCCGACGGTCATGATCTTCGAGGTGAAGATCTTCACGTCCTCGGCCATGAACACCTGCGCGACTTGTGACAACAGCCCCGGCCGGTCGCCGGCGATGATCTCGATGACCGTGCGGCCGTTGATCGGATCTTCGCTGAACGCAACCTGCGTGGCCGTCGTGAACATACGAACCTGGCGAGGCGCGCGACGCGTGACCGTCATCGCGGCGTTGTCCGGCTTCGCCAGCACATGCGAGAGCTGTTGCTCGATGTCACGAATGCGTGCGGAATCGGTGATCTCGGCGCCGGTGTCTTCGAGCACGTGATACACGTCGAGGCTGAAGCCATCGGCGGTCGGCGTGATGCGCGCATCGACGATGCTCAAGCCCAGCTGGTCGAGCAGGGCAGTGGTGCGCGCAAAGCTATGTTGAGTTTGCGGAGTGTAGGTCGAAATTCCGGTGCCGCCGCGTCCCGACAGCTGCTGCACGGACACGAGCGAACCTTGTTCGCCGGCATCGCGCTCTGCAAGCATCTTGGTGTGCCAGGCGATTTCTTCGGGCGTGTGACGCAGGAAATAATCGACCGTGAAACGCTGCCACACCGCCTGGCGCAGCACTTCGCCCACGCCGGCACGCATGATCAGCTCTTTGGCCTGCGACTGCGTGACTGCGATCAGCTCGTCCTTGTCGAGCGGGCTTTCCAGGCCACGGCGCAGCGCCTGGCGCGTGCGCTCATAGAACTCCGCGAACAACGACGACTTCCAGTTGTTCCAGAGCTTCGGGTTGGTGCCGCGAACGTCTGCGACCGTCAGCACATACAAATAATCGAGGTGCGTCTGGTCGCCGACATGCTTGGCGAATTCGTTGATGACTTTCGGATCGGAAATATCTTTCTTCTGCGCCGTTACCGACAGCACCAGGTGATTGCGCACCAGCCACGCGACCAGGCGCGCGTCGTAACGCGACAGGCCTTGTTCGAGACAGAAAGCTTCGGCATCGACTGAGCCGAGCTCGGAATGATCGCCGCCGCGGCCCTTGGCGATGTCGTGAAAGATCGCCGCGAGATACGCCAGTTCCGGCTTCGGCAGCGACTGCATGATGCGCGACAGTGCCGGAAACTCGTGATCGTACTTCGGCATCGCGAAGCGACGCAGATTGCTGACGACGAACAGCGTGTGCGCATCGACCGTGTACGCATGAAACAAATCGTATTGCATGCGGCCGACGATGCGGCCGAACGCGGGAATGTAGCGGCCGAGCACGCCGTACAGGTTCATCCGGCGCAGCTCGTGCGTCACTCCGATCGGCGCACTCAGGATCTCGAAGAACAAACGATGATTGCGCGGGTGCTGGCGGAACTCTTCGTCGATCAGCCACAGGTGTCGCGTGAGCTCACGGATCGTCGACGCGCGCACGCCGCGGATCTTTTCGGAGTTCTGTTCGATGATCACGAACAGCTCCAGCATCGCGGAGGGATAGCGGTCGAACACGTCCTCGGCAGTGGTTTCGAGGAAGTCGTTCCTGATCTGGAAGCGCGCGTTGACCGGCACGGGCGGCACGTTTGGATTGGTGAGGATGGCCTCGCGGAACAGCTGCAACAGCATTTCGTTCAGCAGGCTCACGTCCATGGCCGTGCGGTAATAGCGCTGCATGAACTGTTCGACCGCGAGCGTGTAGGTCGCGTCTTCGTAGCCGAACATCTTCGCCAGCCGGATCTGGTGATCGAACAGCAGCCGATCTTCGCGACGCGAGGTCAGCACGTGCAGCGCGAAGCGGACTTTCCAAAGGAACGCCTGCGCGGTCTTGAGTTTGCGCAGCTCGCTCTTGGTGAGAAAGCCGTGATCGACCAGCTCATCGAGCGACTCGGCGCCGAAGTGACGTTTGGCGACCCAGCCGATGGTTTGAATGTCGCGCAGTCCGCCCGGGCTCGATTTCACATTCGGCTCGAGGTTGTACGCGGTGTCGTAATAGCGGTGATGACGCGCGGTTTGTTCGGTGACCTTGGCTTCGAAAAAGTCCTTGGTCGGCCACACGCGTTCGGGGCCGAGCGCGCGACGCATGGCTTCGAACAATGCTTCCGGACCTTTCAGCAGCCGCGCTTCGATCATGGTCGTTGCGACGCTCACGTCCGCTGCGCTTTCGCGCTGGCAGTCGTCGATCGTGCGCACGCTGTGGCCGACTTCCAGGCCGATGTCCCACATGAACGTGAGGAAGCGCTCCAGCGAACTCTGCCACGGCGCGGCTTCGCTCTTCGGCAGCAGGATCATGATGTCGATGTCGGAGCAGAGGTTCAGCTCGCCGCGGCCGTAGCCGCCGACGGCGATCAACGCGACGTCACGAACGTGTTCGCCGACGTGCAGCGCCCATGCCGACTTGAGCAATGTATCGACGAGACGAGCGCGGTCGCGCACCAGGCGCTCGACGGGCTCGTCGTCGTTGAAACGTTGCTTGAGACGATTGTCGCCCTCGACCAGGGCGT
>CAMLEO010000457.1 GCA_946478975.1 uncultured Steroidobacter sp.
CAGCTCAGCTATGCAGCGCCGAGTTACGAGCACAAGTACGTCGAGTTCTTCCAGTGCCCGGTGAATTTCAATTGCGGCGTCAACAAGATGATCTGGCGCATGGAAGACGCACGCCGGCCCTTCAACGCCCACAACCCTACGACGGCCAAACTCGCCGTAAAGCTGTGCGAGCAGTTTCTTAGTGAAACAGCCCAGGAGCGCGGGCTGGTGTTCGATATTCGCTGCCGGCTGCTGCGCTCGCCGGGCAACTTCCCGTCGCCCAAGGAACTGGCGGCCGAGATGAACACCAGCGAGCGTTCGCTGAGCCGGGCGTTGAAAAACCTCGGCACGTCGTATCAGCAGATCCTCAACCAGGCCCGGCAGAAGATCGCGACCGAGTATCTGATGACCTCGGACTTGCGGCTGGAAGATATCGCTGCACTCACCGGCTTCAGCGACGCCGGCAACTTCCATCGCGCTTTCCGGAAGTGGACCGGCAAAGCCCCCTCGGCGTTTCGCGACGGCGCCGGCGCATCGCGCTGAGCTCGAGTCGAACCCAGGTTCAAGTCGAACCCAGGGCCGCCGAGCACTCCGCAAACTGCGCATTGGCAAAGTCGAAATCCAAGGCGCGCATCGGGACGGAGTAGCCAGGCGCGCCATCGCTGCCAACCGCGAGCTCGACCGGATTCGTGCGCAAGCGATCGAGCACGATTTCCGCCGGCATCCCAGTGAGCATGTGCCGCTGGCGCGGCGGCTGGGAGATCAAACCGAAACGTCGGCTGTCATAGTCGACGAACAACGGTCGATCGCTTTGCTCATCGATCTCCACCAGCAACGCGAGGTCGGTGGTTGCAAACGGCACCGTCGCCGGCTTCTGCCGTCGGAACTGCAGCAGCACGTCGCCGGTGGCGCCGCGAATATCGTCCTTCGGTACGCGTGCCGTCATTAGACACAATCCAGCCCGGCTGTAAGCTCGCCAGCCACCGACGCTTTCGCTCGGCGGCAATGTGTTCGCAAGCGTCAGTCGTCCTCGCTCCTGGGCCACGCATGTCAGCAGCGGCGGATCGTTCTTTTTCTCCCACTCGGCGAAGCTGACGCGGGCGACCGAGCCCACCGACGCCGGCGCATTCTTGATCTTGCCGTCGACGAGAATCTGCAGGTCGCGATCGACCGCCCAGCGCAAGGCCACCGGATCTTCGGGCCTGGCCAGCGCGATTCGCGATGTGAGCACTCGCCCGCCATCGCGGCAGTTGACTTCGACACTGGCGCGCCGGGGTTTCTTGATGGTGCCTTCGGCGACATATGTCGCCAAGCAAACATTGTCGGACGATGACACCGGCCGCGCCTGGCAGCTCTTCTCGGGAATCTCCCGCTCCAGGTCGTTCTGGCGAGCGAAGGCGCAGTCGCCGAGCGCGCGTTCGATGCGCTCCGCGACCGCCGTGCGCACTTCGGCGTTTTGCAGAATCATGTCGCGAAACAGCTTGCGGCCGGCGGGCCGCTGCTTGAAACGTTCCAGCTCGCTTTGATCGAGCGTCGTAAACTGAGTCTCGCCCAGCAGATCGAGCTCGCGGCGGACGAATTTCTGGCCGCTCACCGTTTGAAAATAGCTAAGCGCGTCCTGCACTTCCGCCGGCGTCATGTTGTAACCGATCTGCCGCGCGACGATTTCGGTGAGCTCCGGATATTCGACGCTGTCGAGGCACTGCAGATCCTGTTGACTCAATTTAGTGCGCTGTAATTTCTCAGCGCGCGCCATCCGTAACATCACCTCGTCCTCGCGCATCGCGCTCACCAGCCGCAGCGAGTCGTAATACGCTGATTCCTTTGCAGAGCTCGGCACCGTTGTTAACAGTAATGCCGTTGCAAGGAAGGAACGAAAGCTCAACATGATCTACTTCAATCCGCCGTTGTCGCCAATTTGAGTCGTTGAGTTCGTCAACGACCTTACTGTAGTGTGATTATTCACACTACCAAGCGAATGCTCGCTTGGCAAAGTGACAACCGAGCTTCGCCCGCACTCAGCCATCGTCATGACTTCATCACACTGCGCCATTGCCGTGGCAATGGCTCGCGCTGTCACGCCTGAAATGTTTGTTTTCTCAGCCCCGTTGTCGCGGGCGCCTGGCCCTGTCCCGTGACAATGTTTTTTATTCGACTACAACGAGGACAATGTCTCATGAACGATCGAAGTGTGCCTTTGCGCCGCGCAGTTCTTGGCGTACTGGCACTGACAACCGCACCTGCAATTGCCCAGCAGGACTCTGCCCGCCCCGAGCTGCGCGCTATTGAAACAATTGTCATTACGGCACAAAAACGCGAGGAAAGTCTGCAGGATGTGCCCATCGTAGTGACCACGGTTTCGGAGCAGCGGCTGCGCGACACCGGCGTTAGAGACATCAAGGATCTGATGATTCTCACGCCCGGCCTGCTGGTGACATCGACTGTAAACGAATCCGTCACCACCGCGCGCATTCGAGGCATCGGCACCGTCGGCGACAATCCCGGCCTGGAATCTTCTGTCGGTGTGCTCATCGACGGCGTGTACCGGCCGCGCAATGGCGTCAGCTTCGGCGAGCTCGGCGACGTCGAGCGCATCGAAGTTCTCAAAGGCCCGCAGGGCACGCTGTTCGGCAAGAACACCTCGGCCGGCGTCATCAACGTCATTCCGAAAAAGCCGACGTTCCAGCACGGCGTCGATGTCGAAGTCACGGGCGGCGACTACGGCGAGTTGGGAGGCTCGCTGGTGTTGAACGGTCCGATCGAAAAAGACATCGCGGCGGCCCGTTTGTATGTCGCCAGCCGGGAGCGCGATGGTTTCCTCGATGTCAACCGGGGAAACGGTCCTCGCACCGACGATACCGACAGCAATCTCAGGTTCTATACGGCGCGCGGCCAGTTGTTGTTTCTGCCAACCGAAGCATTGGACACGCGCCTGACCATAGACTACACCAAGCGCGATGAGATATGCTGCTCGGCTCAGCAGGT
>CAMLEO010000458.1 GCA_946478975.1 uncultured Steroidobacter sp.
TGCTCCGCCGGCTGAGCGACCAACACCATGCCGCTGCCGAGCTTCACCGGCCCGGCAGCCGATGCATCCACTTGCACGCGCCCGGTGCGAGTCCAGGCGTCGGCGGCCAAGGCCAGAGCAACGTCATCCATGCCCTCCTTCACATCGACGCTCCATGTTTTGTGCTGCCAGAACGCGAGCCTGTTCAGGATGTAATTCCAGCGACGCTGCGCATTCAGCCCGAACTTCGAGCTGTCGTGCGCGGGGCTCCATGACTCGACGCCCAGATCGACGGCGAGCAACTCCGCCCGGCCGCGGCCGCCGATCGCTTCCACCAGCGAAATCAGCATCGGCACCGATGCGCTGATGCCGGTGGTCGTCGCCACGTCGCGATCGACCAGGTAGCGCTGATGAGGAACATACACAGCAGTGGGATGCTCTTTGAGCAGCCTGTCCCGGTAGTACCAGTGCGTCGTGAAACGCCTGCCGTCCAGCAGACCCGCATTGGCCACGACCAACGCTCCGGCGCAGACGCCGATGATTCGTGCGCCTTTATCGGCCTGTTGTTTCAACCATCCAGTCGCCGTCGGATCGTTCTCGTTGCTCATCGCCGGGACGATCACATAATCGGCGCCGGATGGATTCGCCCGGTCGAAGCTCGCCAGGTCTTCGCTCACCTCCACGTCCAGCGCTGGATACAAATGGACACGGCCGCGCTGGGGCGCAACTGCATGCACATCGACCACGCCGGAACGCTGCAAGACTGCATGCGGCAGCAGGAAGTCCGTCATTTCCGTGCCTTCGTTCACCGCCAGCACGACCACCACCGGTTTTCCGGGTCGGCGCGGTTTCATCGTCTCTACAAAGGATTGGGCCTGCTTTTCGACGGCCGCGGCATCGGTATGCGCAGGCGGCACGGATATGCCGCCGCCGCATCCCGCGACGATCATTGTTCCAAGCAACGCGCAGCCAGCCTTGTAGAATTGCATCGAGGAAACCTTAAGCATGTCGACCTCGACTCACAATGACGAGAACGCCGCGGTTTCTGCCAGCGATATCGTGCTGGTAGCGTTCGACGGCGCCGAAGCCATCGACCTCGCCGGCCCGGCCAGCGTATTCAGCAAAGCCGAGCAGTTGCATCCGGGCACGTACCGCATTCATATCGCGTCTCCCACCGGCGGCACAGTGCTCACAAATTCGGGCTTGAGCATATTCGGCACCAGCAAGCTGCAAGACCTGCCTGCCGAAATCGATACGCTCATCGTTGTCGGCGGCGACGAAGCGCCGTTGCGCGCGGCCCTGCGTGAGCAAGTCATCGGCACCTGGCTCACAAACATTGCACCTCACACCCGACGCATCACCAGTGTTTGTTCCGGAGCGTTCGCGCTTGCCACCGTCGGCCTGCTCGACGGTCGCGAGGCGACGACGCACTGGAGTGCGCTGGATCTGTTACAGCAGATTCGGCCACAGGTTCGCGTGCAGCGGGATCGAATTTATGTTCGCGACGGACCGATCTGGACCTCGGCCGGTGTGACCACCAGCATCGAGCTCGCACTGGCGTTGGTCGAAGACGACCTGGGACATGCGGTGGCGATGGACATCGCACGCATCCTGGCGCTGCCGATGTTACGTGGTGGCGGGCAGCCGCAAGTCAGTCAAACATTGCAGGCACAGGAAGCCGCAAGCCACCGCCTGCGAGAGATCATTGCGTGGATCGGCACGCATCTGCAGGAGGATCTTTCAGTCAGCGCATTGGCTCAGCGAGCGGGCATGAGCCCACGAAACTTCGCCCGTGCGTTCGTAGCCGAGACCGGCTGCACTCCGGCGCGATTCGTCGAACGCGAACGTGTGAATGCAGCGGCCGAATTGCTCCGGCGCACGCAATGGACGCAGGAGCGGGTCGCAGATCGCAGCGGCTTTGGCTCTGTCGATGCGCTTCAACGGGCGTTCGCCCGCCAGCACGGGCGCACGCCGCGCGACTATCGCAACAGCGAGCGAGACGTCGGCGACAGTCGCAGTACTTGAGCCGGGCGCTCTTGATAATCCGCCAGCGTTGCACCCAACGTTCCGTCGCTCAATCGCGCCCGTGCGCTCTCATATACTGACGCGTCGCTCACACGCGTAAACCAAACAAACACTTTCTCGTGCTGGCGCACCGGCAGCGCCGGAAAGTTATTTGGCGTCGGCTCTGTCACATACGCACCAAGCACTGGCAATCCCGCGTTCGCCAGCTCCGGCGCCAGCCGGGCTTGGAAGAACTTCGCGAATCCTTCCGCCGGATCTTTCCACAAGTAATAAATCGTCGCGAAAATCAGTCCTGTTGACGCGGGCGCGTCGCCAGGCTTCGGCCGCGTGCCGGATGTTTTGAGCGCGAGCTCCGGCGCGGCCGGATGCAGTAACAGCACGTTGTCGTTGTCTTCCAGCAGCGGATTCGCCTCGCCTCGATGTTCCTTCCACACCGGGCCGGTGTAGAAGTCCGTCAGCGCCTGGGCACGCATTTCGAAGTTCGGAAACTCACGCAGCCACGTGAAGCGATTCGGATCGTCCAGGTCTCGAAACTGGCCCAGCACCCGCATGCCAACCTGCTCCTGGCCTTCGATCAGCTTGCCATCGAACACCTCGATCATCTGCTCGCGCTTGCCGGGAAATATCTTGTATTGGCGCACTTCGAGCACGGACGGCGTTGCTTCAGCCGCATCGGTCGCGGCAAACGAGGGCTCTACCAGCGAAGCACCGAACGCGAGCGCTCCGCTCGCTTTGAGCAACGCACGCCGCGAAAAAGAACAATCCGAGCTGTCGAATGTCATGTCGCTGCCTCCCTCGATCCCGGAGGCAATTACAAAACGATCGTTCTGTTTTGTCAATGACTGTTTAGGGCGGCCCGAGTCGCTGTCGCAGCTCAGCCAGACACAACAGCAGCGGCGCGGAGGATTGCTGGACTTTGCATAAGGCCATCGCACCGGAATACACGGCGATGATGTAT
>CAMLEO010000459.1 GCA_946478975.1 uncultured Steroidobacter sp.
GCTGGATCCGTACATCAACGTCGATCCGGGCACCATGAGCCCGTTCCAGCACGGCGAAGTGTTCGTCACCACCGACGGCTACGAGAGCGATCTCGACCTCGGCCATTACGAGCGGTTCGTGCGCACCACGACTTCGCGCAACAGCAACTTCACCACCGGGCGCATTTACGAGCGCGTCATCGCCAAAGAGCGGCGGGGCGATTATCTCGGCGCGACGGTGCAGGTGATTCCGCACATCACCGATGAGATCAAGCATTGCATCCGGCTCGGCGCCGGCGATGCGGACATTTGCATGGTGGAGATCGGCGGCACCGTCGGCGACATCGAATCGCTGCCGTTCCTGGAAGCCATTCGCCAGATGGGCGTGGAGCTCGGCCGCAACAACGTGCTCTACATGCACCTGACCTTGATTCCGTACATCCCGAGCTCGGGCGAGATCAAGACCAAGCCGACCCAGCACTCGGTCAAGGAGCTGCGTTCGATCGGCATCCAGCCAGACATCCTGTTGTGTCGCTCGCATAACGCGCTGCCCAACGAGCATCGTCGCAAGATCGCGTTGTTCACCAACGTCGAAGAGCGCGCGGTGATTTCGGCGGTGGACGCCGACGACCTGTACAAGATTCCGCAGCTGCTGCACGAGCAGGGGCTGGACGACATCGTGGTCGACAAGCTGCGCCTGGAAGTGCCGCCGGCGGACCTGAGCGAGTGGAAGCAGGTCGTGAATGCCAAGGCGAACCCGGACGCCAAAGTCACGATCGCGATGGTCGGCAAGTACGTCAACCTGCGGGACTCGTATATTTCCTTGTCCGAAGCGCTGATTCACGCCGGCGTGCGCACTCGTACGCGCGTGAACATTCAATTCGTCGAAGCGACGGATGTCGAGAAGCACGGCACCGGTTGCCTGGAAGGCGTGGATGCGATTCTGGTTCCGGGCGGCTTTGGCGAGCGCGGCATCGAAGGAAAGATTCAGGCGGTGCGCTTCGCTCGCGAGCGTCAGATTCCGTATCTGGGCATTTGCCTCGGCATGCAGCTCGCGATCATCGAGTACGCGCGCAACGTCGCGAACCTGCCGGGCGCGCACTCCACTGAATTCAATCGCGCGTCGCCTCATCCGGTCGTGGCACTCATCACCGAGTGGCAGGACGAGAAGGGCAACGTCGAGCAGCGGACCGAGAAGTCGGACATGGGCGGCACCATGCGCCTGGGTGCGCAGGAAGCGCGTCTGTCGCACGGCTCGCGTGCGCACCAGATCTATGGTTCCGATACGATCATGGAACGTCACCGCCATCGTTATGAGTTCAACAACCGCTACCTGCAGAAGTTGATGAACGCAGGCCTGCGGTTCTCGGGCTTCTCGCGCGATGGGCTGGTGGAAATGATCGAGCTGCCGACGCATCCGTTCTTCGTCGCCAGCCAGTTCCATCCGGAGTTCCGCTCGACGCCGCGCGATGGTCATCCGTTGTTCACGGGCTTCGTGAAGGCGGCGCGTGCGTATCACCAGTCGCAGCAGCCGGAAGAGAAACGCGTCGCGGTCGGCGGCGGTTGATGGAGATCACGCTCAAGATGAAACTTCTGAATTGGACCGTCGGCCCGGACCAGCCGTTCTTTCTGTTTGCCGGCCCGTGCGTCGTCGAGAGTGAAGGGCTCATTTTGGACACCGCGGGCAAGCTCAAGGAGCTGACCACGCGGCTGAAGATTCCGTTCGTGTTCAAGTCGTCGTTCGACAAGGCGAACCGTTCGTCGAGCAAGAGCTATCGCGGCCCAGGCATGGCTGAGGGCCTGCGCATTCTGTCCGAAGTGAAGCGCCAGCTCGGCTTGCCCATCATCACCGACGTGCACGAAGACACGCCGTTCGATGAAGTGGCCGAGGTCGCGGATGTGCTGCAAACGCCGGCGTTTCTGTGCCGCCAGACCAACTTCATCATCAAAGTGTGCTCGCAAAAGCGCCCGGTGAACATCAAGAAGGGCCAGTTCCTGTCGCCGTGGGAAATGCAGAACGTGGTCGACAAGGCGCGCTCCACCGGCAATGAGCAGATCATGGTGTGTGAGCGCGGCTTCAGTTTCGGTTATAACAACCTGGTCTCCGACATGCGCTCGCTGTCGGTGATGCGCGAGACCGGCGCTCCGGTCGTGTTCGACGCCACGCACTCGGTGCAGTTGCCGGGCGGCAAGGGCATCGCGTCTGGCGGTCAGCGCGAGTTCGTGCCGGTGCTGGCGCGTGCCGCGGTTGCCGCGGGTGTGTCGGGATTGTTCATGGAAACCCATCCCGACCCGGACAAGGCGCTGTCCGACGGCCCGAATGCCTGGCCGCTGGCTCGCATGGAAGCGCTGCTGACAACGCTGAAAGAGCTGGACCAAGCCGTGAAATCGCGGCCCTACGAGGAAAGTTTGTTATGAGCAAGATCGTCGACATCCGCGGCCGCGAGATCATCGATTCGCGCGGCAATCCCACAGTGGAGGCCGATGTCGTGCTCGAGTCGGGCGCAATGGGCCGCGCTGCCGTCCCATCCGGTGCTTCGACTGGAGCGCGTGAAGCTGTCGAATTGCGCGATGGCGATAAGAGCCGCTATCTCGGTAAAGGTGTGTTGAAAGCGGTTGCGAACGTCAACGGCGAGTTGAAGAAGGCGTTGATCGGTCGCGATGGCGCCAATCAAGCTGAGATCGACAAGATCATGATCGATCTCGATGGCACTGAAACCAAATCACGCCTCGGCGCCAATGCGCTGCTCGCGATTTCGCTCGCGACTGCGCATGCAATGGCGAAGGAAACCAAGCAGTCGCTGTTCCGTCGGCTGGGCGGCGCGGGTCCGAAGACGTTGCCGCTGCCGATGATGAACATCATCAACGGCGGTGCGCACGCCGATAACAGCGTCGACATTCAAGAGTTCATGATTCTGCCGGTCGGTGCACCTTCGCTCTCCGAGGCACTGCGTTACGGCGCGGAGATTT
>CAMLEO010000460.1 GCA_946478975.1 uncultured Steroidobacter sp.
GGTGGCCGGTGACCGGCTTCGTCGTCCTGCTCGTGGCGGTGCTGGCGCTGGCACTCACCGGTCAATTGCATCTCAACCCGGTGGTCATTTCCAAAATCCTGAACTGGGTGATGCTGGCGATGGCGGCCGGTTATTTCCTGTATCTGCTGGCGTTCGCGGGCCTCGATGGCCAGGAGCGCAAGCGAGTCATCGCGATAATCGCGCTGTTCAGCGCCTGCGCGATGTTTTGGGCCGGCTTCGAGCAGGCGGGCGCGTCGTTCAATCTGTTCGCCGCTCGTTACACCAATCTCAACTTGTTTGGCTGGGAGATGGCCGCCGGCACGCTGCAGGCCGTGAACCCGCTGTTCATCATTCTGTTTGCGCCGGTGTTCGCGGCACTCTGGGTGAATCTCGGCCGGCGCAATCTCGATCCTTCAGCGCCGGCAAAATTCGCGGCCGGTCTGATTCTGATGGGCGTGGGCTTCCTGGTGATGTTCTTCGCTGCGCGCTACGTCGTGCAGGGAGAAAAGGTGATGCCGACCTGGCTGATCCTGACCTACTTGTTCCATACCTTCGGCGAGCTGTGCCTGAGCCCCGTGGGCTTGAGCTCCATGACCAAGCTCGCGCCGGCGCGCTTCGTCGGCCAGGTGATGGGCCTGTGGTTCCTCGCCACCGCCGTTGGTAACAATCTGGCCGGCCAGTTCTCCGGCGAGATCGACTCGGTGGACGCCATGCCGGGTCAGTTCCTGTACCTGTTCTGGTGGGGCGTGATTGCCGGCGTGGTGCTGCTGGTGCTGACGCCGTTCATCAAGAAAATGATGGCCGGCGTGAAGTAACGCCGACGCTCACGGCCCGAGCTTTTTGGAGCAAACACGCATGACTCGTCCCTGCACGCGGCTGGCGGCCGCCATCGCCGCCGCCCTGACGCTCGCGGTTGCCACGAGCGGTTGCGAGCGCAAACCGGCGGCGCCGGCGGCTCAAAAGGAAACCGGCGAAGCGTTCGTCGAACGTCTCAATCGCGAAATCGGCGAGCACGGGCATGAGCAGGCCGTCGCGGGCTTCGCTTATGCGACGTATATCAATCAAGACACCGAGTTTCTGAACGCCAAGGCGAACGAACGTTTCCTGGAATATTTCAGCAGCGCGGTGGAGCAGGCGAAGGCGCACGAGGGCGAGCAACTCAGCCCGGCCGCTGCCCGCACGATCAAGCTGCTCAAGCTCGGTGTCGCGGCGCCGGCACCGGCGGACCCGGCAAAACGTTCGGAGCTGGCGAGCCTCACATCGAAACTGGAAGGCATGTATGGCGCCGCCAAGTACTGCCCGAAGGGACCCGAGTCCTGCAAAGATCAGCAGCAGCTGAGCGACGTTCTCGCCCACAGCCGCAACTACGACGAGCTCACCGAAGCGTGGACCGGCTGGCATTCGACCGCGCGTCCGATGCGCAAGGACTATGTTCGTTTCGTCGAGCTTGCCAACGAAGGTGCGCGCGAGCTGGGCTTCTCCGACGTGGGCGCGATGTGGCGCTCGAATTACGACATGCCGCCCGATGAGTTCACCAAAGAAGCAGCGCGTCTGTGGGAACAAGTGAAGCCATTGTATGGATCGCTGCATTGTTACGTACGCGGCAAATTGCAAAAGACGTACGGCGAGCAGCGCGTCCCTGCAAACAAACCGATCCCGGCCCAGCTGCTCGGCAATATGTGGGCGCAGCAGTGGGGTGAGATTTATCCGCTGGTCGAACCGTATCCCGGCGTCAACGACATCAATGTCACCTCGGCGCTGCAGAAACAAAAGTACGATCCGGTGCGCATCACCCAGTCGGCCGAGAACTTCTATGTGTCTCTCGGCTTCCCGAAGCTGCCGCAAACATTCTGGGAACGCTCGCTGCTGGCCAAGCCGCACGATCGCGACGTGCAATGTCACGCCAGCGCCTGGCACATGGACGGCAAGGAAGATGTGCGCATCAAGCAGTGCATCGAGCCGACCCAGGAACACTTGATGACCGTGTATCACGAGCTAGGTCACGTGTTTTATTACCTGTCGTATAAAGACCAGCCGTATATGTTCCAGAGCGGCGCCAACGACGGCTTTCACGAGGCCATCGGCGACACCGTGAATCTGTCGATGACGCCGGCGTATTTGCATCAGATCGGCTTGCTCGGCGAGGTGAAGACCAGCGACGAAGCAACTATCAATCAGCAGATGCGGCTCGCGCTCGACAAGCTGGCGTTTCTGCCCTTTGGCAAACTGATCGACGAGTGGCGCTGGAAAGTGTTCTCGGGCGAGATCAAGCCCGAGAATTACAACGCCGCGTGGTGGCAGCTGCGCGAGCAGTATCAAGGCATCGCGCCGCCCGTGCCGCGCAGCGAGGAAGATTTCGATCCGGGTGCGAAATATCACATTCCGGCGAACACGCCGTACACGCGTTATTTCCTTTCGTACATCCTGCAGTTCCAGTTCCACAAGGCGCTGTGCAATGCCGCCGGCTTCAAAGGTCCGCTGCACGAATGCTCGGTGTTCGGCAACGAGGAAGCCGGCAAACGCTTCCGCGAAATGCTCGCGCTCGGCCAGAGCCAGCCATGGCAGGACACGCTGGAAAAACTGACCGGCACTCGGCAGATGGATGCCGCGGCGATCACGGAATATTTCTCGCCGCTGCTCGCGTGGCTGGAGCGTCAGAACCAAGGTCAAAGCTGCGGCTGGTGAACCGATGAACAACGCCACTGTGCAACCCGGGCCGCAGCTGACGCCGCGCGCGATCGTCCTGTCGATCGTGCTCGCGATGGTGCTGGTCTCCGCGAACACCTACCTGGGATTGTTCGCCGGGTTGACGATCGCCACTGCCATTCCCGCCGCAGTGGTGTCGATGGCAGTGCTGCGAGCTTTGGGCGGCGGCACGATCCTCGAAAACAACATCGTCCAGACCGGCGCCTCCGCCGGCACCT
>CAMLEO010000461.1 GCA_946478975.1 uncultured Steroidobacter sp.
GATAGCTCCAGCCGTTGGCATACTAGACCTGCGGGCCGACGTGCACGATGAAGGCCACCGGATATTTCGCACCGGCTTTGAAGCTCGCCGGCTTCATCACATAGCCGTACACCGTTTCGCCGTTTGCGCCGGCGAATGTGAACTGTTCGGGCTCGCCGAATTTGAGCTGCGACAGCGCGGCTTCGTTGATCCGAGGCAACGCTCGCAGGTCGCCGCCTTTGATCGTCAGCGCCTGCAGCTCGGCGGGCGATTTCAGCGACGAGGTCGTCATCACGATCTCTTTGTCGCCGACGCTGAATCCTTCCACGCGGCCCGGGCCGGTCAGCATGGTCGGCTTGCCGGTCTTCACATCCACCGCCCACAGCGGATGCTGGCCGAAGTGATCCGTTGTGGCATACAGGGTCTTGCCGTCGTTCGAGAACGCCAGCGAATCGACCGAGCGGTCCCAATCCTTGGTCAGCGGCCGGCGCTGCCCGGTTTTCAAATCTTCGATGACGATGTGGAAGCGATCGGCTTCAAAGCCGGGGCGATCCATGGCGCGCCAGGCGAGCTGCGTGCCGTCGCGAGAGAACACCGGCTGCGTGTCCCAGGCCGGATTGTCTTCGGTGCGATTGCGCAGGCCGGTGCCGTCGACGCCGACTTCATACAAATCGAAGTTCGTCGACCACGGCTCGGACTTGCCTTTGAGGCGCGTCGAGAACACCAGCTTCGAGCCATCGGGCGAGAATGTATATTCGCTCGCTTCGCCAAACGGCTTGGAAGGAACATCCGCGTCGAGCGCAGCGCTCACGGAGACCGGGTCGGTGGCGATGCCGTTGCTCAGCTTGAGCACGAACAGCTGCGAGATCGTGCCGTTGCTCCACGTGTCCCAATGGCGCACGAAGATGCGATCGTAGACCTGGCTGCTGTCCTTGGGTTTTTCATTGGTGCGCTGGGCGGAGCAGGCGAGGTCGGGGCAGTCGGGGAATACATCGAGGGTGACAGCGATGCGGCCGGCGTTGGGCGCGAGGCGGAACGTGCCGACGTCGAGCGGCAGGTCGGTTACTTGAATCGCTTCACCGCCGTTCGCCGGCAGTCGCCACACCTGGCTCGACCCGCTGCGGCTCGACAGGAAATATATCTCACGACCGTCGGCCGACCATTCCGGCGCACTGTCGTTCTCCCGATGTGTCGTCAGCCGGCGCGGCTGCGCGCCTTTGGTCGCAAGGTCCAGCGACCATAAATCCAGGCGGCCGCGATTCGCTGCCATGTCCGTCTCGCGCACGCTGAAGACGACGGTGCGCCCGTCAGGCGAAATCGCCGGATCGGCCACTCGCTGCATCCGAACCAGATCGTCGATCGTCAGCGGGTGCGGCCCCTCAGCCGCCCACCCCAGCGAGGGTAATAGCAAACAAAGCGATAGACGCAGCAACGGGGAATGCATGAACGACTCCGATCCCGGCGAAGCGCGAAGTATAGAACGCTTCGCCGATCGGCGTCGGCGCCCGGAGACAGGGTCGCGGGTTACTTCTTCTCCTGAATCACCGCAAACGCACTGGTATAGCCGTGCAGGAACGTGGCGTTTTGGATGGGGCCGATTTCGCCGCTGCCAAAAAACCCGCCGATCGGCACATCCGCAACCAAGCGGCGGAAGGCATTGCAGTCATGATCCGCCTGCCCATACAACCCAATCCCCCGCCCCTGGCAAGAAAACAGCAACGCGCCAGCGTCAGGAGTAACCAGGTGCGAAGCTCGATAAGTAGTGAGCGTCCGCTCCAGATCAAGCGCCGAAGTGGCAGCATCGCGCAGATGAAACTGCACAACGCTCTTCGCCGGCACATTAGCACTGACCCATAACGCGCCACTCTGGGGATCCATCCCGAGAATGCCGCGGATCAGGAAATCGCCGGAGCTGAGCTCTGACGCATCGGCCCGCATCGCCATGCCCAAATGCAGAGAGTTGCTGAACAGCTCTCGATCCGCCGGCGGCAGCCGCTCGAACAACTCCGACAGCACGTCTCGCGGCGAGCGCCCATCGAGCTCTCGAATCAAATTCTCGTGCGCGGCCGTAACGAACATCGGATCGCCGATCGGCCGGCAGCCTTGCGCCACCACCATATCGATATCGATGTTGCCGGTGAGCGCGAGCGTGATGCAGCCGGAGTGATACACCTGATTGCCGAGATAAAGCGCAGTGCCGCCAACCTGGCGCGCGCCGCTCGCGAGGCCGCCGATCTTCGGCGCCAGCGGATAGATCCGATCCATGCCCTTGATGAAGCTTTCCGCTTCGAAGCTGAAAGGGTCGGCCAGGATCAGGAACGAAGGTTGTTGCGTCGGCGTGATGCGCAGCGCGTCTTCCCAGGCGCGCGCTTCGGCATACACCGGCGGCACTTGGGCCGCATCGAGATGCGTGCCTTTCAAACGCACGCCGGGCAGCACCGCGCCGGTCAGCGAGAACGCGGGCCGATCTTCGATCTCCCGGCCGCCGCCGATCACGCCGCCGCCGCAGCAGCCAAAGATGAAGACGTTTTCGAACTCCCGCTGCAGCAACGCCGGAATCGCATCGAAGTGCGCCGCGTGTTCGGCGCTGACGAAGACGATGGCCAGATCCGGTTCCTGCCGGCCGAGCCCGAGAAACACGGTTTCAGCGGCGTGCTCCACCGCGGCTCGCAACGAGTTGTCGGTATCGACGGCGGATGCCCAGCGCATAGCCTTCCTGCTTGATCGAGTCGAATCGAGTCGAGCGGTCGATTCTAGGCATTCCGATGCCAATTACCATGCGCAGCGAACTTATCGCTGCCGCGCGTGGTGGGAAAGTACGCCCTGCGTGCCCGGTATTTACCGACCGTTGCCGAACCCGGCCGCGACTTCGACTTCAGCGTCCTGGGTCCAGCTCTGCACGTGCGGATCCTGGATGAGCT
>CAMLEO010000462.1 GCA_946478975.1 uncultured Steroidobacter sp.
GCATACACCTGCTCGTACAGCGCGAACTCCTCGTCATCGAGCGTGAGCTGCGCGAACAGCTTGTCCTTATCCAACAGATAGTCGGCGACGCGCACGGTGTCGAACAGATCGTGCTGACGAATGTCCTCCAGCTGGCGCGTGCGCTGGAACAGAAAGAACAATTGAGTCTGCAGCGCCGCCGAGCGCGGATTTTTGTAGAAACGCTCCAGAAAGGGATTCTCGTCCGCCTGTTCGAGAATCAGCTCGCTACCGAAACTGCGCGCCAGCCGCCGCGCCAGGCTGGTTTTGCCGACGCCGATCGGTCCTTCGACCACGATCAACCGGTGCGGCGCCTGAATGGGAGCTTTCTCTGTCATGTCCACCGCTGAAGTTATTCAAGGAGTGCAATGCCGGCGGCTCCAACGCGCGCCGCGAGCTGACTGACACGCCCGTGACCGGGAACGTGCAGGTCGGGCGCGATATCGCACAAAGGATACAGGACGAAGTTGCGCTCAGGCAGACCACGATGAGGCACGATGAGATCGCTTTCCGAAATCTGCACGTCGGAGTGCACGAGCAGATCTAGATCGATCCGTCGCGGGCCCCAACGCACGACCGGCACGTCGCGGCCGAGCGACTGTTCCAGATTCTTCAGCGCGACCAGCAGCTCGCGCGGGCTCAGCTTGGTCAGCAAGCCGGCCGCGGCGTTCATGAACTCGGGTTGATCCTGCGGACCGAGCGGCTGCGTTCGATACAGACGCGAGCGCGCGATCAGCCGGCAATCGGGCAGCTCGGACAACGTCGCGAACGCTCGCTCGATCTGCGTTGCCGGACCATCCAGATTGCTGCCGAGCGCGACATAGGCTGGAAACCATGTCGCTCGCTCGATGGGATTCGCGGCGCTCAAGCGGGCGGAGCGCGTCGACGACGCCGGCGACGACGTCTGCGACCCGCAGGCGCGGACGACTGGCTGTGAGGCCCTTGCTCCACCGCAGCGGTTCGCTCTTCGACCGACATGGTTTGAACCTGGGTCCACCAGTCCGCCACTTCCTGCTCGACCTCGCCCGCCGCCGCTCGCAACAACAAGAAGTCATAAGCCGCGCGGAATCGCGGATGATCGAGCAGACGCAGCGCACGTCGCCCTTCTCTTTGCGCAAATCGCGGCTGCAGACCAACGATTTCCCGCAGCGGCAACGTGAACCGCTTCGGCACGGCGACGCGCGACTGCTGACGCGCAGTGACCATATCGCACGCCGCGAGCAGCGCCTGAATGTCGGCGCCTTGCTGAGCCTGCAAACGTTCGAATTGCTGGCGAATCGACGGCCACAACAACACTGCAAATAGAAACGTCGGCGTCACTGATTTATCAGCACGCACGCGCTCGTCAGTGCCCTGCAATCCCAAGTGCAACAGCTTTACCGCGGGGCTGTCCGGCTCGGCGGCGACCGCAGCGGCCGCATCAGGAAACAAATGTTCCAGCAGACCTTCTCGCATCAGCAGCTCGAACGAGCGGCTGGCGTAACCTGCCAGAAACATCTTGTTCACTTCATCGAACAAGCGCGCCGGCGGCACGCCGTCAAGCATCCACGCGAGCTTTGGAATCGGCGCGGCGGTGTCTTGATGAATAGTGAAATCGAGCTTCGCCGCGAAACGCACGGCGCGCAGCATGCGCACTGGGTCTTCGCGATAACGCGTTTCGGGATCGCCGATCAGCCGCAACACGCGCGCTTGCGCGTCGTCATAACCACCGACGTAATCCCATACCGAGAAATCGCCGATGTTGTAGTAGAGCGCGTTGGCGGTGAAATCACGTCGCCACACATCTTCTTCGATGGTGCCGTAGAGATTGTCGCGAAGGATGCGGCCGCGCTCGTCGAGCACGCGATGCCCGGCTTCATCGACGCTGTTGTCCTCATCGATGGTGGTGTGCGCGGCGCGAAAGGTCGCCACTTCGATGATTTCGTAACCGAAGCGCACGTGCGCGAGGTGAAAGCGACGACCGATCAGGCGGCAGTTGCGGAACAACTGCTTCACTTGATCCGGATGCGCGTTGGTCGCGACATCGAAGTCCTTCGGCTGCAACCCGAGCAGCAGGTCGCGCACCGCGCCGCCCACGAGGAAAGCCTGGTAGCCGGCCTCCTTCAAGCGGTACAGCACCTTCAATGCGTTCGAGGAGATGTTGGCTCGCGAGATCGGATGCTGGTCGCGCGGTACCACCCGAGGGGTACTGGCCTCATCGACGAGCTCGGCGGAAGTGTTGTTATCGTTCAATAGCCTAAAGCCTGCGCAAAACTTGAGCGGCGGAAAACTGCCCGTATAATACCCCGTCTTCCCGGCCCGCCTCACCGGCGCGCCCTGCAATCACGACGCTCCCATCGTCTAGAGGCCTAGGACGGGGCCCTCTCAAGGCCTAAACCGGGGTTCGAATCCCCGTGGGAGCGCCACCTTTCCCGGCAGTCTACGGCCGGGTCACTTCACGTGGCCGTAGCTCCAATCCTCGACCACGGCATTCCCGTACGTCTTGCACTCGTCTGCGCCGATGACGCTCACCACCGAGTCAGTGGCCTTGGCTGCCAGCACGGCGGCGAGGATGCTTTTTCCTCCGGCGGTATTGGTATCGAAGGCAAATGCGTTGGCATACGCCGCGATGGAACATGCGGGCCGGGTCCCACCGACCGGCTGGTCGAAGAACACCATTCCCTGGCCGAATCGATCGACCCGAACCTCAATGACCTTGCCGTTCACGGTTCCATAAGCAGCCGCTTGAGTAGCAGCCCCGGCCAACATTGCAAACGCGACCATGCGAGCAATCATCTGCCTTCTCCGTCAGTTGTGGTGGAAAAGTGCCATGATCCCGGTGATCGTCGGAAATTGC
>CAMLEO010000463.1 GCA_946478975.1 uncultured Steroidobacter sp.
CTCATCGGTGACGAGCTTGCGTGAAGTCACGCGAGCGGATTTCGCCGGCCAGGGGGTCACGCTCCGGCCCGCCGGTCCGAGCGTGCATCCCGGTGTCGAAGCGCTCGTTGACTTGAAAGCTCTGCAGGAGAAAGGCACGGCGTCGTTCGATTTCGGCGCAGTCGTCGCCGGCAGTCGTAACGTATCGATGCTGCCGCTGGGCAATGTGACGACGGTGCACATGAAATCCAACTGGCCGCATCCTTCGTTTCAGGGCGCGTTCCTGCCCGCCGAACGCAACATCACCGAGCAGGGATTCGATGCTCGTTGGCAAGTGCTGGAATTGAATCGCGCCTATCGGCAGGTGTGGAGCGACGGCGAGGTCAGCGGCCTGATGCTGTCGCAATCCTCGTTCGGCGTCGGCTTGTTTCAATCGGTCGATATCTATCAACGCGCCGAGCGCGCGGTGAAATATGCCGCGCTCTTTATCGCTCTCACATTCCTGACGCTGTTTGCCTGGGAGCAGGTGACGCGCAACCGGCTGCACCCGCTGCAATATCTGCTGGTCGGTCTCGCGCTCAGCATGTTTTATCTGTTGCTGATCGCGCTGTCCGAGCACGTGGCGTTCGTCGCTGCCTATCTGATCGCTGCCGCCGCGCTGGTGTTGTTGATTGGATTTTATATCGCCGGCGCGTTGCGCAGCTCACGCCGGGGTTTCGTCGCCGGCGGAGCGATGACAGTGGTCTACGGCCTGCTTTATATGCTGGTACTTTCGGAAGATTACAGCCTGCTGCTCGGTGCAATCATTCTGTTCGTCGCCCTCGCGGCGGTCATGCTGGCGACCCGCCGCTTCGACTGGTACCAGGCCCGCAGCCTGGAATGATTGGGTACATGGATGTACCCCGCCGCCAAAGGCGGCGAGCGAGCCGGTAAAAGTCGCGCCTTTTGCCGGCTCGCACGAGGGTCGTGGCAGGATGCCCGATCCCGAGTCTTGAATAAGTTCAAACCGGTGGTGAGCCCTCGAACTGAGGCACGCTCTTGTCGGTGATCTCGAACCACGGCGCTTTGTCGCCGACATAAATGTGAGCAGCCGGCCGGAGTCCTGGATCCGTATCCAAAGGCCCGGCCGGCACCACGACGGCGCCGCGCTCTACGGAAATGTACGGCACTTTGCCGCCGCAGTTCTCACAAAACGCCTGGGTGAAGAAGCGCGCTTCGGGAACCTTGTAAGCGCGAATCGGCGCGTCCTGGCGCGTGAAGCGGAATACCGCCATCGGATAAAAGAAATTCGAAGCGTGAGCGGCGCTACGCCCACGCCGGCAGCGCGAGCAATGACAGTTCGCACTTCGCAGCGGCGGGCCGCTGATCTCGTATTGAATGCTGTTGCACAGACAGCTGCCTTTCACGATGCCCGGCGTCGTTTCGACAACGGGGCGGGTGACGCCGCCGATGCCGTATTCCGGCGGATATTCTTCATGCTGAGGCAAGTCGTCGGTGATGTTGTACCAGCACGCTTTGGAGCCGACGAAGATGTGACCTTGTGGACGCACGCCGGGATCGCCTTGCAGGTTGCCCGCGGGCACGATCGCAAGATCCATCTCCTTCACCAGCGTCGGCGCGACCGAGCCGCATTGACGGCAGAAGTATCGTCGGCCTTTTTCCGAGGATGCATGGCTGCCGACTCGATCCTCGCCTGTCAACCACTTGAAGCCCATCAGCGGCGCCCCGACAAAGGTCGCAAACGCCGCTCCATGATGCTTGCGGCACATCGAGCAATGGCAATGCATCATCATGTTGAACGGGCCGCGCACCTCGTAAGTGACTGCGCCGCAAAGGCAACTGCCCGTCAAGGTGATCGCTGAAGTCATCGTCATCGCTCCGCTGCCGGTGGGTTCACCAGCTGTTCAAATTGTGTGGGCTCCACAATAGCAAATCGCCGCGGGCGGTCGAGCCGGAGGCTCGTTTCATGAGCGCAGCCGTCGTTTTTCGAAAAACTTTTGTGGTACAAGGGCCGCTGTGACCGTCACCCTCGCCGAACCTCAAGATCGTCGCAGCCTGCGCGAGCAGGTTGAGCACCTGCTGCCGAGCTGGCAGAGCTGGTATCCGAGCCTGTTCGATGCCGCGGCCGACCTGGGCTTGATCCGTGCACGCGTGTGCGCGCCGTCGTCGCTGATGCTGTCGAATCGACACGCAGCGGTGCAGTCGGAAGCGATGCAGATGTTCAAAGAGAAGTGGTCGGTGGAGGACGAGCCAGAAGAGCCGCAGCTGCCGATCCGATTGCAGCGTCATCCGACGCCGCGCAAGCCGGTGAAGAAAAAACCGAAGCCTAGTTACTGAATGCTTCGATGATCGAAAGCGGCTTAAGGCCCTTTCGACCGAAATCAACCGCTGAATTTGCTGAAGTCGGGCGGACGACGCTCGGCGAACGCGCGCAACGCTTCTGCCGTTTCCGGCGATTTGAGGCGGGCGCCGAAAATCTCACCTTCACGCGCCATCACGGCCGCAATCGCCTGGCTGTCGCGCATCAGTTGTTTCGTGGCTTGCAGCGCTCCAGTCGGCTTGCTCGCGAGCAGTTTCGCAGCAGCTAATGCCTTCGCGCCGACTTCATTCGCAGGCACGGCGGCGTTGGCCAATCCGATATTCGCAGCCGTGCGTCCATCGATGGGCTCGCCCAAAGCAAACATCGCAAACGCCCGTGCGTAGCCGATGCGAGCCGGCATCAGCACGCTCGAAGCAGCTTCCGGCACGAGCGCGAGATTCACGAACGGCGTCGAGAGCTTCGCGTTCTCGGCAACGAACACCAGGTCACAATGCAACAGCATCGTGACGCCGATGCCCTTG
>CAMLEO010000464.1 GCA_946478975.1 uncultured Steroidobacter sp.
ACCATCAAAGACATTCGCCTGCAGGTGCCGCTGCGGGTGTTCAGCCGAGACGGGCGGCTGATCGCTCAGTTCGGTGAACAGCGGCGCATTCCGCTCCCGTTCGAAGCCATTCCCGGCCAGCTGATCAACGCGGTGCTCGCCGCTGAAGACGATAACTTCTTCCAGCACGGCGGCGTCGACTATCCCGGCCTGATCCGCGCCATCGTCCGGCACCTCATGTCGGGCGAGAAATCTGAGGGCGGCAGCACGATCACCATGCAGCTGACGCGCGGCATCTTCCTCAGCCCGGAGAAGAGCTATCGGCGCAAGATGCTGGAAATCTTCACCACGCTGCGCATCGAGCAGGAGCTCACCAAACAAGAGATCCTGGCGCTGTACCTGAACAAGAGCTTCTTGGGCCAGCGCGCATACGGCATCGGCGCGGCGGCGGAAGTTTATTTTGGCAAGGCGGTCGACCAGCTCACATTGCCCGAGATCGCGCTGATCGCCGGCACGTTCCGTTTGCCGTCTCGTGACAACCCGGTTGCGAACGCGGAGCTGGCCCGTCAGCGTCGTTCATATGTTTTGCGTCGTATGCGCGAAAAGGAATTCATCACGCAGCAGGAATACGAAGCCGCGTTGGCGTCGCCGGTCGAATCGAAACTGCACGGCCCCGCGGTTGAGGTCGAAGCTCCATATATTGCCGAGATGGTGCGTGCCGATTTGTTCAATCGGCTCGGCCCCGAGGCCTACACCGCCGGCTATGAAGTGATCACGACAGTCGACAGCCGGCTGCAACACGCAGCAGTGAGAGCACTGCGCGGCGCGTTGATTGAATACGATCAGCGCCATGGTTATCGCGGCCCGGCCGGACGTGTGACGTTGCCGTCCGGGGCGCGCGAGAAGGAATGGTCGCAGGCTTTGGAAGATTACGCGTTGCGCGGCGGGCTGGAGCCGGCGATCGTGATCTCGACCGAAGAAAAAAGCGCCGTTGCGTTTGCTCGTAATGCCGGTCGTATCAATCTCGGCTGGAACGGCATCAGCTGGGCTCGCGCACCGTTGCCCGATGGCAGCATCGGTCCGGCGTTACAGCGAACGAGTGACGCGCTCGCGGTCGGCGATATTATTTATATCGCGCAGGAAGTTTCGGGAAGCTGGCGCATGGTGCAGGTGCCCGAAGCGCAAGGTGCGTTCGTCGCGATGGATCCTCAGGATGGCGCGATCGCCGCGCTCATCGGCGGCTTCGATTATTTCGCGAGCAACTACAACCGCGCGGTGCAGGCCAAGCGCCAGCCGGGCTCGTCGTTCAAACCTTTCCTGTATTCCGCCGCGCTCGATCAGGGCTTCACACCGGCTAGCATCGTGAACGACGCGCCGCTGGTGATCGAAGATCCCACGCTGGAAGGCAGCTGGCGCCCGCAGAACAACTCGCGCACGTTCGGCGGCCCGATGCGCTTGCGCGAAGCGCTGGTGCGCTCACGCAACCTCGTGTCGATTCGAGTGATGAACTCGCTCGGCCCAGCGTATGCGACGCAGTTCATCGAACGTTTCGGCTTCCCGGAAAACAGCCTGCCGCGCAATCTTTCTCTGGCGCTGGGCACGGCACAGGTGTCGCCGTTGGAAATGGCGAGCGCCTATTCCGTATTTGCGAACGGCGGCTACCGCATCGAACCTTACTTCGTCGAACGCATCGTCGCGACGGACGGCAAGGTCGCGTACGAGGCGCAGCCGAAGTTCGCGTGCCAGGACTGCACGCAGCCGACCGCTGAAGAAGGCGGCACCGCCACGGCGACGGCGAGTCTGCTCGATGCGCCGATTCGTGCTGATGCAAGTGATGAAACGCGCTGGGGCGGCCGCACTTACATGACGGACAAGATCCTCGCGCCGCAGGTGCTGTCACCGCAGAACGATTATTTGATCACCGACATGATGAGCGACGTGATCAAACGCGGCACGGCCGTGCGCGCTCTGCAGTTGAAACGCGGCGACATCGCCGGCAAGACCGGCACCACCAACGATCGTCGCGACGCCTGGTTCTGCGGCTTCAACAGCTCGCTGGTGGGTACGGCATGGATTGGCTTCGACCAGGAGAAAACGCTCGGGCCCGGCGAAGAAGGCAGCCGCACGGCGCTGCCGATGTGGATTTACTTCATGGCCGAAGCGTTGAAGGGTGTGCCGGAACAAAAACGCGCGCCGCCGCCGGGGCTGGTCTCGATGCGCATTTCCGCCGATACCGGGCTCGCGGCCCGGCCGGGCGATCCGAACGCGATCTTTGAAACATTCATGGCCGGGCACCTGCCGCCGCAGGCGGAAGTGGACACGGCGCTGCCAACCAGCGAAGGTAACGAGCAAAACAAAGATCAGAGCGAGGATTCGCTGTTCTGACGTTTCGGGATTGATGGACAGAAGATGAGCAAACGAACCAATCCGCGCGCGGAGCAGTTGCGCATGGCCCTGGCGCAGGAAGCTGCCCGCATCATGTCGGAGCAGGGCATCGACGATTACGGCCTCGCCAAGCGCAAGGCCGCGGAGCGATTGGGCGCGACGGACATCGCCGTGTTACCGAAGAACACCGAGATCGAAGCGGCGCTGGCCGCGCATCATCGCTTGTTCGAAGGCTCGAAACATTCGAACGTGTTGAGCGCGCTACGGCGCACGGCCCTGCAGGCGATGAAGCTGCTCGACAACTTTCAGCCGCGGCTGGTTGGCCCCGTGCTCAGCGGCACGGCTTCAGCTCACTCCGAAGTGAACTTGCACTTGTTTGCCGACGGCCCCGAGCGGGTGGCGCTGCATTTGATGGAGCGCGGGATT
>CAMLEO010000465.1 GCA_946478975.1 uncultured Steroidobacter sp.
GAAGCACTTCGGCCTGTCGTTCGAGGCGGCCAAGCGCAAGTTCACGTATCACTACCAGACCAAGGAAGTGGACGAGCAGCTGCTACGTCACAAGAAGGATCACATCTACAAATCCATCTGCCGCTTCTTCGACACCGACGAGCGCCGTTGCACCGTGTACGAAGCGCGCCCGGGCGTGTGCCGCAAATATCCATACGGCAACCGCTGCGGCTACCACGATTTCCTGAAGTTCGAGCGCGAGCATCAGGGCGACGACGAGTTCATTCCGTCGGCGTAGGAAGTTCGTCGCAAGGGCCTCGGCCACTTTCGACCAGTCAGATAATGCGTCTAAACAAGTTCATCAGCGAGACGGGGTTGTGCTCGCGGCGCGAGGCCGATGCTCGCATCGAAGCGGGGCGGGTCACGATCAACGGCGTGGTCGCGACGCTGGGCATGCAGGTCAACGACGGCGATGTCGTGTGCGTCGACGGCCAGCCGGTCGGCGGCGCGGAGAAGCACGTCTACATCGCGCTCAATAAACCGGTCGGCGTGGTATGCACCACCGATCGTGAGATCCCCGGCAACATCACCGACTTCGTCGCCTACCGCGAGCGCATCTTTCCCATCGGCCGTCTCGACAAGGATTCCGAAGGGCTGATCCTGCTGACCAACAACGGCGACATCGTCAACGAGATCCTGCGCGTCGAGAACGCGCACGAAAAAGAATACGTGGTCACGGTCGACCGGCCGGTCACGGAAATTTTCCTCAACGGCATGGCGAGCGGCGTGCGCATCCTCGGCACGGTCACCAAGCCCTGCAAAGTGAGCCGCGTCGGGCCGGCGACGTTTCGAATCGTGTTGACGCAGGGGCTGAACCGGCAGATCCGCCGGATGTGCTCGTTCTTCGGCTACAAGGTGTTGCGGCTGCAACGAGTGCGCATCATCAACCTGACGCTGGAAGGGCTGGGGCTCAAGACAGGGAAGTGGCGGGAGCTGAAGGACCACGAGGTCCGCGGGCTGCTGCCGCACAAGCCGGAATTTAATTTTTAATTACCCCTGCGGGGTAATTGGGTTTTTGTTTATTTATTACCCCCTCCGGTGCTCAGTCGAACTGCAGCAGGTCGTAGCACACGCGGTTGCGACCGGTGCGCTTCGCCCGGTACAACATCTCATCCGCGCTCTTGTACAGATCCCCCTGCGCCATGTCGTCCGTCAGCGTGCCGACGCCGACCGAAATCGTCACGCGAATATTCTTGTCTTCAGCGACGAACGCATGCGCTTCGACCAGCGCTCGCAGCTCCTCGCCGATCTTCGCCGCGTGATGCAACGAGGTCTCCGGCAGGATCACGCAAAACTCCTCGCCGCCGTAACGACCGAGCCGGGCGTTGGGGCGCAGCCGACGCTGCAGGATGCCGGCCAGGCCGCGCAGCACTGAGTCGCCGGTCAGGTGACCATGCGTGTCGTTGATGGTTTTGAAATGATCGATGTCGATCATCAGCATCGACAGCGCCAGGTTCTGGCGGCGTGAACGGGGAATCTCGTCGGCCAGCACCAGGTCCAGCTGCTTGCGGTTGGCGAGATCGGTCAGCCCGTCGGTGACGGTCATGCGATGAATGATCTCGTGATACTGCAGCTCGATGTCCGAGCCCGACAGGTATTTGAAAATCGTGTCGCCGATCTTCAGGCGGTCGCCGCGCTGAATCTGGCGCTCGCGAATCGAATGCGCGTCGTCGTTGATGAACGTGCCGTTGGTGGAGGCCAGGTCGACCACGAACAGGTTGCCGGCGCGCTGTTCCAGCCGGGCATGCCGGCGGGAGACGCAGTCGCTCGGCAGGACGATATCGTTGTCACGGCCGCGACCGACCGTCGTCGTGTCTCTATCCAGCACGAAGCGTCGTCCGAGGTCACTCTGAACGGGTGCGTGTATGACGACCAGGCAGGCCTCGCCGGGCCGCCTGACGCGCAACTCGTCGAGCCCGGTGACTCGGGTCTGTACGTCGAAATCAGCGTCCACGGCGTCCAAGACTACTTGTGCGCGGGCCAAATCGTCCAGCCGACCAGAGGGGCGATAAAGCTGCAGTTGCATAGTGTGATCAAAGAGTTGGCTCGCCGGTGCTTTGGTGCGTTATTGCCCGGACATCGTGCACCCGGCGGACTTGTCAACTTGTGACCAATTTCGACATGCCTGCGTCAGTGGTTTCAGTCACTGTCGGATTCGCGACAGATTGCTCAGTTTCGAGGATTGGGCAAATCCGATTTGTCTGTGTTGAGTGACGCTTCAAGTGCCGTAGCGGGCTTCATAGTGCTCGTCGTTCATCTCCGTGCGCACGGCGGTCGGCCGGGAGGCCGGCAAAGTCATATTTCTGGCGCCGCCTGCGACCGAGAAATACGCGACGGTGGCGGCCAGGCGCTCGGACTGTTCATACATCATCTTGCTGGCGGCGGCGATTTCCTCGGTGCCGGCTGCATTCTGTTGAGTGATCTGGTCGAGCTGCCCGACCGCGTCGTTCAGTTGCGAGATGCCGGCGGCCTGCTCCGTATTGGCGCTGGCGATCCCTTCGACCACGTGCGTCACCCGCTGCACACTGTCGACGATCTGGCGCAATTGCTCGCCGGATTTTGCAACCAGATCCGATCCGGCGCGAACCTTCTCGACGCTGTCGCCGATCAGCTGTTTGATTTCCTTCGCCGCCTCGGCGCTGCGCTGCGCCAGGCTGCGCACCTCGCCGGCGACCACCGCGAAGCCGCGACCCTGGTGGCCGGCCCGCGCGGCCTCGATCGCGGCGTTCAGCGCCAGGA
>CAMLEO010000466.1 GCA_946478975.1 uncultured Steroidobacter sp.
TACCGCCGCTTCCAACTCCTTCAGCAACTGCGGGCTGACGCAGTTGCGCTTGTGCGGCCGGTTCAACCAGATGGTGGCAACGCCGTTGTCGGCCAGTTCATACTGGATTACGTCTTTCTCGAGCATGGATCCGCCCTCTTACCAATGTTTCGAATAGATGTTGTGACTTAATCGCTAACCTACGGCACCCGCCTCGCGAGCTTCCAGCCAGGCGGCCTGCGCAAGAGGCCGCACCCGCGCCTCGAGTTCCGCCGCGTTGCTGGAAGCCGCGTTGCCGTTTTGCAGTCTGTGCACGACGCCCTGAATGATGGCCGCCACGCGAAATAAGTTGTAGGCGCGATAGAACGCCCAATTGCCGCCAACCGCGAAGCCAGTGCGTTCGCAGTAACGGTTTGCGTACTCCTCGAACGTGGGAATCCCTAACGCCCGCAGGTCACGCTCTTTGAGCGTGCCACGCAGATCGGTGCCGGCCGGTCGGTACCACTCCATCATGTGATACGTGAGATCGCCCAGCGGATGTCCGATGGTCGACAGCTCCCAATCGATGACCGCCACGACGCGCGGCTGCGTGGGATGGATCAGCACGTTGTGAAACGAGTAGTCGCCATGAATGATGCGCCCCAGCCCGTCATCCGGCGGCATTGCCGTCGGCAGCCAGGCGATCAGTCGATTCATTTCCACAATCTCGGCCGTATGCGTGGCCTCGTACTGTTGCGACCAGCGTTTGATCTGCCGCGCGAAATAATTGCCCGGCCGGCCGAAGTCCTGCAGCCCGACACTGGCGGGATCGAAACGATGCAGTCGAGCGAGCGTGTCATTCACTGCGTCGAAAATCGCCGCACGCTCGTGTCGCCCGAGGTCCGGCATGGCGCAGTCCCAGAAGATGCGGCCTTCAACGTGACCCATCACATAGAACATCGTGCCGATGACCGCATCGTCCTCGCACAGAACCAACGGCTCGGGCACCGGAAAGCCCTGCGAGCTCAGCGCCCTGAGCACGCGAAACTCGCGATCGACGGCGTGCGCGGATTTCAACAACACGCCAGGCGGCTTGCGGCGCAGGACATATTTGCGCGCCGGCGTTTGCAGCAGATACGTCGGATTCGATTGGCCGCCGTCGAACTGCTTCACCGACAGCGGCCCGCGATAGCCCGGCAGTGCGACCTGCAGCCAGGCGTCCAGCCGCACTTCGTCGAAACGCGAGTTCTCTCGCACCTGGCCAACCTCGCCCAAATATTTCTTGGGCGTGCCAGAGGCGCTCGGCGCGGCGTCGGAAAGCTCGTTCGCGATGAAGGCTGACATTGATGTGCAACCTATCGACCGTCCGGTCGGTTGTCAATAAGGTCGTGCAATATCGATCAGCAGGGCGCCGCGGTTGGTGCCGCTGAACAGCTCGATAAATGCGGCTGGAACCACGGCAAAACCGCTGCGAACGTCTTGATGCCGAGCGATCTTTCCTTGCTCCACCCAGCGCATCAGGTCGGCACGCGCTGCATGCGCCTGCGCCATGAAATCGCCGAGCACGAAGCCTCGAATGGTCAAGCGCTGATACACCACACGCATCATGTCCCGTGGCCCGGGCGCAGGCGCTGCGCCGTCGTATGCTGAGATTTGCCCGCAGACCACGACGCGACCGTGCACAGCCATGTGATCGACGACTGTTTGCAACAGCTCGCCGCCGACGTTATCGAAAAAAACATCGACGCCCTTCGGAGCCAGCAGCGTGAGCGAGGCGGATACATCGGAGGATTTGTAATCGATGGCGCCGTCCGCTCCGCAGTGTTGCTGGAGCCATTGGCATTTATCAGCGCCGCCGGCGATGCCAATCACGCGACATTCTTTGAGCTTGGCCAACTGCACGGCAATCGAGCCGACTGCGCCCGCTGCAGCGGAGACCACAACTGTTTCGCCGGGTTTCGCCGCGCCGACTTTGAGCAGGCCGAAATAGGCGGTGAGGCTGTTCAAGCCATAGACGCCGAGCGCATCGGTGGGTGTCACGCCCGAAGGGACTTCCAACACCGGAGCGAATGCGGCGTCGGGCACGATCACTGAGTAGTCTTCCCAGCGCGAGACTCCGACCAGCAGCGAGCCCGGAACGAAGCGCGGATGCCTGGAACTAACAACCTGCGCGCACGCCGGCCCGACGATCGGCTCACCCAGCGGTATGGACTCGCGATAGCTGCGCCGGCTTTCGTTGATCCAATTGCGAATGGTCGGCGCGCAGCTCAAGACCAGGTTGCGCACCAGCACCTCGCCTGCTTCGAGGTGCGGCGGCTCGAATCGTTGCTCGCGATACTCGAAATGTTCCAGGCCCAGCGTGCTCGACGGACGGCTGTGAAGCAGCCATTGCCGATTGCGCTCGCGCATCGGGATTCGTCACGAAGCCGCGCGCGTCGGCGGGTCCGACTGCTCGATCAGCCATTCGCGCATCGCGGCTCGATTGAACTTGCCCCATTCCGTTCTGGGCAAGCGGCTCGTGAACACCAGCCGTTCCGGCAAACATTCCTTGGGCAATCCGCGCTGGCTCAGATGGGCCACCAGCTCTTCGAGCTTCGGCCGGTCATCATCCGCCTTCGGCAGCACCACCATCACAGCTTGTTCGCCGAGCCGGGCATGCGGCGCGCCGATGACCGCCACCTC
>CAMLEO010000467.1 GCA_946478975.1 uncultured Steroidobacter sp.
CACTCGTACAACGCAAGCGCATTCCTGATCGAATCATCCATCTGTGGACATCGGAGCAGTGGAGCGAAGCGGCCGGCGAACAGTTGCAGGATCGCATGGACGCGGGCTTCTACAGTCTGTTCTTCCTGGCGCAGGCCATCAGCGATCGATTGAACGACGCAACTATCGAGCTGTGCATCGTCGCGAGCGACATGGAGCCGGTGCTCGGCATCGAGAACATTCATCCGGCGAAGGCGACGGTGCGCGGTCCATGCAAAGTGATCCGACAGGAGTTTGCGAATGTCGCCTGTCGCAGTATCGATCTGTTCTGCAGTCACGAAACCGGACCATCGCCAGCGCAGCTGGCCACGCGACTCGCGTGTGAAATTCTCGGCAGCAAGCAGCACCAGTTCGTCGCATTCCGTGCGGGTCAACGCTGGGTGCCGACGTTGGAGCCGGTGCGCGTCGACGCGCCGTTGGAGCCGACGCCGCGCCTGAGGGAAGGTGGCGTGTATTTGATAACCGGCGGCATCGGCGGCATCGGTCTTGCCATTGCGGAGTATTTATATCGAACTTTCGGCGCCAGACTCGCCCTGCTTGGCCGCTCGGGACTGCCGCCGCGCGAGCAGTGGGATGAGATCTGCGCACGAGGCAAAGATGATCGCATCACCGATCGAGTCCGCAAGCTCAACACTCTGACGAAAGCCGGAGCGCAGGTGTTGCTGCTGACGGCGGATGTTGCCGATCAAGCGCAGATGGATGCAGCGGTGCATGAGGCCGTCGAGCATTTCGGCTCGATCAACGGCGTGTTCCACGCGGCTGGCGTCGCAGGCCAGGGCCTGACGCAGTTGAAGTCGGCACAGACTGCAGCGAGTGTTCTGGCACCGAAGATGCTGGGCACACTGGCATTGGATCGCGCACTCGACGGCATGTCGCTTGATTTCATGGTCCTGGTTTCATCGTTCGCGTCGCTTGTCGGTGGTGGCGCAGGACAGATCGATTACTGCGCGGCCAACGCGTTCATGGACGCCTTCGCCCAGCGCAATCACCACCGTCATGGCATGACGGTCGCGATCAACTTCGGCTCATGGCAGTGGAATCCGTGGGGCGAGGAAGGGCTCAAGGGTTATCAGCCGGAGGTTCGCAAAGCGCTCATCGCGTATCGCGAGGAGTTCGGCATCGCGTTCGAAGAAGGCATGGAAGCCATCCGTCGCATTCTCTCGATGGATGTTCCGCAGGTGTTGGTGCTGCCCGAGGATGCGGTCGGGATCGTAGCCGACAGCAACTGTTGCACGGTGGAGCAGATGTCCAGCGTGGTGCGCGAGGATCGAGAGCGCCACCAGAGCAGCTATCCGCGGCCGCAGCTTGCTACCAGTTTCGTCGCGGCGAGCAACGAGCTGGAGCGCAAGATCGCTGGGATCTGGCAGCGTGTGCTGGGCATCGGCGAGATTGGCATTCGCGACAATTTCTTCGAGCTCGGCGGCAATTCGCTGGTGGGGCTGCAGGTGATCGCGGAGCTGCGCAAAGAGCTGGAGGTCGAGCTCACACCGGTGGTGCTGTACGAGGCACCGACCATCGAGGCGCAGGTGCGCTATCTCTCACCGGCGCAGCAAGAA
Organism: uncultured Steroidobacter sp.; assembly: GCA_946478975.1. The sequence goes on from CAMLEO010000467.1 coordinate 1,596, forward strand.
GCGCCGAGTATCGAGAGTCAGCAGCTGAGCCAGCGACGCGAGCGTGTGATGGCGGGCAGTACGTCGCATGACATTGCGGTGATCGGCATGTCCGGGCGATTCCCGGGCGGCGCGCGCAGCCCAGAGGAGTTGTGGAAGAACCTGGTCGCCGGCGTCGACGCGATCAGCTTCTACAGCGAAGCGCAACTTCGCGAAGCCGGCGTCAAGCCGGCGGAGTTCAGAAATCCTCACTATGTTCGCGCCGGCTACGACGTCGCGGACTTCGATCTGTTCGACGCGTCGTTGTTTGGTTACACGCCGCGCGAAGCCGAGCTGATCGATCCGCAGTACCGGCTGTTCATGGAGTGCGTGTGGGAGGCTCTCGAGGACGCTGCGTGCGACTCCGAAAGTTACGCCGGCAAGATCGGCATCTTCGCGGGATCCAATTTCAGCTTTTATCTCCACAACATCTTGTCGCGCCCCGAGCGAACCGACACGGCGTTCGCCACGTGGCTGGCCCTGGTCGGCAACGAGAACGACTCGCTCGCCACGCGCATCGCCTACAAGCTGAACCTCAAGGGCCCGGCGATGACGGTGCAGACCTTCTGCTCGACCTCCGGCGTGGCCATGCACATGGCCTGCCGGAGCCTGCTCCACGGCGAGTGCGACGTTGCAATGGCAGGTGGTGTGAGTATCCGCATCACCGGCACTGCCGGATATATGTATGAAGACGGCGGCATCGAATCTTCCGACGGCATCACTCGAACCTTCGATGCGGATGCCAACGGCACCGTATTTGGCGACGGTGTAGGCGTGGTGGTCTTCAAGCGCTTGGAAGATGCACTTGCCGATGGTGATCACATCTATGCGGTGGTGAAAGGCTCGGCCATCAACAACGATGGCTCGTTGAAGGTGAGCTATACGGCGCCGAGCGTGGACGGTCAGGCGACCGCGA